>DQIP01000161.1 GCA_020793565.1 Candidatus Methanovorans sp.
TGGCGAAGATGGGTTATAATAAAATAAAACACAGCTCGATACATTTGATAAACTGGTATTTCATCATGAGAAAGAACATCACAGACAATGATGAACTAAGATGCAAAAGGAGAACTTAAAATGGAATTTGATAAAATATTGGCTGATGCAAGAGATAAGGGAAATAACAAAAGAAGAGGCTTTATTTCTTTTTGATGAGGCAAACGATCTGGCAAGTCACGTATGCTTAAATTTAGACATGTCATTCCTTCAACTCCTGTTGCTGCCTCGGGTCTAAAGCATCCCGCAGTCCATCGCCCAGAAAATTGAATGCCAGTACTGTAATCATAATTGCCAACCCTGGAAAGGTCGTCAGATGGGGTGCTGTCCGCATAAAGGCACGTCCACTGTTCAGCATCGCACCCCACTCAGGAATTGGCGGCTGCGCTCCCAGCCCCAAAAAACTCATGCCGGCTGCTGCCAGAATTATAAAAGCCATATCAAGCGTTGCCAGCACTATCACCGGTGTCATCACGTTGGGCAGGATATGACGGGTCATGACATATAGATCAGTGCAGCCAAGCGCTCTTGCCGACTCAACGAATTCCTTTTCTTTCACAGACAGCACAGAACTTCGAACTACCCTGGCAAGACCGGTCCAGCCAACCATCGCCAGGGCAAGCATCACATTGAAAAGACCCGGGCCCAGTGCGCCTGCGATCACCAGGGCGAGTATGATTCCCGGGAATGCCAGCATTACGTCCACAAATCGCATTATGATCTCATCCATGATACCTCCAAAGTATCCGGAAATTAAACCAAGTGTCACTCCGATAACTGTTATTATTCCAACCGTAATTACACCTACCAGCAGCGAGACCCTGGCTCCGTATATGATCCTGCTCATCAGGCACCTGCCCAGTTCATCTGTTCCCATAGGATATTCCCGGGAGGGTGATAACAAACGTTTTTCAAGATTCTGCTCGACCGGATCATGGGGGGCAATAAAAGGCGCAAAGATCGCAATAAATGCGAGTGAAATGATAATTAACAATCCGATCATCGCCATTTTATTCATTTTTAACTGGTGGAAAACCATTTTATGACCGGATTTCAAATTTGCTACCTCACTTACGTTTTCATACTTCGATGTCGATTCGTTCATCTGTTGTTGTTCGATTTATTCGTATGTTTGTTCATCTTCCGGATTCATACCTTATTCTTGGGTCCAGATAGGTATATGATATATCTACAACCAGATTGACAATAACGAATATGGCTGCCACAAACAGTACACCACCCTGAATCATTGCAAAATCCCGTGCGTATATCGAATCAACCAGTAATTTACCTATACCTGGCCACGCAAAGATCGTTTCAACAATAACCGCGCCTTCAAGTACCCTGCCAAATTGCATGCCTATAATAGTCACGATCGGGATGAGTGCATTTTTCAGTGCATGTTTGCTGATAACAATTTTTTCACCCAATCCTTTTGCTCTTGCGGTTCTGATATAATCCTGCCCGAGCACTTCAAGCATATTCGCCCTCATCATCCTTGCTGTGATAGCCGCCATCCCGGTTCCAAGCGTCAGTGCAGGTAGTACGATATACTCGAAACTACCATATCCACAAACCGGAAACCAGCCGAGATATAATGAAAATAATAGCATAAGCAATAAGCCAAGCCAAAAATTTGGCATGGATACACCAAGCATTGCCCCCATCATACTGGCATTATCAACCATGGAGTATTGCCGGGTTGCTGAGATGATCCCGACCGGAACCGCGATTATTAATGCTATAATCATACTGGCGACAGCAAGTTTGATCGTGGCCTGGAACCGGATCAATATCTCAGGTAACACCGGATCGCCATTTGTCAAACTGCAGCCTAAGTCTCCATGCAGCACATGGTTCAACCACCTGAGGTATTGGATATATACCGGTGCATCCAGGCCTTCCTGCACCCTTACCAATTCGATATCCTCCCGGGTCAGGTCATCCACACCATATCTGGCCATCGCTATCATCTCTGCCGGATCGCCGGGTGTGAGATTCATTATTAAAAAGGTCATCATCGTCACGCCTAACATAACGATGAACATCAAAAACATTCTTTTCAGGATGAATTTTAACATAGGATCACTCTTCTGGTATATTGTTCAGTCCACTTCTATTCGACTGAATAAATAAGTGCTCAAAATAATCATGAGAGTTGAAAAACACACCAGCACAAGTACATCTAAGGTTACAGAAAAGTGTGTTATTCCAATCAAGCAGTACCTGAGTCCATCCACACCATAGGTTAACGGGTTGACATAGGTCAAATATCGCAGCCAGACAGGCAGGTTATCCGGGGGGAAGAATGCACCTGAAAGAAAAAAAACCGGAAATGCAAAAAGTCTTGTTATTAATTGAAAACCATGCATATCCTCTATTTGTGATGCGAATACCAGTCCTAAAGCAACAAACGATACCGCAATCAGGACCATGAATACTATGGACGATAAAAATCCGGTGAATCCGGTGATCTTCACGCCGATCCCGGATGCTATCAGCAGTATTAAAATCCCCTGCATCAGTGCTGTTGTCACTCCACCAAGTATTTTCCCTGCCACGATCGACAACCTGTCAACCGGTGCAACCATTATCTCTTTCAGGAATCCGAACTGCCTGTCCCAGATAACGGAAAGTCCGCTACTAAGTGAATCAAAAAGCAAGGTCATTCCAATAATACCTGGTGCAAGAAAATCGATATAGGCAATTCCCTGGGGTATGCCGGAAAACTTGGCAGCTGCATTAAATCCCAGTCCTAAAAATATGAGAAAAAAGAACGGCATTGACAGTGAGGCAATGACCCTGCTTTTTGCCCTGAAGAACCTCGTCATTTCCCTGAGCCAGATTATGTATATTGCATTAAAACTTAACATCATCTTGTGCCTCTCATTCTTGCTCCCATCATCCTCTGCATATATTCCTTTTTGCCTGCTTCCTGCTCACGGATCGATCTTCCTGTGAAATGTAAGAAAACATCTTCCAGGGTTGGTTTGTGTAAATCAACAGACTGGACAAAAACGCCTTCTTTGTGAGCAAGATCCATTATTCTTGGAATCATTTTTTCACCGTTTTCCACACTCAAATGTAGATATCCATCCAAAGATCCATCTAAAGATCCGTCCAAAAATTTATCGGAAGATACATCATGCAACTCCATATCTTTCATAAGATCAGAAACAGTTAATGCATTTAAAAAAATGTCCTTCTCCATTACCTGAAGCGATATTGTGTCTTTACCAATCGATTTTTTCAAACTGGCCGGACTATCAAGAGCAATTATTTCACCGTGGTCAATGATTGCAACCCTGCCACAGAGATGGTCTGCTTCATCCATGTAGTGCGTGGTTAAAACAACTGTTATATTTTCTTCTTCATTCAACTTTTTAATATATCCCCAGACACTGCGCCTTGTTTGGGCATCTAAACCGAGAGTTGGTTCGTCTAAAAACAGAACATTTGGGAAATGCATCAATCCCCTGGCTATTTCCAATCTACGCTGCATTCCGCCGGAATAGTTTTTAACAAAAACATCGGCTTTATCGTGTAATTCAACAAGATCCAGGACTTCATCGATTCTTTTTTTTCTCAGGTCTTTACTTAAATTATACACGATAGCATGAAAATTCAGGTTTTCCCTGCCAGTTAATTCGATATCTATACTCGGATTTTGAAATACAATGCCAATTGATCTTCTCACCGCATCCGGTTCATTTAAAATATTATGGCTCCACACCTGTGCAAAACCTGATGTAGGCTTGAGCAAAGTAGCCAGCATTTTGATCATCGTGGTTTTACCGGCTCCATTGGGACCGAGTAAACCAAATATCTCACCTTTGTTGATCTCAATATCAACATTGTTAACAGCTACCAGATCTCCATATGTTTTGGTGATCTTGTCGGTTTTTATTGCAAACATCATACCACTCTAGCAAATCGATTTTTTGAAACTTGCAAACATTCATTTAATATCATCGGCAGTCACTCTTACGACATTGATTGCCCCGCCCTGGAAATCGCCCTCGGTATCGCCCATACTTTCTTCCATCCAGCCTTCGATCTCAAGGTATCCGTTTTTAAGTGCTTCAAGGACGTCCGGATCTGCATGCCACAGGTCGCGCTGCTCTGCTTCCAGAAGACGTCTGCTCAGGCTTTCGAGTGCCCATGGGTTATTGTCTTCAAACCACTTTCGCATTTCATCGTCCATAACAAATGTCTTTGCAATATCGTCAAAGACCCAATCACCCACAAGCTTTGTAGTAGCCTGCCATCCGTACATATGATAGACCCGATCTGAGATTACTGCTGCTCCTTTGTAACCGTGGCGTTTCATCCCTTCGATCCATTTCGGATTAAGCAGTCTGGTTCTTGCAACTCGTTCAAGCTCATCCTTCATGTCCCTGATCCGGGGACGGTCCGGATCATGCGTATCTGCAAAATAGACATCCACATCGCTGCCCGACAGCACCTTGGCTGCCATTGTAAAGCCTCCGTGGCTGCCGAATATATGGCAGCACTCCAGAATATCATATTCATCCGAATCCCACTTATCATAGGTAATGGTGGTTCGTTTAAGATTTGATTCAAGCTCTTCCGTAGCAGGCTTGCCATAGATCCCTTTGCCGTATGCATAGCCGCAAAACTTGGTGAATATCCCTGCCAGGTCTTCATCGGTTTCCCATGCCGATGCTGCAACTGCCGTGTTCACCCCATAGTCATAGGTTCCTGGCTGGGTGGTAAATATCCTCAATGTTGCGAGCCGCTCAGGGCTGGTTTTTTCTCCCACATTCTCACCTTCAAGTTCTTTCATCCTCTCAAAGGTGTGCTTTTTTACATAATTCATATCATCGGGCTCGTCCAGGAAAGCCACCATCTGTACAGCCTCATCAATCATTTCAAAGGCAGACGGCATACCGTCCCTGAGCATGCTCGAGAGTTGTATAGTACAATCAACCCTCGGCCTTTTGAGTTCATTTAAAGGGATCACCTCAAGACCTTTGACCCTGGGACCGTCCCATACCACCTGCACACCGAGGGTATAGAGTATCTGCGAGAGGAGTTCACCGTCTGCCCTGAAGGTATCAAAGAACCTGAACACGAATCCGACATTTTCAGGATAACCATCGTTTTCATGCAGGTACTTGTGGAAGAATTTCCCGGCAAGATCCACACCCACTTTCCATGCTGCCGGCGTGGGTATCTTCCATGGGTCAATGGCATAGAAATTCCTGCCTGTTGGCAAAATTTCCACTTTTCCCCTGGCCAGGGCGCCGGATGCTCCGGCTTCAATAAATTCGCCATTAAAACCACGTAGAAGATTGGTGACCTCATCCGGAGTTTGTTTTATCTTCGGGAGGATATCAAAAGCGAGCCTGACCGTTTTAATAATATTTTCAATACCATTTGAGTGAAATTCGGTCTCTGCACCCATAACGACAGATATCGCCTGTCTCGATATCCTGGCAATCTCATCTTCAGCAGCTATATCGTTTTCAAGTGCCTTTGCCACAATCTTCCTGGCAATATCGGTACAGGTATCTATGAGCTTGCCCCCGGTCATGCCGGTTTCAGGAATGAACACCTCAGGTTCATTTAATACATCATCATAGTCAAGCCCCATCGCTTCCAGTATTCCCCTCCTGATGGACGGAACCTTTCCCTGGTCAAACCTCAATATCGAGACAAGCATATCAACCAGTGCATCTCCTTTCGGCGCCTGTCCCAGAATGTGAAGGCCGTCGCGTATCATTGTCTCACGCACCATATTCATCTGGCCGTGAAGATATTCCACATAACCGTCAAAATCCCCAAATCCGGTCGATTCTTTCGGAAAATTTGCCTCTGCAGATTTTTCAGTGATAATCTCCTGCAATACTTTTGCCCTTCCACGATCATTTGTGAGTACAGCCCTTTTATATTCTTCGAGAGGGTCTTCCAGTTCTTCAATAATGCCATAGGTTCCGGCAGCAGTCATCACAGGATGGAGATGGTCCACCAGTGTTGCAAGTCCCCTTCTTTTGGCAATCACTCCTTCCATAGGATTGCTTGATACATATATATACAGATGAGGCATGCTGCCAACACATATCCTGGAGAAGCAGGATGATGACTGGGCTACCGTTTTGCCTGGCAGGAGTTCGATATTGCCGTGTGTTCCCACATGAACCATGACATCGGCACCGAATTCATGCTCTATCCATTTGTAATATGCAAGGTACTGGTGGGGCGGAGCAATATCGGGATCATGAAGGATCTTACACACATTCCCATCGCACTGCGCCCCGGCGCAGCCCCTTTTGGGTTGAATGCCGATAAAGATATTACCGAGATCAAGACCCGGGATCGTAATGCTTCCATTATGAAGGGCAAGGCTCATTTTATCTACATCTTCCATGCTGTCCGGACCGTTTTCAAAGGGATTGCCCCAGCCGTCAAATATCTTATCCCTGGCATCTTCCGGAAGTTCGTATATCCATTTTTCATAGGTCTCAAGAGGAACGAATCCGGCTGCACCTCCCTTTTTTATTATTTCGCTAAGAGGTGTCCACCTGAACTCGCTTATGGCTTTTTTCTCCATGATGGTATTGATGAGTTCTTCTCCATTTTCCGGTACCCAGTCAACCCGGTATCCTTCTTCTTTTAATTTTTTTAAGATTATCGAAACGCTTTCCAGGGTATCAAGTCCAAAACCAGCACCCACTGAATCTTCAACTCCACTTTTGCAAGGGGAATTGTGAAAGATTATGGCAACCTTTTTTTCAGAATTGGCCTTTCCTGCAAGTTCGATCCATTTTTCCACCCGGCATGCGAGGAAGTCTACCTGCTCATCGATGGGTACAGGATCCTGGATCTCGGCCCCGGTCACAGGATCGGTCTTCTTTTCTGATGTCCCGATTATGGTCGGCTCTATGAGCCCGTCAAATTCAGGCAGGGTAACGCTAATTATGATCTGGGATATGCTAAGACCTTCCGGATTATCTCTCCATTCCTGTGGAGTTTGGGCAGAGTGGATCATCTTTAGACACGGCACATTGAGCTCTTTCAGGACGTTTGGCATTTCCTGTTCTATGCTTCCACTTTCACTCCGCACAGGGTTCAGGAAAAAGGCGGCATAAAAGATTGCAGCATCTACTATTGTTTTTCCATCTTTTATGAAATATTCGCGAATTGTCTCATCCGTGTTCTTACCACCCCCCATCTTATCATGGAATACACAGATTACCCTAAAACCCTTCTCTTCCAGCTTTCGTATAAGGGCGTCGTATACTCCAAGCGAATCTTCTATATAGAACAGATTTGGGAAGAGGAGACCTACTGTTCTTGATGTCTCTTTTTTATTTTCATTATACCATTCGAAATACCTGTCAAGATCTGTGATAACTTGTCCGGCATCAGGATGATAGATACCGGTGGATGGCATTTCTACCGGAGGGGGCACCTCCCCGTCAAATTTCCCGGCAGTCTTTCCAGCGCACAGCAGAAGATTTTCGATATTTTCTGTGCCGCCAAAACCCTGATATTCCCAGAAAACTTTCAACTGTTTTGGGGATACCGTGGCAAGAGCAGCGCACATGGGGGAGAGTGGAATTATAGGTTTTGATGTGCGCTTTTTTAAATCCTCTATCTCCGCAAAAATCCCTGCATAGTCAGGCGGGAAGTAAATGAGCACTGCATCTGCCTCATTTTCAAACCATTGCATAAGATCCTCTGGCACTTCTGCAGGCACCTGTTCTTCAAGGAAGTTCTCAAACCGTGCCTCGATATGGCATCCTTTTTTCTCCAGGTTTTCAATGGCACTGCTGTAGGTCTTAATCATCAGTCCGCGGCTGGGACCGTAGGATGCTAGGATTCCACCGATTTTCATATTAATCACTCAAGTATGCTTTTTTCAATGATGTAAATCCACCAAATCCGTATTTTAACTCAAAGTCGTTGAGTTCTTTCTTTGCAATACCAGTTTTACCGGGGTGCATCAGGAATGCTGCAACGCACTCCTCCATGATCACGTCCTGCATCTTATCATACATGACTTTTCGCTTATCAGGGTCCACCGTACTCATAGACTGGTAATAGAGGCGGTCGAATGTTTCGTTTTCCATAATGTGATACGTTCCCTTTGAATGGAAGAACATGAACAGATAGGGGTATGGGTCGGTCTCGCCCTTTCCATAATTTGGAATCACAGCCATATCAAAGTCTTTTTTCTGTAAACTACTCGAGAAGGCACCGCGTTCAACCGTCATGATATTTATTTTTATTCCGATCTTTGCAAGCTGGGCCTGAATGATCTCTGTCATAGCACCATTAAAGGAACGGTGACCGGAATGAATAAGTGTGACTTCAAAGCGCTTGCCATCCATCTCCAAAACCCCGTCGTTGTCTTTATCTTCCCACCCCGCATCTTTCAGAAGCTTAGCTGCCATTTCAGGGTCATAGGAATAACCATTGATCTTTGTATTTGTCCATGGAATGGATGAATCATGACCTATTGGCCCCTTGGCTGGTACACCATATCCTTCAAGAACTGAATTGATTATTGCCTGCCTGTCAATACCATAGTTTATAGCTTCCCTCACTCTCTTGTCGCTGAAAAATTCGTTATTTAAGTTGAATCCGAGAAACTCGATCTGGGATTGGTTCCTTTTATAGATAACAAACCTCGGGTCATCTTCAAATCTCTTAATATAGGAGTAGCTTGCACCGGATTGGTCTGCACCGACAATATCCAACTCCCCAGCCTCAAGTGCCATAATCTGGGTAGTTGCATCTGGAATTACTTTAATTGTCACCTTTTTGATTATTGGAGCGACGTCCCAGTAGTCCGGGTTCGATTTAAGTACAACCTCCTGTTTTGAGTATGTAACTGGAATAAAGGGGCCTGTGCCAATCGCCTCTTTGAATTTTCCCTCTTTATCATAGCATCCGGGGCTTACCATCCAGATAGAACCCATGCCATCAAGGAAGGGACCATAAGGATCCTTGAGGGCAATGACCAGGGTATGATCATCCGGTGTTTGTATGGATTCCACTTTAAACCTGTAAGATTTACCAGTTTCCAGGAATTTATAAATAGAGTAATTTGCATTGAACGCATCAAATGGAGTATTATCATGGAATTTAACTCCCTCCCGCAGATGGAATGTCCATGTCATTCCATCCTCTGATACATTCCATGAGGTTGCAAGACCTGGATGGTTACCCTCAATATCTGCCACCACCAAGGTCTCAAAAATCAGTGGGCGTACATGCCATGAAGTTGAAGTGCCAAGAGGATCCATGGTAATCTCCCGATCCCCCAGGGGAATTACCAGTTCCTGGCCCGGATTGGAAGTGGCTTCTTCAATGCCGCTGTTTTCAGATATACAGCCTGCAAAAAAACAGGATGTTATCAGAAGAACAAAAATAATAATAATGGTACTCGCACTTTTTGTCATAAAAACCTCTCACTCTTTAAAAAATAACAGTTTGTTCAGATATTCTTTTTCAACGAAGTCTATACTTTGGTAATTATACCGGTATTTTCTTTAATGTGCACATCGAATTGAATGTTCAAGCCATGTTAGATGACGGCGTACAATTCCTGGCATACTTGATTTTCCATTTTTTTCTCTCCGCATATTTTTACCTGCTGATTAAAATGCCACAAATATTAAGTTAGTAATATTTATCGCACAATTTAGATATTTAAAGTAGCCATAAGTGTTACTGAAATATTGCTTTTGCATATAAAGATGCTCATATTTACACGATTTATTGATGAGTATAATTAAAGAGGAAGTTGTACTATATCAACGCACTTTCCGCAGGTATCTACAAAAATTCAATAATTTATTCTGATGGCGTTTATGTCAATTATACACCTATGAACTATTAGATATAATGTCAAAAACACCGCAAATTTGTCCATAAATAGCACCGACTTATAAAATATAAATGCAATTAAATTTTTGAAAACGCTATCAGAAAAAATAATACGAATATTCATTTTACCTGCGGAAAGTGCGCGTGCGACAAGAAGCTGAATTTTGGATTGCTTAACGCTATCCCATTTGTTCAGGATATCCCTACTGCGGCATGCGTTTCTGGTAACGGATTCGTGTGAAGCGAGCAGGACAATGTGGAAAAAATCAGAAACCTAATCTGGTCAATCTGCTAGGGAAAGGTGCCATGGAGAAACGAAAGTTGAATTATTACAAGGGCCGTAATCCGCGACAAGCGAAACAGGTTGATTACGCTTGAACCAAAAGGTGAGGAATCCGGTTATGTCGGCTTCGCACACGATATAACGAACGAACAGAGCGTTCCCGGTCTAAAGATAACTCCTAAAGC
>DQIP01000160.1 GCA_020793565.1 Candidatus Methanovorans sp.
CCCACCAGATATATTCGCTGAACTTTTCACGTCACGCCTGTATGTGCTTCTGATTTCGAAACAACGAAAACTGGGTATATTAAATTTTGTGAAATCCCTGATATATCTGCTTCGATATGTGTCGATTTATGAAAAAATATCCGCTGATGCAAGCGTTTAGTTGTGCTCAATAATGTTGAAGATTATGGAAAATGGGGATTTAATGAGAACTGCGTATCAAATTGTTAGAAGTTGTCGGCCTTTTCCGACAATCTCAAGTAAACAAAAAAAGAAAAGTGATACCGGCTGCCAGAAGCATGCCGATATTAATAAACCAATATCAAGAGATTATCTTGAAATAAGCATCTCTGCTGTTTCCGGCCTGTACTTCCAGTCCATTGGTAATATCTTTGTGGATTGGTAATATTTGACCAGTCTTCGGATCTTGGCTTCAGCGGAGTGAAGTGAACGCTTGTTGTGTACATCCTTTTTGTTCACCATAAGGTGTTTCCTGAGTCCGATCGCTTTTACAAGCAGGTTGTACAGGTCTTCCGGTAATTCAGGAGCAACATCGTTTTCCTTCAATATCTCAGTAAGTTTCTTGCCTGTTGCAAGTTTTACATCAGGGACACCATGTCGGTCCCTCAGGGTCATTCCAATTTCGCTTGTTGAATTGCCCAGTTTCCACATATCCAGAATAACTTTAGTGATATCATCTGCACTCATTATTGACCATGCAGGTGCTTCAGTTCTAACTGGTTTTGTGGACCCGGATTGTCCTTTCTTCCGGGTATGCATTTTTGCCATTAAATTCCTCCAAATCATTTGTAATTAATTTTCGATATTAAGTTTAAGAACCCTAAATTGAAATTTAAGTTTAATTTCAATTTTGAATTAAAACTCACTGTGATCAAGTTAACAGGAACATATGGGAGTATATTCACTTGATCTATGATTCCTCTGAAAACAGCATTTTCATGCTAATGAGTGTCATGAATGCTTATAATCAATTTGAAATTATAATTATTGCGGCGAAGCGCTCTTAATAAACCAACATCAAATATATAAGTTGTGATTGGGCAAACAATCATTGCCAGAGTATCAATTCAATATCCACATCGCCATAATTCACTCTTTTGCAAATGGATTGCACCTGGATATCACGCAAAACTTTTGCATTGTCAAAGTCACCGCCGTTGATAATGTCATATACAGTCCTGTTGATCTCACCTGACATATCGGCCTTTAATTGAAAAGCGACCTGTTCCTGTATCGCAGAGACCAATCCCTCTTCCACCAATGACACTAACCCGGATAAGATTCTGTCCCCAGGTATTTCCATGTCCATACCTGCAACCGTATTTGCAGTATAATTAAGAAGACATGCTGCAACCACCAGATCAGGGTCCAGAATATCGGCACCTTCTGGAACGGATATGATGCCTGACTGGTTATTTTGTGTGTCAGGAATGGTTTTGTTGAGTGACAGCAGGTATGCTGATGGGAATGTCGATCTTACGATCATCCCTGCTGATCCCCTGGCAGCCACATCAATACTGTTGTTAAATCCATCATGTAATTTAATGCGCATCGTTTCGTTTGAAGAACTTTCAAGCGCATCCGATAATACCGAATCGTTCACTTCTTCAAAAATATCATGCTTCAATGCAACATCAGTAAACGGCAGTGTGAGTTTTGCATTTTGCCGTATCGAATCGGATGGGAACGCATCTCCGATAATGATGTCACTTCCAAGTGGAAATCCTGAAACAGGATACCAGTGCGATTCAAATCGGTAGTTATAACGCCCTTCAATTGTACTGTCAAGGTATGATCGTATCATATCACAGGTAGCATTCGGATGTTCCTTTGTTATAGGATTCAGGTACACCCCGGAACCGTTATTGTCCATCATTAAATTGAGTATCATGCTCTCTGCTACAAGATCCACAAATGTCCTGTGCTTCTGTTCCTTGGTAAAAAGGGTTTTTATGGGATCCTGTGTAATGGTATTCGAAGGTATTGAGATATTAACGACCGCAAGCGGAGCAATCTTATATTCAAATTCATCTGCACTGCTTCCAAGCAGCGACTCCAATAAATGCGTATCAAATTCCTGTGTCACAGTATATCCGGCGGCTTCATACTGGTTATCCGCCATTATAGAAGGCATTAGCAGTACAGCTACAATAGATATCATAATAAGGAAGAACAATGCATCGATCGTGGATGAAAATGCTGCCTGGTCTGCGAGAAAACCATTAGTATTGCTGCTGTTGCATAAACGCCCCTTCTCATGCACAGGTTTCCCTGTGTCCTTCACGTTATACAAAGACGTCATGTTTTCATTGCATAAACGATCCTTCTCATTCCCTGGTTCCCCTGGCGTCATATCCATTTTCGATTCCTCATTTTGACTGTCAGGATCCCGGCAACGGATTCTACAGGGTTCAATTCAATGACTACGGGAACCGATGCTGCAATAACGTCACCGCTTGATGTAACTGCAGGTATTTGTTCGATCGTCCACTGGTGTTTTCCGTCATCAGTTGTTATCTCTACCGAAAACTGGAAATTTGAGGAAAAACTGGAAAACAATATATCACGCACGTGAACATCACTCGCAGGCGTGCTTATCCGGTCAAGCGCTGATGCAGAGAGAACACCGGGGTGTGTGGTCTGAAGCAACTCATCAGAGGCTACTGCCTGCGCGATCCTTGATGCATCTTCATAATTCTCAAGAGCAAATGAGTGTTCGTCATATGTGAGATAGGTTTTGGACATGATAGCCGCAAATACTACAAATCCGATAACTAACAGTGCAGTCGCAAATAGATCGTTGTGTGGTTCAAGCACACCGCGCTCGTCATTGATAAACAAGTACATAGTCAAGTTTGTACACTCCCGAATCAATTTCTACATATGTGATCGTTTTTTGGATAAAAACATCCATGCCCGTATTTAACAGTACTTTGTTTGCCCCTTTTTGTGATAAAAAACCTGTAACTGTCATGTAGTCGGTGATAATCGGGTTTTGAATTGTACCATCATGCCCGAATTTGCCTGCAAGTTCACTTCGGAGTGTGCTTTCATTGAATGGCAGCACCCGTAACGTGAGCGGTTTGACAGCATGGATTAGTCGTCCGTCACTTGCTGTTGCAGTCATCTCCACGTACTCGCCGGAGATGGCTGCACTAACATTATAAAAGCCAGTACCAGAACTGAATCTTTCCATGCCAAATGAATATGTTCGCATGATGCCAGAGTCAAAGGTACCACTTCCCGAATCACCCACAGCTGATTTGAAATCAAGCGCGATCACCCCCAGTTCATGTTCGCGACCCATGTCCTTAAAGTCTGCTGCCAATTGGAAGGTAGCGGAAATGATTATCACACTTGCAATTATCATTGCAATTTTAGAAAGGGTGAAATCTATCCAGCCGGACTGGTCATTGAGTATATTTTTTAGGGGCATTGCCACACACCGCTTAGCCATTATCCTTTATCTATTATCAGTTATCCTTTATCCATTCTCTGTCATCCTTTATCCATTCTCAGTTATCCTTTATCCATTCTCTGTCATCCTTTATCCATTCTCAGTTATCCTTTATCCATTCTCAGTTATCCTTTATCCATCCCCTGTCATCCTTTATCCATTATCCTTTGTTTCATAGACTAGAATAAACACCTTGTTGTAATTTGAATTGTAAACACTTTCAAGCGTCAGCCTGTGTAAACCTGATGAAAGTTCAGCCGCACCGTCCATCGCGAAATTCGAAAATGCTGCATCAATACCGTACACCTTTCGTTCGCTGCCGGTCCGGATATAATAGTTGCCGGCATCGGCTGGCCATGCATGTTCATTATCTGGCAGCGCGCCGAGTACAACAGTGATGTCATCAGGAATATCGACATCAAGCGTGACTACACTACCAGCCCCGCGCACTGACATCTGGCCTGCATTGGATACGATCTTCGATATCCCTACCTGTGTATCATGTATGCGTGCAGTTGACATCATATCCATAACCGATGATGCAATGAGCATTCCTATGATCGCAATAAGTATTGCAGCAACTGTAAACCTCATAGGGAGTGCATCGGCTGCGATCTCGTCAGTAAGTAATGACCTGCGGGATGGTTTCATGGTCAAGAACACAAGGATCCGGATAATTTTTGGATAACTTCTTCCACACTCAAAAGCGACTGTTCACCCGATGCCATATCTTTGAATGTGACCTTTCCTGCCTCAAGTTCTCGCTCACCTATGATAATTGTGTAATTAGCTCCAATGTTGTTGGCATAGGACAACTGCGCCTTGAAACTACGTTTCATAAGGTCAAGATGGACAGGCGCAACGCGTCTTAACTCATTTGCGACCTTGATCGCATCAAGACGTGTGGAATCGGTTGAAATTATAACAATTTTTGTTGGCTCATCGGCTTTGATATCACATATCTCCATTATGCGGTCAAACCCGAGTCCAAAACCTGTTGACGGGACGTCTCCGCCGCCAAATATCTTGATCAAATTGTATGTTCCTCCGCCACAGACCTGATTCTGTGCACCGAGTCCTTCAGCGTATATCTCAAAGACCATGCCTGTGTAGTAATCAAGCCCCCTGGCAATACCGAAATCCACATTGTAGTAAATTCCATAGGCATCAAGCAGTATGAGCAACTCTTCGAACGTATCAAGTTCAGGTATGTCTCCGATAACATCACGGGCTTTTTCGACAGCATCATTTCCTGTCAGGCAGATAATTTCAAGAAGGTTACGCCGGAGTTCAGCAGGCGCATTGATCTCTTCCATAAAATCATCCAGTCCTGTATCGTCCTTTTTATCGACAAGTCGCATGACCTGACTCTGCTGTTCGGTTTCCAGGACATTTAATATGTGACGTATAATGCCAAGATGCCCTACATGCAGGTCACCTTTTATTCCGGCTGCACCAAGCATATTCGTTGCAAGTGCGATGACCTCTGCATCAGCATTTGATCTGCTACTGCCTATTACTTCCACGCCGAACTGCCAGAATTCCCTGAACCGTCCTTTTTGGGGACGTTCATACCTGAAACAATTCTCGAAATAGAACAACTTGAGAGGTTTTTGGGTTGCCTGCATTTCATTGACATACATTCGCATAACAGGTGCGGTCAGTTCCGGACGAAGCGTCATCTCCCTGTCGCCTTTGTCAGTGAAATTATATAGTTCACCTATGACTCCCTCACCTGATTTGAGGGTAAACAGGTCCAGATGCTCAAAGGTCGGCGTGATTACCTCGCCATATCCCCAGTTCTTGACCACTTCTCGCATCCTGTTCTCGATATATCTCCTGCGTGCCGTATCTACGGGCAGGAAATCCCTTGTTCCTCTTGGTCTGTTGATCTTCATTTGGGTCGTTCCTGATATGTGATGAAAATATGCTTTACTATTATGTTCATTTTAACATTATGTGGACAGATTGAATTTATGAATCGGATTAACTGGATGAAAATAGTAATCCGTATTTTGTCAATCCAGTCTTATATTTTTTTCATAGTATATAATTTATAGACTATAGACTATAGACTATAATTGCCCGATTTAATCCGGGCATTTTGTGAAGTACACTACTTAAGGGTAATATTTTATTCTTTCGATGCCACCAAGGTAGGCGGTGGAATGAAACAGGACTTTGGACACAACCGGAGTGCTGTGAAAACACAAAATTGTTTTTGTTAAGGTGCGGCAGTTAGTTTTGATGGTACAGGTTGTTTCCGCTATTATTGATATATGGTATGATATGGTCAAGTACAATACCTACTTGGATGGTTTTAGGTTGCCAGATGGGTGGTTGTATTATTGATCAATGGCATTGTATGCTATGTATAGTATACATGGTATGGCCAAGTACAATACCTATGGCGGTTGTTACATTTTTTTTGGTTTTGAATGATCCGTTTTTTGTCTTCGACCTTCATTAGGTCCATGCCTGTCCCCACGTACCATTGAGGTTAGAACACCCAGGGTACAGACTGCCACAGCAACCATGAATGCATCATGATAGCCTGTCAGGAATGCAGGTATGTGTGATGCCCCAAGCGCTTCTTGTAGGTCAACCCCTCTTGTAAATACGGCGCTGGATATGGCTATTCCGGTAATCATGCCAAGATTGCGCATTATTCCGAGCAAACTGCCTGCAATTCCCAGACGGTTCACAGGAACAGAGCCCATGATGATGCTGTTGTTGGGTGACTGGAACAGGCCCATGCCCAATCCTACCAGACCAAGACCGATAACAATGTCAAACTGAGTCGAATTCTGATCCAGAATGCCAAGCATATAAAGGGCAACACAGGTAATAACCATGCCCAGACTGCTTAGCATGAACGAATTTGTTTTATCGGAGAGCCACCCGCTAACAGGTGCGACAACTGCCATCACAAGCGGAATTGCTATTAGGGTCATTCCAACATGGATAGTGCTGTAATTCAAGACTTCTTCCATATAATACGGCATCATAAGGATTATCGTAAACATCGCCACAAAACTCAAATAACTGCTTGCATTGGATGCTGAGAATGGACGGTGCTTGAACATGGAAAGTTCCACCATCGGTTGGGAGGCTTTGTTTTCTATGTACAGGAATATCATCAAGGCGATCACAAAAATGCTGAACAGGCCAATAATCAGGGGTGAGTTCCAACCCATTCCCTGTCCCTGTGTAATGGCGAGCATCAATGACATTACACATATGAACATGAAAAAAGCACCCGGAATGTCGAATTTCTGTCCTTTGTGAACTTCTTCCGATTCAAGGACCTTCAAGGAATATGCAGATGCGAAAATGCCGATCGGGACATTGATGTAGAATATACTCTGCCATCCAACCAGGTCTATCAGGAATCCTCCAAGAACAGGACCTGTCATTGAACCGACACTGACTATGGTACCGATAATTCCCATTGCTTTCCCCCGTTCGGTATGTGGGAATGAAAAGGTCACAATGGCTGTACTCGTAGCCAGTATCATTGCAGCACCAAAGCCCTGTACAATCCTGAATGCTATCAACTGCCCGACTGATGTGGACAGGCTACAAAGACCTGATCCGAGACTGAATACCAGTAACCCTCCTGCAAACACTTTTTTGCGGCCATACATGTCTGAAAGTCGCCCCAGTGTCAGGAGAAATGTTGTTATTGTGAGCAGATAGGAAAGTATGACCCATGAGATGGTGGATATGTCGGTGTCAAATAATCTGGAAAGCGTAGGCAGTGCAATGTTTACGATGCTGCCGTCAAGGGTTGCCATGAATATGCCGATTGACACTGCCAGCATGACTTTCCACTTGTATTTTGGGTCCGGGTTGTTTTCCATTTTTATCGAGCGCGCTGAATGATTCAATCTTATTTTATGCTGTCGATGATATGGAATACAGTAAAACCAGGGTAGTTAAACACAGGGGAGCACAGTGATCAATATTTGCTCTCTGCCCTGATTTCATTTAGCATGAAAGTATCTTGATCTTAACATTCCGAGATTGCCATTGTAACGATTATGCCTGGGGTACTTTCATTTTTTGAGCATGTTCAGGACCGCCTACAAAAAAACGTAATTTTCCTGAATGTGGCTAATTTTACAGATTTATAAATGTGGTGTATTTCTAACAAAAACGGCAATTATAAATAGTTTGGTGTTAGATATAGTTAACATACACCTGGATTAACTTAAACGCGGGAGAAATAAATAATGAATAAATCTAACAAGATACACTTGATATTGGGTGCAATTTTTGGAATTGCTGCCGTTGTCCTATATTCCCATGGCGATATAGTTGGGGGAAATATGATGGTTGCTGCTGTAATTGGATTATCCATAAGTTATGTTATGCGAAAAGCAATGTTAAGGGATGAACTCAAAAAAGACGAAATGGCCAACAGAATTTCCGGCATGTCTTCGGACATTGCATTATATCTTTCAATCATATCAATTGGATTGTTGACAGTAGTGTTGCATTTTATTCCAACATTTTTAGATGTGTTCGAAGTATTAGGTATTTTACTGGCTGTCATGTTAATATCAAAGATCGCACTTCAAATATATTATAATAAAATGAAAGACGAAATCGGTTTCTAACTAAAAAAGTTATGAGGATTGACAAAATGGTTGTGGACTCAAAGATACAGATACTATATTATGTAATCTTTTTTGCAATTGGTGGAGCTCTTCACTCAATTCTGCGCAAAAAAACCAATGAACCAAAAAGTGACGAAAGAAAGGAAAAAGTTGCAGGGAAGGCGGCCCAAAATACAATTGTTGTCATTATGGGAACGCTTGCCGTTATTGGTTGGGGTGACATTCTTGACTTATTCAAATTAGAAACGCCTGCGGTGATATCAGTAGTATTTTTTACTTTAATGATATCAATGTTCGGTTTTTTTAAATATTATAACTCGAAAGATATTTAGGAGGCGTTGATAATATGGAATTCAGGACAGACAAGTACTTTTTGGTCAATTTATCCCTCATCATCGTGGGACTTGCGTTAGCAACAAGTGGAATTATAAATATATTCCGAAACATTTCCGACGGGAATCCGGAATCTCTCCTACGGGCAATCTTCCCGGTTCTTATCGGACTTGGTGTTAGCATGAGCTCATTTTTCAGGATATTAAATTCAGGAACGGGAGTTGTGGGGGATGAACGAACCAGAAAAGTTGCCAAAATTGCGGGACTATATGCATTTTTAATACTTCTGGGATTATTGGTTGCTTCCGCTTCAATTGCCGGTGCCTTGCAGTTAGATATAAATTTCAGCTTAGCAGTAATTGTGATTTCATATATCGGAATATTTTCGTGGGGAATATTGACCTTCTACTTTAATAGAAAAGGTGACCTGGAATGAAATTGGTCAACAATAAAAGGTATACTGTTTTGCTGGTGCTGGGGCTTGTCAACATCACGATCGGCTTAGCTGAAATGTTGAAGATCATTCCATATCCGGGGACGGCGACTCCTGGTGTTTCGATGATGGGATCGGGCATATTTATCCTTATAATAGGGCTATACCTGTCAAGAAGCCCGGAATTAGAGTCAATACCCGATGAGCGGACAATGAAACGCGACATGAAAGTCCAGTCAAGTACATTTGGGGTAATTCTTGCCTACGTGACATTGCTTGCACTGGTGGATGCGAGTTGGTCTTCGAATTTGATCAATATGGGCGATTTTTTCTTGATCTTTAGCCGTCCTGAGGATATGTCTGTTCTTTTCCCAAGATACATGTCAATTATATTTGTGGCAATAATCTCAGTAGTTGCCCTTACGTTTTATTATAATAAAAAAGGTGATCTGTAATGATATTCAGGAGAGATAGGCGGATTATAAAATTTATGAGCGTCAGTTTAGTAAGTATCCTGATTGGAATATTTATATTATTGTTCATTCAGTCGATTGCCATTATTGGAATTATTTTAATTTCGTGTGGTTTGGTGGGACTTGTGGTTGGTTTGCGTGTATCTTCAAAACCAGTTGACTATTTCCAGGAAGATGAGCGAAGTGTAAGGATCAAGGAAAAGGCAGGGTATAGCGCATTTGTAACAATGCTGTCTGTGACTGGAATTATTTCATTTTTAAATATTTTGAAGTTATCCCCATCATTAACACCTTCCAGCGATTTTTATAAGGCAGCTCTTGTGATCGGAGTTGTTGGATTATACGCTTTCCAGATTCTCAAATGGTACTACAATAAAACGGGTGAGTAAGCTGAGAACTATAATTAAGGAATTAAGGGCAAAGTTCGATCTTACCCAAAAGGATCTTGCGGATAAAGTAGGGGTGAGAAGGGAGACCATTGTCTTTTTGGAAAAGGGAAAATATAATCCATCATTGAAACTTGCATATGACGTAGCTAAAGTGTTAGAATCAAAGATAGAGGAGGTCTTTTTCTTCGATGATTAAGGAGACTTTTTATTATTTCTGGTCGGCTCGAATATGCATTCAAACTCACAGTTGTCACATAAATATTTCGACTGTTCTCCAATTAACGAAAAAAATCAACTCAATATTTGCAAACAGTACTAAATTTCAACGAAAATCAGATCGTTATCACTATACCATTTGGTCAATCTGGTAATTAAATCTCAACCGTACTTGATTTTTGCTCGACTTAAAGAAGAAAAACCTCTCCAAGCACCAGTATTGAAACATCGATAATTCATTGACACGAATAGGTTATAACCCAAGATAGGTTCATATGACCCTCAATCTCTCTGCATACCGATTTTTATGCTAATTAATTTTATCC
>DQIP01000159.1 GCA_020793565.1 Candidatus Methanovorans sp.
AAATCCATTCATATTCCTCAAAAAAGGAAACTACATTTAAACTATTTAAATGTTGTCAATTGCTAAGGGACACGACCTAATTTCACACCCACCAACAAATTTAAAAATTCGCAACCATTGCTTCGAGTTGTATCCTGTCATTAGAGGCATCTAACATGCGAAGGTCTGCCTCTGCGATCTTGTTGACATATCGTGCAATACTCTCATCCGTCTCACTGGATTCGATCACAATACCATGCAGTTGCTCCAGTATCTCTGAACCCGATAAACCATTCTCGATCAGGAGCTTATCAATAACCTTTCTGGCAGCCATAATATCACCCGCAATCGCAGATTCAAAGAGTTGGGTGATATCCTCTGGTGTTTCACCAAGAACAGCTTCATAGATCAATTGTTGCGATATATCATAATTTCCGGCTTGTAGTGATAATGATGCAATCTGCATTGTTAGAAGTGCTTTAGCCACATTGCCCTTTGAATGATATGCAATGGCATCCAATCCATCATCAGATACCGTAAATCCTTCCAGTATTGCAATGGATCTCACATATTCGATGAGCTTGGCACCCGACACATACGTGAAAAATAACTGCAATCCCCTTGAACGAAGAGGTGATATCAATCTTGATGGCTGCGTGGTGGACAAAATAAACCTGCATGTTGCAGTATATTTTTCCATAATGCGCCGCAGTGCGTGCTGGGCATCTGAATTCAGGGACTCGGCATTGTCAATGAATATTACCTTGTAATCCGCATCGATCGAACCCGTACCTGCATATTCATTTATGACTTCCTTAAAAATAGATATCACGCTTTTGCGGATCTTTTTCGGGTCATCTGTCCCAATGATGCGGATGAAACGCTTATCCCGCACAAGATACCGCTTTCCCTGATCGAAAAAATCGGATGCATTGAAATACGTGAAATTGCGCTCATACCCCTCGCCATAGAGCTCATACGCCAGCGCAAAAGCAACAGATGCCTTACCTGAATTTACAGGTCCATGAAAAACAAGATGCGGAAGGTTGTTTGACTGGACAAGCTGGCGGATTGTAGTCACTGATTGCTCATTCCCGAGCATTTCATCAAGGGCCTGTGGACGATATTTCACAGTCCATATATCTTTTCTCGTCTTCAACCTGGCACCTGCCATTGCAAATT
Organism: Candidatus Methanovorans sp.; assembly: GCA_020793565.1. Classification (GTDB taxonomy): domain Archaea; phylum Halobacteriota; class Methanosarcinia; order Methanosarcinales; family Methanosarcinaceae; genus Methanovorans. The sequence goes on from DQIP01000159.1 coordinate 1,162, forward strand.
TAAGGTATCAATTATAGTCAAGAACCTAATGTTTGATAAATGACTTCGATAGATGACTTCGATAGAAATCATCGATACTAATGCTTAACACTTTGTATATTTAGACAATGTAATTTAACCGCAGAGTACGCAGAGAATGAAAATATAGGCCACTCTGCGCTCTCCGCGGTTTTATATTTCATAGCAATTTGCATAATATTAGTTAACATTGTTTGGTTTTTAACTATATTCCGCATCCTGCAGTACTTTTTTGATCACTATACCATACACAGGTCTTGCAATCAGGACACCTATCATCACACCGACAATTGTTATGATCGCGAACCATTTGAGAGCTCCGAATCCCATCACAACAAGAGGTGACATTGCGATCGTGGTCGTTGTCGCAGCAGCAAAGATAATTCCGAACGCTTTTGTTATCCTTTCAAGGTATACCTTTGTGGACGGTAGTTTTCCTTCATAGAGCACTTCATCCGTGATAATCACAAGATGGTCAATACCGGTTCCGATGACCGCTATGATACCTGCGATGCTTGGAAGGTCAAGTTGCCAGCCGACTGCACCCGCAAACCCGAGTATCATGAAAACCTCACTGATGGACGTGGCTATCATTGGTACCAGTATCTCTTTCTGGTGATACCTGCGGAACACTACAAAAGCAACTGCAAGTAGCGAGAGGAATCCTGCCATAACCGATTGGGTCTTAAATTGCTTGCCCAGCGTGGCATCAACGTGCCCGGAACCTACAAGTTCCACATTGACAGGCAGCGCGCCTGCCCGAAGATGGATCTGCAATTGTTCAGCCTCTATCTTGCTTTCCTCGTCCCCGCCGGTTGATGATTCCCATGCGTATATAGGGAGCTCTTTTATCCGTGCAGCTGCACCTGGACTCAGCGGGGCACTGTAAACCTCATTGTCATCAAGATACATGTTCAGCCAGTGTGATTGCGGATCATCGGCTGCACCCGTTTCAATCGCAATCCTCTGAAGCGCCAGCGCACCTGTTTCAGTCAGCCTGAATGGCGTATGCCACTGGCTGTCATGGAATCCCGGAACACCGACACTTTCAATATCATCGCCATAGAGAACATGCACACTATCGTTACCCATAGTCTGGAGGCGTATCTCGAATTTTCCTGGTTTTTCTGCGATATCCTTTGCAGTCGCAAGATCAATGCCTGCAAAGTCAATGAGAATGTAGTCCTCACCAACCGTCCGGACTGGAATATCCTTCAGTCCAAGCGCATTCAATTTGTCACTCAGGATCTCCTGTGTCATATCCCGGGTCTCTGTTGTCACGCCTTCACGATATTTCAGTTTCCCGTCTGTGCCTTTTATGATCGAACCGTCTACACTCGCCATAAGATCTTGCAATTCCTGCTCGGACACTGCAGTCCTGATCTCGTATTCCGTGCCATCCACATAAGCAATAGGCACTACCTCGGTATTCAATGAATTCGATAAGAATGCAACAATAAGTGATTCCCTGGTTGAGTACAACGTGACTTCGGTCTTGTCATCCCTGCGACTGATGGTTGCCTGACCAAGCCCGAGTAGGTCGATCTGGGATTGGCTAAAGTAATCGTCTGTTGTGAACGTGACATATGCCTGTCCATCACTGATTCCATCAGGCGGAACATTGACATCCGTAATTTTCACCTTTGTATCTATCGTGGATTCGATCATTTGTTTCACGATCGCCCCTGGGTCTGCATCAACCTGTACGACAGCACCCTGAAGTTTGACCCGCAGCCATGAACCTCCCTCAAGGTCAAGACCGTAGTTGAGATTTGTAGTAAAACCTTCATCCGGACTATACCAGGGATGGATCGCTACCAGTGATGCGATAAGTGCTATTATGAATATTCGGACACGTATATCTTTGAAAATGCTCTGGGTCTCTTTATTCTTTTCATTGTCCCTTCTCATGCCTTTCGCCTCCCCTGGGACAATCCCTCAACATGCCAGCGAAGGATCGCCGTGTTTAGCAACCATGTATTCATGATATCCGCTGCAAGACCAAAGATCAGGACAATGGAAATGTCCGAGAGCAGGGAGATCTGGGGAAGTGATGAGAAAATCAGGTACGAATAAGTGGATACAAGATACATCACTACAAGCGCTGCGAGTGTGGTCGTTGTCATTGTAATACCTGTGTGCATTGCCCGTGATACTTTTTCCTCGACCGTGCCGCGTCGTTTGAGTACGCGTGTCGTAAGCAATATGTCACTGTCAACTGAATAACCGATGAGCATCAGGAGTGCGGCAACAGTTCCAAGCGAGAGTTGGATCCCTGCGAGGTTCATGAATGCGGCTGCGATGGTTATGTCAGATAGTGCGGAAAGCACGACTGCGATGGATGGCACAGCAGTCCGGAATATAAGGAACACAACTGTTGCCATTCCTAAAAATGATATTACGACGGCTTTTAGTGCTTGCAGTTGAAGAGCACTACCATATACTGCCCCGATCTGTTTTATCTCTACATCGGAATAACTGGATGTTATATCATCTTCAAGTGCTCGCTGCACCTTATTGTCCATTGGACCAAAACGCATCATAACCCTCTCTCCTGCCGAGCGGGCATCGATTATGGGATATTCTGAGTATTTGGCTTCAATGGAAAGTGTGGATTCTCCGGTTGTGACCGCGATCATTGTACCGCCTTTAAATTCCATACCAAGATTTACTGGCGCACCTGTGCTCGCAAACGTAAATGCCAATACCAGTATCGATAACACAAATACCGTAATTGGAATTGTTAACAATTGGCGGTTATCGTGTTTTTTTATAAAAGAATCCAGGGATTCCGCTAGACTGAATGCCATATTTTTTATACTCCGAACATAATCAAACTAAACTTGTAAATCTGAACTTGTGGGTTATATCTATTGATACATGATGAAATTGATGAAATTACCTTCTACATAATGTTATTCACATACAATAAACATATATATACCACTTACTGTTTAATGGAATTAATGACTGACAGGCCATCTATAGATGATTATTTTCTTGAGATCGCATCCGTTGTTGCAAAACGTTCCACATGCCTGCGAAATACAGTCGGGGCCGTGATAGTCCGTGATAAACGTATCCTGTCCACAGGATATAACGGTGCTCCCCGAAACCTTGAACATTGTCTTGATATAGGCTGCATGAGAGACCAGGAAAACATTGCATCCGGCACCCATCATGAAAAATGCCGGGCAGTACATGCGGAACAAAATGCGATCATACAGGCTGCCCTTCACGGCGTTGGTACGATAGGTGCAACAATGTATTGTACGCACCAGCCCTGTATCCTGTGTGCAAAGATGATCATAAACGCACATATCGAGAGAGTAGTGTATACCACATCGTACCCCGATGCCGATTCTATCAAGTTTTTCAAAGAGGCGGGTATTGAAGTGGTGAATATTCCACAAAAGGTGCAACAACAGAAAATACAAGAGCAGGTATAACCGAATACAATTATTGTATTTGTATAGCTGCGTAAACTCGATTGTTCGATCTGAAACTGAAGCTAAAACCAATACAAACGCCGCAGGCGGCGGATTCCAAAATCACTGACGCGAACGATATGGGCGTTTTCGCAGCATTTTAATTTATAAAATAAATGTGGGATAGCGTAGCATTGCGTTTTTACACACCAATATTATTATAAATGTACCGTTTTCATCACATTTCCGACAGTTTCATTTATGTAACTGATTTATCCGATCGATATATACATATATACCTTTTTCATAATGTTTGGAATCCGCCGCCTACGGCGGGGTTGCTGCACGGGCATAGCAACTTCGTGTGCATCGACATTTTATCGAAATCAGCTAAACATATACCAATTATTCAAAGTATTTCCACATCATCCAATTCAATATCCAGTACCGGAAGGTTTTGCACATTTCCGTCGCTGTTGTAGCATTTCCAGCTATTTTTATCATATGGTGCCCCGACAATAATGTGGTGGCTTCCTGTTTTTCCAAAAAGCCGGATATCTGCTTTTGATGGTGTTACATTCGATGTCGGGTGGCTGTGAACAGAGCCTACGGATTTGATGTTTGGCATCATGAACAACTTTATTACAGCATTCCGGTTACTTGATTCGGTCCCAGGGAGTATCATGATATCTGTTATAACTCCATCCGTTTCCTGCAAAAGCCCTGCAAACTCATTTGGTGCAGTGGATCTGCTGACACCAAGGATAAATTCAAGCGCTTCGCGTGCAATCCCGATTATTCTCATAATAAGTACATGATGTGTGCAGGATATATGTTTTTGGTAGAGGAAAATCTTATATTGCTATATTCTACTATAGTATACTATGACAACTACAATTCAGATTAGCGATACTCTTCACAGTGAAATGATTAAGAGAAAATTATTTGACAGGGAAACCTATGAAGAAGTGATCTGGGATCTTATCGAAGATACAAAGGAACTAAATGAGCAAACAAAAACCGAGATTGCAAAAGCCCGTGCTGAAATAAAGGCAGGACAGTTCCACACGCTCGCACAGGTCAAGGAACAACTTGTATTATGACTTATGATATTATCTTCCCGGATGCGGCGTTAAAGCAGTTGAAAAAACTTGAAAAAAGTGATCAAGAGAGAATCATTTCTACATTAGAACGGATCAGGATCAGGCCACAATCCTATGTGACCAAACTTATCGGTGATACGGGATACAGGTTACGAGTGGGCGATCATAGAATAATTCTGGATATCTACGAAGGTATACTTGTTGTGTTAGTGCTTAAAATTGGTCACAGGAAGAATATATACAAGTAAATTAACAGCAAGAGGTAAAAAAATGTCCCAACCCCCATCAAAATCAAAAATAAATCCTGCAAGCAAAACCATTATCGGTTCCATCTACGAAGAATCGCTCAAGGTACACGAACTGCACCAGGGCATACTTGAAATTGCCAGCAAAGTCCCGTTAAAGACAATCCATGACCTGAGTGTGGATTATACGCCTGGTGTTGCAGAACCATGCCGGGAAATAGCAAAACATGAAGATGACGTGTACACCTATACTTCAAAAGGCAATCTTGTCGCAGTGGTGACGGATGGTTCGGCAGTGCTTGGTCTTGGCAATATAGGACCACATGCCGCAATGCCTGTCATGGAAGGCAAGGCTGTTATTTTCAAGACACTCGGGGGCGTGGATGCATTTCCGATATGCATTGACACAAATGATACGGAAGAGATCATCAGGACCGTAAAACACATAGCACCGACCTTTGGCGGAATAAACCTTGAGGATATCAGCGCTCCCCGATGCTTTGAGATCGAATCGCGGCTCAAACGGGAACTGCAAATACCTGTATTCCATGATGATCAGCACGGTACGGCGATAGTGACACTTGCGGGGCTAATGAATTCCCTGAAGATCGTGAAAAAAGAACCTGAAGACATAAAAGTGGTAATTTCCGGTGCAGGTGCAGCAGGAATTGCCATTACTAAAAAACTAATCCATGCCGGTGTCAGGAGTAAAAACATATTGATGTGTGACAGCCGCGGCATAATCTATGAAGGACGCGGCGAAGGCATGAACCCCGAAAAAGAGGATATCGCAAAAATCACGAATGTATCAAGGATGAGTGGAACGATTGCTGATGCACTGGTCGGGGCGGATGTATTTATCGGCGTTTCTGTTGGTGGGATCGTGAGCAAGGAAATGGTGCGTTCGATGGCGGATGATCCGATCGTATTCGCAATGGCGAACCCGGACCCTGAGATCATGCCTGAAGATGCAAGATCTGCAGGTGCGCGTATCGTGGCAACAGGAAGATCGGATTATCCGAACCAGATCAACAACTGCCTGGGATTCCCGGGAATCTTCAGGGGTTCTCTTGACACCCGCGCACTTGATATAAACATGGAGATGGAAATGGCAGCAGTATACGCTCTTGCTGCAATAGTTGAGGATTCACAACTATGTGAGGATTACATTATCCCGAACCCTCTTGATAGTCGCGTGGTGCCTGCTGTTGCTTCAGCGGTCGCAAAGGCAGCAATACATAGCGGCGTAGCAAGGGTGAAACCCCATCCTGATGAAGTTGCACTACATGCGCGGAAACTGGTGGAAAGGCAGAGCGTATGGACGTATGATGAATTATAGGATCGGAAATAAGAGTCGGCCGGAGAACGGGAATTGGAATCGGATTAGATGATCAGCAGGTATAATCCACATGATATCAATGCTCCTAAAAAAGTTGATACGAAATTAACACCGCTGTTTGTCAGCAGGCCCCTGTTCTGAAGTGTAGCCCCAAGCAGGCTGTCAACATTGGTGCCAAGGAATCCACTTATTGTGGAAATACCAATTGCAAGTGGAATATTGTCAACGATTCCGAACACTGCGGCAAGTATTCCTATTGTCATAGAACCCAGGATCGCCACAAATTGCCCGACAGGTGTCACGCCACCATCGACACCGGTTTCGACAACTTTGAGCGTTGTTATCATACGTGGCTTAATGCGTGAGGTCGTACCGATCTCACTGGCTAATGTATCTCCCGTTGCCGTTGCTATAGTTCCGAGATATGCATAGGTAATTAGCGGACTGAATTGTGGATATATGCCGTGTGCAACTGCGAGCACAAGCGCTGTTGTGCTGTTGCTGAATACATTTTCATAGCTGCGGATGCCCCCTTTTGATTGGGCAAGCCCGATGGATCTTTTGTATTGGTACTTATATTTTGTAGACGCACCACCCAGAATGAAAAAGGTTAACAGGAGTAATATCCACAAAACGTTCGTAAATACGATGATCAGGACTCCTATCAGTGTTGCACTGAGAACTGCTGAAACGTCAGCTATCTTAGCCTTGAATGCCAGATATCCTAATACAAGTGAAAATAGCAATGCTGCTGTCATCTGGGACGGCGGCACGGAGTATCCGAACGTTGAGAAAAGCCACATGACCATCCCCGCTCCCAGCGGAACTGTTAAATTATCATTGGTATTTGAAGGAATGGATTCGATCAATGCACCTGTGACTGCTCCTATGGCAGCAACAAAGAATACCATATTGTATGATACATCGATTCCCTGCCAGTAGACGACCCATGAACCTGCAAAAAAAGCTGTAACGATCCCCACGCCAAGCATTGCAGAACTGGATTTCACAGAATATTGTTTATGCCTCTCACCCTGGTATATCCTTTCCGGATATTCTTCAGTTGTGAGGGCATGGAACTTCAATTGCCTTTTGTGGCGCACAATGGTTGCAGCACTGTCACCGAATGTGGATATTGCGATTGCTCCGGCTATTATATAGAGTGGATATGAATTGGATGTGTGATCAAACAGGGTATTGATCAGCAGGAGTATGAAAACAGATATCAACAGGCCCTTGGCACCTATTATTCCCCGACTCTTTATTACACGATTATCCTGATCGGTTTTATCAACTAATATATGATAGAGCCTTGAATTCTCGGGCAGGTACTTAAAAAAGATATGGACCAAAAACATGATTACAACAAGTATGCCTGTGTCGATGAATGGGAGTAGCAGTATAAAGAAACCCAATCCTGCATGCAATATTTGCCTGCGGTATTCGTGGTCAAGGTTTTTAAAATATGCTGTAATTTGATTCATGGTATTTTTTGCATCTGGTTTTAGGAATTTCAATGTGAATTTCAGATTGAAATTATATCTACTTCTTGTAGTATATAATCTATAGGATTATGTAGTCCGAGTTAATCCGACCGTAGGGAGGATTTTCTCGGTGAAACTATATAGTTATGACTGGTATTCGATTTTCACCTTGTTTTTTGTAAGGTCGCTAAGGTTTCCAATAAATTCATTCTCTTTTTCTTTTATGATCTCAAGAGTGAATTCAACCGCGTCTGAATATTTTTCTGCGGTTATGTTCCCATAATCTTTTACAAGAATGAGATTTTTTATTTTCTGTGCCTGGGGGTACCCAAAATATATGTTGAGATTGACAGTTTCATGTACTTCAATGATGCCTGCATTTTCAATCGCTGCGACAGCGGTTTCCCTGTACGCTCTTGCAAGTCCCCCGAATCCCAGTTTTGTGCCGCCAAAATAGCGGGTAACTACTACAACAGCGTTCTGTATGCCGTTTAGTTCCAGCATTTTGAATATGGGCTTACCGGAACTTCCTGCAGGTTCTCCGTCATCGGCATATTTCATCGCAAGTTCGTTGTTGTTTTTAATGAGGTATGCTGAAACATTATGATCAGCATCGTTGTGGCGCTCTTTAATTTGTTTTATGAACTCTTTTGCCTCGTTCTCGTTTTTAACAGGACGGGCATGTCCAGTAAAAGTGGAGTTCTTGAACTCTTTTTTGGCTTCACCAGGAGATTTGAGCGTTTTGTGCGTGGTCAATTATGAATTCCCCAGTTACGATCTTAACGATGTTTTTTAGAAATAATTACTTACTGCTGCTTTGTGATTCAATGTATTTATCAAGCTCTGTGGGTGTTTTCACCAAAGATTGTAAGGTGGTGTACTTTTAAACCGCCGAAAATGGTGTATTTCTTGACCGCAGTTGACAACATTTCACTATTGCCAAATACACAATCCAAACATACAATTCTAAGACCTGCAAATACGACACTGCTTGAGAATAGTATTGTATTTCAAATTTATGGTGTTGGAACATGCCTTTTCAGGAAGCACTTGAAACATATATGATACCCGGGGGAGTGCCGGAGTCTCTTCTAAAAGCTTCAGACTACACAGGTATTTTGGATTTTGTTGATAATGAGTTCTTTGACAGGTTCGGTTATTTTTACAGGGAACCCTACTTTATTATCTCACAGGAGTTCAGGGAACTCAAGACATATTTTTCCATACTCAATTCCATAGCCTTTGGAAATACAAGACCCACAGAGATCGCAAATTTTGTAGGTGTGGATGCACGGAAGATCTACCCATACCTTGAAAATCTTATCCGCCTGGAATTCATTGAACGCAGGGTATCCATTTTTGGAAACCGGAAAAAAGGCGTATATCTTATAAAAGACCAGGTATTCGACTTCTGGTTTAATTTTGTTTTCAAATATAAGGGAGATATTGAAAAAGAAGTTTTCAAA
>DQIP01000158.1 GCA_020793565.1 Candidatus Methanovorans sp.
GGAGATTTTTATCGGTTGAAATGCTGCGAAAATGCCCATATCGTTCACGTTAGTGGTGTGGGAATCCGCCGCCTGCGGCGTTTGTATTGGTTTTAGCTTCAGTTTTAGATCGAACAATCTAATTTACGCAGCTATACAAATACAAGTGATCAAATGCCTCTGGTATTTGTTGATACAGGTGCGTGGTATGCCCTTTTAGATCAGACCGATTGCTGTCATGCACGTGCATCCGGTTTCTGTGAATCTGGAAACGCATCGAATATCCGCATAAAGTGCACGCAGGTTGTTGATATGAACTGGTAATTTATGCAGGTCAGTGTTGGCGGAAAGCACCGGTTTCATGGTGTTTGTTGTTTCATCTTTCATGTCACAGCACCATACAACAACTAAGACCGCAAACAAGCGCTTCAATAAATTTAATGTCTGTGGACGCTGCGAATGCGAAAACAAGACAGATATATGAATATGCCGGCAGCAAGTTGTTGCACTTGATCCACCGGAAATGCCAGCATCATTAACATGGCAAAAACAATTGACAGGTTCTTATTTCCATGTCCGAAATTGTGTTCAAACTGATATCCCTGGTTTTTGAGTGTGTTGAAAGTTTTATTCTCGATCTTCCATCGTGCCCTGCCACCGCGCATTATCTTGAAAAGATTTTCTTCAGTCACATGCAGATCAGTGACCCTACTGAAATACATTGCTTTTTTTGGGCGCAATTACCAGTTTAGACAGAAATCACCAATATCTATCCCTGTATACAAATAACGGATCAAGAAACAATCAAAAAAAGCAAAACGCCGGAAAGAGGGCACATCCGGCGTCTGTAATAATTCATTTACTGTTTACTATTCTTATACACTTTCAACCCAATGGCTGCAACAATCACAACCAAAAGTCCAACCACAATTAATTTTAAATTCCCTAGTTTTTCCGATGTGGGTATTGCAGGCAACGTCTCAACCTGTATCTTTATGACATCCGATATCCGGTCATGACCATCAACATCCTCGTACTTTATTTCACTGTTAATGGCATACATCTTTGGTGTCGCTGTCTCATCCACTTTCAGGTTGAACAGTGCAACAGCACTCTCTCCCGGAGCGATGGAACCAATGAATGCCTGGTCATCGGTTGTGCTGAATGGGTCTGATGCGCTGATCCTTACTGTCGCATCTTTTATTGGCAGGTCCCCCACGTTTTTGTATGTAACAGAAAGCAGCCCTTCCTCATCAGCCACAAGTTCGCCACTTACATCAGTTACTTGAAACCTTGCCTCTTCCTTGACCGATACTGAAATTGATATATTCTGTCCCCCTACATTATACCACATACCCACCTCAAGGTTTGTAATTCCAAGATCAGTTTTATTATCACCGCCGATCTGGATATTTTCCTGGTATCCATACATAAGGGTCAAAAGAAGCGGATATGTGCCGGCCTGTGCATTATTTGCGATCTCTATCGTGTACTGGAGTGGATTTTCGGTCTGCTGGCCAGATGGAAGTGAACCTGCTTCCTGCGGTCCTGATTTCACTTTCACGGCAGGGTCAAGTGATGTAAGGACTCCCATTATACCTATTGCCGTGGTCTTTTGTGCCTCATAGGAAAATTCCGTTTGCTGAAGCTTTCTGTCCAGTTCACTTGCAGGAATGGAAAGATCCTTCTCCACTTTAAAACCTGTAATAAATCCCTTGTTCATCAGGTTTATGTTGATAGTAACCGTGTCTCCCCTTATAAATTCGGTATCACCGAGTACGGACGCAGTCAGGTCCGGACCGCCATAGACCGTATAATAATTATCCCCGAAGTCAAAATGTTCCGGAAATGCAGCCTGTGCCTGCCCCTGCATTGCAAGAAGCAGAAGCAATGATGCGATAACTGGCAGAATTATTTTAAAATTAAAATTCATTCTTGTTTTCATGTCAATCCCTCTTAATAGTATTAATTTCATTTGTACTTCTCTATATTCAGTATCAACTTAATTATCATGTAAATTCCCAGAACGATAACACCGCCAAATGCCAGTGTTCCGATACCCGTTTTGTCTGGTGCAGGTTCAAGCGGAACACTTACTTTCAGGTTCTCAGAAAACGCAGTGTTACCATCCTTATCAATGTACTTGATCTCGCTGTCAACCCCATAATTTTTCGTAAGTGAGTTTTGATCCACAGAGGCTTCAAAAGATACTGTTTTACTCTCACCAGGCTCAATAGCGCCAAGTCGCAGTACAGATTGCTCTACAGCGAGTGGTTCCATAACGACTATACGAACAACCGCATCTCTGGCAGGCACCTCCCCGATGTTCTTGTATGTGACATTTATCACACTCATTGATCCTGTCGTTAAGTGCCCTGAAACATCCGTGACCTTAAATTTCGTTGCCTCTTTAATATAGATGGGAATTATCAATGTTTTGTTTGCACTTTTGTAATTTGTAGTATGATCAAGATCTACAACACCCAGCCGATACACCTCATTTGTTGTCATGCGTATGTTGCTCTGGTATTCGTATGAAACCGGAAGTTGAAGATAATATGCACCTGCAGGTACATTATCTGAAATTTTTATAACATACACCAGCGGTTTTTCAGGCAATTTTCCAGGTACGAGTTTTTCCATAACACGTATCGACGCAGCCGGATCAACATCGATATATGGAGTTGTAGAGATCAACTCTGCCTTGAGACCAATAGCAGTTGTGCGCATAGTCTCATATTCAAGTTCTTTTAGTGAAAGAGCATGTTTTCCTTTATCTGTCCCGACACTTTTGTCGTATTTGAACCCATGCAATACCCCTTTGTTCACAAGAGATATGCGGACCTGTGCGGTTTCCCCGCGTTCAAATTCAGTGTTACCGAGTAAAGAAGCGTAAAGGTCAGGCGCACCATAACTGTTATAGTAATTTGTTGAGAATGCATAGTTTGGAGCCAGGAATTCCTTCGTATTTTTAGATGAATCATCAGATGAATCTTCTGCTGACACCATTGGTACCATTACCATGAAAACGAGAGCGAATACGCCAATCATGTTGAGAAAACTTTTAACTTTATGGATATTATTACCATTCATTGGATATCAATCTCCGCTATGGGTACATGTTTACCAGTTTTAGCATGCCTGTGTACAATATTTTTTGCTTTCATATTATCTCGCCACGTATCAAGTAGCACCATTACGGGCGGGAACACGATAAACGCGGCAAGAAGTGCCAGCGCTACATCTATTACGGTCACAAGACCAAAATTACTGGTCATAGAGAATGGTGATGCAATAAGTGCGGAGAAACCAAACATAGTCGTAAGACCGGATGGAATGATCGCTTTTCCTATCTTTGCACTTGCTTCACGCATAGCAGCGACCGGAGGCAAACCTTTTTCCTTCTCTTCATAATAGCGTTCCATCATAAGTATTGCATATTCCGATCCCACTCCAAGTATCAGGGCACCGAGTGTAGCTGTCATGGGTGTATATTCCAGTCCGGAGTAATACATAATTCCACCAGCCCATCCTATTACCATGAACATTGTAATAACAGGAGTGAAGGCTTTGACCCAATCGCGATATATTATGAGCAGTCCGCCAAATACCAGTGCAAGCCCAAGAAATGTCATTGCAACTCTTCCTGTTGTAAGTGATGTTATCACTTCTGTAAAGACAACTGAATTGCCTGTTATTGTGACAAACACTCCTGGTGGCGACGGCATCCATGCAAGATCTTCATTTACAATTTCGACAAGTTCCTCTATGCCTGTAAGGCCGATATCAGCAACGGCATTTCCAATTCCAAGATTTATCAAAAGCATGTTATTGCCGTGTATGAATCGTTTTTTCCGCATTTCCGGGATCTGGTCATACAATCTTGCAATATCTTCATTGTTATCTGGAATTGTGCCGCCATTCATTGATTTTATTATGGGGACAATGCTGGATGCACTGTATATGTGCCCCCTTCCTTCAACTTCATGCGTGCTGAATTCATCCATCCACTTTAGAACGTTCGGATCAGTGGCATCATCGGTTTTTATGATGAGATTCAGTTGATCAGTTCCACCTATTATATCACCAAGATGTCCAAGGTCGATCAGCGCCGGCATGTCTTGGGGTACGAATGTTTTCACGTCTGTCTGGATCGGTACGAACGAATCTACATATAGTCCTGAAATACACAAAATGGCTGCAATACCAATTATTATGAATGGGTGTTTGATTGTTAATTTGGATGTGTTTTCGAGCAAACGTTCAAGCTTATCAGGTTGTTTGTTATCAGGTTGTTTACTTGTATTTTTGGCAGCGGGTGTTGTAATTCCGGAAGTTCCGGGTGAATTATTACTTTTTGGTTTGAAGCTGGCAAACAAGTTTTTCCTGCTAAATATATCAAGACCATAGATCAGGGCCACACCAACAAAAAGAGATGCGAGGAAACACATTATTATTCCTATGAGAAGCAGTTTTGCAAAATCCTGTATCATGGGAACTGAGGATGTGAAAAGCGAGAAAAATCCAAGACCTGTGATGATCATTGCGGTAAGTACAGCAGGACCGGTGTGTTTGATCGTCTGTATTACTGCTTTGGCTTCGTCATGTTCACGTTCAAGTTCTTCTTCTATCCGGCTGTGGAACTGGATCGCATAGTCTATCCCGAGTCCGATAAGGATCGGGAATGCGGACATGGATACCATACTAAGCGGTATTTTAAGATATCCCATTGCGCCAAATGTGTACACGATCCCGAGTATTACGATCGGAAGTGGCATAAGTTTCCACCTTACGTGCAGGAATACAAAATTAAGTACTATGAACATGAGGATAATTGATATCAAAAGCAGTGGTGCCATGCTTGCCTGCATTTCATGATCCATTGCAATTGAGAATGCAGGATCGCCCGTTACTATGATATTATAATCCGGAGGAAATTCAGAGATGGAAGCTGCAATTTCGGTTTCACGCAGGACTTCTTTCATCTGCGAATCGGTTGCATCGCCTGCCATCTCTATAAAGATGATCGTGTGTGTGTCATCCGGCAGGATCGTTTCAAAATCAGAAGAGTGGCTTGATACTATTGTATCTATTTCTTCCCTGCTGTCAGGCATTTCATATCTGCCTGTTACCTGATAATTAAAATTTTTTATAGCGGAGACTGCGCTTGAAGTGCCAACAACGTTCTTTGTGTACTTTGATTGTTGTTCCAGCCTGTCAATTGCCTGTAGAACCTCTGCGCTTTTGACATCTTCGCCTTCTATTATTACGACAATTGACTGGGTGAAAAATATCCTGAGATATAAGTGATCAAAATCCTGGTACAATTTTGAAGTTTTCTCGACAAATGTATCAGTACCTGATTCCATTGTAATCTGCTGTGCCCCCTGGCCTGCGACTACGATGAGCAGGATTGCTATTAGGATGATGGGTAAGGTGTTGTGTTCTATGAATATCCCCAATTTTTCGAAGATGTTTTTAATATTTATGTCTCCTGATTAATATTTATTGGCAATTTATATCAAAAAGAGTATTTAGCATTCTCTTTATGTTACGTAAATGGCTTTATTTATAGATGTCTGATAATATTTTAAATCAAATATGACCGCAGTCATAAATGATGTATGTAATACTTAAGGATTGTGGAGATGCCGGCTTTGTGTTAAAAGTCGAATTGTTTGCCGACTTTATACACAGATTCCTGATTTTCGACATAAAATCTGCGGATGCGAAATGTATATATGGACGTTTTACCATTTTATCCATTGAATGATGTGATTTAATCTCATATATTCCATATAAATTGTTGAAATTGGGAGTTTAATCAAATGTTAATTGAGTTCAGCATTGAAAATTATCGTTCAATTAAAGAAAAAGTAACTTTAAGTTTAGTGTCTTCTTCTGATAAATCGATAGATAACAATTTAATTAAAACCACTGTGTTGAAAAATAATAATCTACTGTGCAGTGCAGTAATTTATGGAGCAAATGCTTCTGGAAAAACCAATGTACTTTTAGCCTTTAATTTTTTGAAAACATTAGTAATGACATCACACACATATCAGAAGGGTGATAAAATCGAAGTGTCGCCATTTAAACTTGATATAAACTGTGTTTCCAAGCCAAGTCGATTTGAAGTTGTTTTTATCAAAGATAATATCAAATATAGATATGGAGTATCTGCAACTTCTGAAAAAATCGTAGATGAATATCTGTATTACTATCCAAAAGGGCGCGAAGCAACTATTTTCAAGAGATCTGATACTTACAGTTTTACCATCGACAAGAATGAGCAATTATTTTTATCTGAAAGAATTCTGGATAATGTCCTTTATTTATCAGGTGCGACTCAATTAAACTATGATAAGACGTCTGATGCTTTTGATTGGTTTAAAAATACGTTACAGGTCATTGGTCCAACAGATAATCCAGGTTTGCAAGATTTTACGGTTGAGATGCTCAATAAAAATGAAAGTGCGAAAGCACTTATATTGAAAGCACTTTCAGAATCTGATCTGGGGATCGACGATATTTCGGCATATGTCAGGAATCTGTCGATTGATGAGTTGCCTTCCAATTTCCCGGATGAGATAAAACTTTTGGCTGTTCGTGGTGAAATCAAGGAAATTAACATAACATCAATTCATAAAGTAATCGATGAAAAAGGATGTGAACAATCGGTGCCGTTTAAATTTAAAGATGAATCTGAAGGCACACAAAGAATGTTTTCCCTGATCGGTCCCTGGATCAATACGTTGATTAACGGTCATGTCTTGATCGTAGACGAATTAGATACGAAATTGCATCATAAACTGGTTGTTTTTTTAATAAAATTGTTCAGTGATCCAACCCAGAATAAAAATAATGCCCAGTTGATCTTCACAACGCATAATACTAATTTACTTGATCAGGACATATTCAGAAGAGACCAGATATGGTTCACCGAAAAGAACCCGGATTTTGGAAGCACTGACCTCTACTCCTTAGTAGAATTCAGCCCTCGCAAGGATAGGAATATTCAAAAAGGATATCTTGCAGGAAGATATGGAGCGTTGCCCTTCATAAAGGATGAAAGGATATTTTGATATGAAAACAAATCATTCCCGAAAAACTCGAACACTGGCACGACATAAACTTCTCGTGATTGTTTGTGAGGGTGAAAAAACAGAACGGAACTACTTTATACGATACAAAAAACGGGGATGCGGTCTACAGATAGAAACACCTAACACAAAATATACAGATCCTGTAAATCTTGTGAAATTTGCTAAAAGTCAAATTAAAAAATACGATCTTGATCTCAAAAGCGGTGACGATATTTGGTGTATATTTGATTGCAATGGCAATACCAACACCAATATTCTTCGTGCCTGTAAAAATGCAGGTAAAAGTATTAAAATCGGCATGTCAAATCCTTCGTTTGAGATGTGGTATTTTTTGCATTTTGCATACTATGAGTATCCATTGAATAATCACGACCTGATGAATAGGTTAAAAAGAAATATTCCGGAATATCGGAAAAATGGGGACTATTTTGACTTATTACTAAGTGGTAGAGAAACCGCAATTCAAAATGCAAAGAAATTAAAGAATTTGCATGAAAGTAATGAAATAAATTTGTTCAGCACCGAAAGCAACCCTTCCACTTATGTTTATAAGATAGTTGAAGATATACTTAAATTTTAGTTATTTCATTCCTGAATAAAACATTTACGAAACTCCAAAATGACCAATATATCACTTTAGTCATATTTAACCCATAGTCACTATAAATTAAGAAGATGATAACATGTCCCTGCGTGAGAAAAAGAAAATCGAGACTAAAAACAAGATATTCGAGGTCTCCGGAAGATTATTTAAAGAAAAGGGATTCGAAAATACAACTGTTGATGAGATTACAAAAGAAGCCGGGATTGCCAAAGGTACATTTTTTAATTATTTTCCGACTAAGGAAGCGCTCCTGCTATATTTTGGGGAACAAAAGGAGGAGTTGATCTATAATCTTATTAGAAATAAAACGATAAAGCACATTCCCATAAGGGAAAAGATAAAGAATATACTGGTTTTTGTTGCAGAGAGCTGCGAAAAAGACAAGGAACTCACAAAACTGCTGATATTTGAATCCACAAGATATATGGGTAATTCTTGTTCAGGACCTGATGGGTGCAACAATAAATTTCACCGCCTTACCAATATCCTCTATGATATAATTGAAGAAAGTGTAAAAAATGGTGAAATAAAGAGCATTATCGATATAAATAAAACCGCCGAAATCATATCAGGTGTCCATTTTCACTCAATGATGGTTTGGTTAAAGTCAGAGAACGACATCTCCTTTTCCGCTGATATATCTGAAAAGATAGATATATTGTTCGAAGGCATCGGGAATTGACGTGGGAATATCGGGTGATTGCGATCCACGTATTTATTTAGCGATCTTTGACGCCGAAGCAATACGCCGCAGGCGCGCATTCCCAAACCACTGGCGCGAACGATAACGTTTTTTCGGCATTTCAACTTATTACCTACGCATGGAATAACGCAGCATAGCGTTTCTACACACCAATGTTATTGAAAATGTTCTGATTTATTCGACCGGGGTATAATGTTGCCTTGCGACTCAACAAGCATCATGACCTTTTCTTTTTCAGGTTTTGTGAGATCGAATTTGATTCGCAGGGGGTTACCATTTTGCCTCAGTATCCTGAAATAGGCATTCACTTCATACCCATTTATGTTTTCTTTCAATCGAATTTCATCATGAAAATTGATTCCACTGCTTTTTTTTGCAGTTTTTATAGTCTTTTTAATAATTTCACCAACTTCTGCCAGATCAATGTTTTTGAGCATCGTAAAATCAAGGTCCTCTGAAAAACGATAGTTATGGACATATATTTTTCTTATTCCGGTTCCGCCTTTAAGAACAATCAAATCGGTGTGCTGAAATAAGGCATTTAATATCCAGCTCAATGCATAGTCTTTTTCGATTGTACTTTCGGGAACTCCGAATTCCCTCGCCACCTGCCTGATCTCAATGTCCTGTATCATTCAATATCACCAAATATGTTTGTATTTTCCCGAATTTTCCATTTGCTGTTAGTTCTTCCTTTGTAGTGCATTGAAGGATCGAGCAGTGGGTAGCCTTTTGAGAGTTCATTTTGTGGAATTTCGATTGGAATTCCCATTTTATCGCACAGGAAACCTAACCTTTTCAGCACTGTACAGTTCCCTGCTCTCTTTGCATATTCAATAACCTTACTAAGATCAATATCATGGAGAGCTTTGGAAACTTCTACTATACCGCCGCAATAGTGGGGCACATCAAGGCAGTCCACAATTGTTTTTTCAGGATCGGTGATCAAGACTTCCGTACCATCGATCCATGTACTTTCAAATCCAAACAACTTTTTTTCTACCACCCTGACAATCCGGTATCTTACGCCGAATATCTCAAGTTGCTGTTCTTTTTTTCTTGATGTGGTCTGGATGAAAACTGTATTTGGTATCTGCTCAGTAAATCCGTGGTAATTAAGGGCACTCCAGTAGGCAACAACCGCGGGTTTTACAAGTTGTGAGCCTATTGTGAACTCGTTTATTGTGTATTTTCCCTTTTCAGCTCCCAGCGGTATTATGATATATTTTCCTTTTTCTATGCGCTCTATCCAGCCCTCTTTTTCCATGCGGGATAACCGGACTTTGAGACTATCACGAGACAGGGTGGTAACTTCCAGAGCATTTTGAAAATTGAAAACGCTTCCTTTTTCTGCAAGTTTGTCCAGTAGGATATTTCTACGCACCATAGTTAACTTAATTATTTACTTTGGTGTATATTATTGTTCCGATGAATTTATGTTTCATCTGGTATATTTTGAGATTTGATCTTCTCTACAGCCCCATACCCCCTGGATACCGACTTCCCTAACCCCAAATAATCAGGTATCTTGAAATTAGCAATAAACTCGCAGAAAAATCCAACAAATTGCACTCCTTTGACCTTACACATCACGTTTTTCGTTTTGCCAATTTCCAGCCGTATGGTGTCCGGTACAACATAACCCAGTCCCTTCCCCGCAAACCCCGTTTTATCCTCGATCGGTTCATCCCCACGCCTGTGGGGAACACCGTTTAATTTCGTCATTTTAATCACCCGTTTTCGGTTCATCCCCACGCCTGTGGGGAACACCGTTATGTCCACAGCA
>DQIP01000229.1 GCA_020793565.1 Candidatus Methanovorans sp.
ATCAAGCGTGAACATAGATATGGTTAAAAATATAATCAATGATAGCATAGACCAAAACAATGGGACTATGGCGACGTTTGGACCAACAAATACGACCAATACATCACTAACACTTAAAACGAGTGGATTACGTACTGGCAATTATATTTTGCTTACCGGAGTTTACAATTCTGAAGATAAGTTGGTTGCTTTTGATCAAAGTGAAATATCAATAAATAAGGCGGTTGTCGTTTACAATGGCGGCGGTGGCGGTGGCGGTGGCGGCGGTTCATCAGGTGAAGCATACGAAAATATTGCTCTTAAAAATGCAGTCCGGCTATATCTTAGTGTGAATAATCCTGTTGAATACACGTTCACTGACGATGCAAACCCGATTCGCAATGTTAAGTTTACTCCACTTGCCAATAAAGGTTATACAAGCGTGGTGATTGAAGTCCTGAGAAATACATCAGGACTGGTCAGTACACCTGCGCCGGGTCTTGTGTACCAGAACATGAATATCTGGGTAGGATTAGCCGGATGGGCAAACGAGCAGACAGTCTCAAATGCGGAGATACACTTCAGGGTCGATAAGAACTGGCTCAAGCAAAATAATGTAGGCTACGGGGATATCGTGTTAGTGAAACATCATGGCGAAAAGTGGACAGAACTCCCAACAACAAAAACCAGTGATGATTCAGGGTACGTATATTATTCTGTCAAGACGAGTGAGTTCTCACCATTTGCAATAATTGCAAAGACCACAGGTGGTGAAAAAATCACACCTGTCTACGAAAACGACGAAAAGGATGATCCTGCAGAGATCGAATACAATGAGTCCGTTACCATGACCGGGGATGGGGAAGAGGATGACTCATCAGGTATTCCGGGATTTGGGGCAATGATATCTGTCGGACTTATCGGTGCAGCGTATTACATGCGGAAGATAAGGGAATAGTGCTGGATACTGTGATTAGCAGCACATTCATGTGCTGCATCACTTTTCCGGATTAAATGACCACACACTAATTGGCCCCGACTACATCCTTGGTCTGGGTCTGCCATGAAATAAATAATAGGTGTTTGTTTGGATGGTTTTTATAAAATGTCGATGCACAGTCCATATATCCTGACCCCGTGCAGCAATCCAGCCGCAGACGGCGTATTCTAATAATTATACTAAATATGCCCCTGTCGAATGAACCTTTACATTTTTAACAATATTGGTGTGTAAAAACGCTATGCTGCGTTATCCCATATTTATATTATAAGCAAAAATGCCGCGAAATAGTCCGTATCGTTCGCGCAAGTGATTTGGGAATGCGCAGCCCAGGGCGGATTGCCCCGGTGTCAAATCTCGATCTCCACCCCATACACTTCTTCAGGATTCTCCTTATGCACCTTCCAGAAAACCTCTTCCCCATACTCCCCAACAAGTTTCAACGTGCGCCGTGGCACAGTCTTTGGCCCAAGCACTGCTCCCGGCCGTTCGGGATCATCGATATAATCCGTTTCCATCATAAACCGGCTGCCCTGTTCAAGTGCAGCCTCGATCGCGCCCTTTCCTGCCAGGACACCCGGAAAAATGCCAAGTTGCTCGCACACGTTCACCATCGGGGATGCATAGTGCTTCACAACCCTGTGGAGTTTGATACCGGCACGCTTTGCGCGCCCTGTGATGTCCACAAGTTCGGGTTCACCAACGCTTTCTGTATGCAACTGCACGGCACAGTCAATATCCGCCGCAAGAGTGAAACCATATTCCATAACCTCATTGGACGCTGCACACACTTCATCCGGGACCGGATAATGCGGGCGTCCGGTCTTGATGCCAACTGCCGCGCCATTTTCCACGTACTGTGTTGCAAGTTCCAGGCCGCTTTTCATCAATTCTACCGCGCGGTCGAGTTCCATGTATTCGGTAAGTTTTGATATCTCAGCAGGATGTACGCCAAGAACAGGGAAAGCACCAACTCCCATCTCATTGATCCGGCGTGCGAGTTCCACAGTCTCGTCGAACACGGCAACATAATCATCCGGTTTTGAAACCGTGACTCCGATCGTCCATGTCGGTTTCGAAACAAGGATAATGTGTGTGCCACCCGCGTTCTTAAAATCTTTTACGGCAAGCAGGCCACGCCCTCTCGGGTCAATGTGCATGTGGTTATCGGTTATTGGAATTGTAGCGGACATATTTATCACAAACTTGAATTTGTTTAATTGAAAATAACATGATCGCTTATTCCATTCCACATTTAAATATACTGTCAATTGTGGTTTTGTGTATTACAGGCTGTCCCAAAAAACAATTTTAAACAACATTATAAAGTCCTATGAATTTCCAACACTTGGAGTTCAGACCAAAATTTTTAAAAAATTTGTGTATTCTGCATGGAAATACACCAATTCCACCGAAATTTCACCAAAAACATGGGTTTTAAGCACCCATTGCAACATTATTCATATCATTTCCAGATTGATTTGCTCCCTGAATCCCATTTTCCAGTATTTCTTTCAAGTTTGTACCCCCTCTTTTCAAAGCTTCCGCTATCTTCCCAATATTATGTACAACACACATCATCAGAAATTCCACTTTTGCTTTCTTCTTTCCCCTCAAAAGAAACTCCCTAAACCCTCGATTCTGTTTCATTTGACCAAAAACAGATTCAACCGTAGACATTCTTTCAAACGGCATCACAATACCTGCAGGGCAATAGTAGCAATCCTTTTCTTCATCATATCTGAACAGGGATCTCATAAACCATTTGGCTTTCCCTCGTTTTTCGACTTCAAATGAATTGTCTGGGATACAAGCATCAATCCCTTCCTGAATCAGCAACTCAATATTGTCGTATGAGAAATATCCTGCATCGGCCAACACAATTGTAGGCTTGTAACCAAGTGTTGAATGGATATGTTGTATCATTGGGTCCATCTGGTGTAAATCATTTTCTTCGTCAACCAGATCGGCTGCAACAATCACTTGTTCTTTGTTATCAACAGCAACTTGACCATTGTATGACGGTTTTTTAGATCCGCCTTTATGTTTCATAATTTTGGCATCGTTGTCAGTAACATTTATTTTCTTCAGTTGTTGTTCTTCAAGCTTCTTTTTCGCAGCCTGGATTTTTTACCATTGGGGAACATTATGAGATTGTTAAGGAGGCTAAGGAATACAATAAAACGAAGGAATATAAAGAAGATATGAAGGGTAGATCTCAAATTGAACCTAAGCAAGGGGAGATGAAACGTTTCCATGGGATGGCAAGGGCTAAATTTTGGGGCTTGGCAAAATTGAATGTTCAAGCGATTATTAATGCAATTACTGTTAATGTGAAGAGATTTGCAAATGTAGTGGGTAGCGCAAGCTCTCTAAAAATGTGTTGAAATGTGGAGGAAAGGATGAAATGAAGAGGGTATAAGAATGGATATTGGGCTAATATTGGCTGATTCTGCCAAAAATTAACAAAATGTTTTTATAATGATGAAAACATGCACTAAGTGGGCTTGAGTGGATGAAAATTACGGGCTAAAACGACGGTCTCTAATAATTAATCTACAGGATATCAAGGAAACTCTTTCGACTCATGTGGATATTCATGAGCACGAGAATTATGATATATTTTTCATACCAAAATTAAAGCGGTCAAAACATGAAAACATCTGATATAAAAGAACAACACAAAATTATCACCCTTGCAATTCTGTTGATAATTTCTATGTTGTTGGTTTATTATTTTCACTTCATCTTAAAAATTGAGATTATTTTTTCTCATCTTTTCTATGTACCCATTGTCCTTGCAAGCTTGTGGTGGTCACGCAAAGGTATAGCTGTTGCGGTATTTCTTGGCATGTTGCTGTTGACCTCACATGTTATAAGCCAAATAGCGACTTCTATCTGGGGAGATGCGATACGGGCATCCATGTTCGTACTTGTTGGCCTGATAGTTGCTACTATGAACCAAAGAATATTGCAGCTTCTGGATGAACTGAGATCATATAGCGAATTGCTTGAGTATCGGGTCGAAGAGCGCACGAATGAAATCAAGAATTTGATCGACAGTATAGGGGATCCAATAATAGTGATTGACACGAGCAATTATAAGATATTATTGGCAAACAAAGCAGCACGCAGTTTAAACAATGATATGGATCCGGTTGAGAAATCCCTTCATTGTTACCAAGTAAGTCATCAAAGGACTTCACCATGTGACACACCTGATGAACCATGCCCATTGAAACAGGTCATTGTTACAAAAGCATCACAAAGAGTTATGCACATTCATCATGATAACGAAGGAAATGATCAATTCGTTGATATTGTTGTCACCCCTATTTTTGACCAGAATGGTGAAGTGATCCAGGTAATCGAATCAAGTCATGATATTACGAAAATCAAACTAACAGAAAAAACATTGCGTGAAACCAGTAATTACCTGAATAAATTAATTGATTTTACCAATGCCCCGTTTATTGTATGGAATCCGGATTTAATAATCACAAGGGTCAACCACGCCTTTGAAGAACTTACGGGTTATACATCAAAAGAGTTGATGGGCAAAAAAATAAGCATGCTTATACCGAATTCAAATATGCAGGAAGTATCGTATGAGATAAATCGTACTTTGAAAGGTGAACACTGGAAACTGGTGGAGATTCCAGTTATACATAAGAATGGAAATGCACGGTTGGTATTGTGGAATTCTGCCAATCTATATGATGAAGATGACAAGACTGTTTCAGCAATTATTGCACAGGGCATTGATATCACTGAGCGAAAAGAAGCAGAGAGATCACGTAAAAGATATACAAGGGAACTCGCAAAATCAAATGAAGAACTTAAATCTCTTGACAGGATGAAAGATGAATTCTTATCAAACATAAGTCATGAACTGAAGACACCACTTGTTTCGATAGAGGGATTTAGTGAAGTAGTAAGGGATGAGACATTAGGTGCGCTAAACAATGGGCAGAAAAAAGCCCTTGATACAGTTCTGCGTAATGCTAAAAGACTTGAACGATTGATCGATTCTGTTTTGTATTTGAGTATTTCCGAGTCAGGAAAAATGAAATATACATTTAAACCTGTTCAGGTTGCTGATGTGATAGAACATTCAATTATTGATATGCTTCCACAGGTCAATAAGCATAATTTAAAGATTAAAAAAGAAGTGCCGGATAATTTACCTCTCATTCAGGCAGATGAAGATCGGTTGATACAGGTGCTAATTAACCTGATTAGCAATGCGATCAAATTTTCACCAGCCGGTGAAATTACAGTAACGGTGCATGAAACTGATGCTGACATACATATTGCAGTAAATGACACAGGTATTGGAATCCCTGAAGGTAAGATAGGTTACCTATTTGACAGGTTCTATCAGGGTGATGCTTCCACAAAGCGTAAATATGGGGGAACAGGCTTAGGCTTACACATAAGCAAACTGATAGTTGAAGCACACAAAGGAAAGATTTGGGCTGATAGTAAGGAAGGTGTAGGAACAACGATCCATGTGACTTTGCCGAAGTACAAATCTTGATAACAGTCTTTTTGGAAACGTACTTCTCACAATCATAAATAGTGTGACATGCCAGACAGCACAAATATGACCTCACTCGACAATAACCACAAGTAATATATACGTTCTGTTAATATTACTATTCATGATAATAAGAGGTACATAGCATGGTTGAAAAATCCATTCATGAAATTAATCGTAGAATAAAAGATGGAAGCGTCAATGTTGTCACAGCCGAGGAAATGGTTGGTATAGTGGCAGGAATTGGTGCAGAAAGTGCTGCAAAGGAAGTTGATGTTGTTACAACAGGTACTTTTGGTGCGATGTGTTCATCAGGTGTATGGGTAAACCTTGGACATTCCGAGCCGCCGATCAAAATGCAGAATGTCTGGTTCAATGACGTTGAAGCCTATACCGGACTTGCAGCTGTTGATGCATACATTGGTGCAACCCAACTTTCCGAAACGCTTGGAATGGAATATGGCGGTGCTCATGTTATTGAGGACCTGCTCCGCGGGAAATCTGTTGATGTTCATGCAACAGCTTATGGCACAGACTGTTACCCAAGAAAGCAGCTTGATACTACCATTACCCTTAATGACATAAACCAGGCAGTGATGATGAACCCCAGAAATGGGTACCAGAAATATAATGTTGCTACCAACAGTTCAAATCGCACACTTCATACCTACATGGGTGCATTGTTGCCGAATTTCGGCAACGCGACATACTCCGGAGCCGGTGTACTTTCCCCAATATCCAATGACCCGAACTATGAGACCATAGGAACAGGAACAAGAATATTCCTTGGCGGTGCACAGGGTTATATCACAGGCGAAGGTACGCAGCACGACCCAGGCAATGGTTTCGGTACGATCATGGTTCAGGGCGACCTGAAGAAAATGGATCCTGATTATGTAAGGGCAGCAACGTTCCAGGGTTATGGAACTTCACTTTATCTTGGAATTGGAATCCCGATCCCAATAATAAACGAGAGGGTAGCACAGGCGACAGCGATATCTGATGCGGATATCCCTACCGATATTCTTGATTATGCAATCGAAAGCCGTTCCCGTCCAAAACTCGGGCAGGTGACATATGAGGAACTCAAATCCGGTATGATCGACATAA
This sequence comes from Candidatus Methanovorans sp., assembly GCA_020793565.1. GTDB lineage: Archaea > Halobacteriota > Methanosarcinia > Methanosarcinales > Methanosarcinaceae > Methanovorans. Next base: position 6,630 of record DQIP01000229.1, read on the forward strand.
ACGGAAAGGAAGTACCGACGTCCCCAATGTCAAGTTTCAAGATCGCCCGAAAGATTGCTGGAGAATTGAAAAACTGGATCAAACGCGGAGAGTTCTTTGTGAACCTGCCGATTGACCGCCTGCCGATTGATAGTTTAGTAAAGCCAATGCTGCAGACCCAGGAAACCCCATTGGTCGGAGAGATCATGTCTGGTGATGTTGTAACGATCAAACAGGATGCAAGTGTTCATGAAGCTGCAAAGAAGATACTTGAAAGTGCATTCAACCATCTACCCGTGGTATCAAGAACCAATTCCATTGTTGGCATTGTAACTGCATGGGACATTTCAAAAGCAGTTGCAGAGGACAGGTACGATCTGGTTAAAGACATCATGACCAAAGAAACAATAACAGCAGTGCCGGGTGAATCGATCGATGTTGCTGCATACAGGCTTGACCAGAACAGGATATCTGCGATGCCGGTTGTTGACAAGGATGATCAGGTGATCGGGATCATCACGAGTGATGACATAAGCAAATTACTCGCAAGAAGGTGCTAGATATGAAAATAAAGATCAATGTTGTAACTGATATTGTTGTAAAACCAATAATAGCAGAGGCGATCATCGAGACCGGCACGCTCCTGAACATCTCACAGGCACATATTGATTCCACAAAAGGTGAGATAACAGCGGATGTGCCAAAAGATGATTTTGACAGGTTCAGTAAAGCTCTTATATCGCGTGGCGTGGAAATCATTGTACTTGACAAACCGATATTGCGGGATGAGGATGAATGTGTCGAATGCGGTGCTTGCGTGTCTGTGTGTCCGGTAAAAGTATTCACTTTTGGCGAGGACTGGAGTGTAAACCTTGATGAGGGGAACTGTATCCAGTGCGGAACATGTATTGAGATGTGTCCCCATGGTGCACTGGCACTTGAGCAGTGAAGGCATGAAAGAACATTTCCAGCTAAAAGAGACAATTGTCACTATCATAGCTGACGAGCAGTCACATATCGAAGCCGCAAAAGAGGCCATAGGACTGCACCGCGCACAACTTGAACGCTATATCCTGTCTGACCCATTTTTTAAAATAACACTTGATCCACACACCCGTACACCCGATGCACCCGATATCGTTAAAAGGCTTGTCAATGCCGGAAATGCTATGGGGATCGGACCTATGGGTGCAGTTGCTGGAACAGTTGCAGCACTTGCCGTTGAAGCAATGATCGATGCCGGCGCATTATATGCTATTGTGGATAATGGCGGGGATGTAGCGATTATCAATGACCGTCCGGTCGTGATAGGTATCTATGCCGGCGAATCACCGATCAAAGACTTTGCATTTACTCTTGAGCCGGGGGACAGTATAACAGGTGTGTGCACTTCAGCAGGAACAGTTGGTCCGTCAATAAGTTTCGGGATAGCGGATGCCGCTGTTGTATTTTCAGATGATGTGTCGCTTGCGGATTCTGCTGCGACCGCCCTTGGAAATGCGGTAGGGGCCGGACGTGAGTCTGTTGAAGATGCATTCGATGTAGTAAAGGATGTTCCGGGAATTAAAGGCGCAGTTGTAATTCAGGGGGAGTATATGGGAATGTGGGGTGATGTGCCACAGATCACACGTGCGGATGTCAGGTATGAGTGTATTACAAAGGCTTGAGTGCTTGTAAGAATTCATATTCATTTGATGGACTTCAGGGAAATACCAGAAAAGGTGAAAACTTGGGATGTATGGTGAGATATTTTAGTAGACCGCACTTTCGCACGTTTTCCATCAAACATAGTATTTTTCGCATTCTTCGCCCATCAGACTCAAAATATCCCACAATTCATCAGTCATATTTACCACTCTTTTCTCAACAGTTCCATCAACTGGAATTGCCAATTCCGTAATCCTCCTAAATAAGAAAAATACCCATTTCATAGTAGGGCACTGTGTAGCCTTCTTAACCTGATTCTGTACAAATTTATCAGTCTCTTTTAACCTACTCCTCAACTTCCATTGAGCAATCGAATAAAGGAACAAATATAGTACCATAATCACTGATAATGCTTCAATTCGACTTTCCTTTTTCAAATATACTTCTGAAACATGAAATCTCTTATCTTTCAAAAACATGAACCCTCGCTCGACATTACCCTGACTTTCATAATACGACAATATTTCATCAACTGTAAGATCAAGATTATTTGTAGCCAGAACAAATCTCCCAAGCTTTTTTACGTTCTTGTGCTAATACCTGTTTATCAGCTTTGATATTTGCCTTGATCAAATAACAAGTTTCAAGTTCTTCCCCTTTCTTTGGTCTTCCCTTTTCACCCCCTAACCTGTGTGACTTAGACTCAATTGACAGTTGTTCAAATTCGTAACTTTGATGTTTATCAATTCACTTTTTTGCAGCTATATTTGCATCTTTTTCACATGCATACTCAACACGTTTCAATTTATTGAGGGACTTCTTTGCAGCATCCAGTTTCGTCCCAATGTATATCAAAACTGTTATATAACAAAACTGTTATGTATCACATCAGGTGAAAATTTTATGATACCAGTCGGAAACCCGGCAATTGGAGCGGATTTTATTAATAGGGAAGGCGAGCTCGCACTGATTCTTTCTACTTTAGAAAAAGATAGCGTTCTCCTAATCGCACCTCGCAGATTTGGTAAGACTTCAATTATGCGAAGGGTCGAAAAAGAACTTTCAGACAGGGGTGAGATATGTGTGTTTCTTGAAGTAGAAAACGTAAATTCGCCACATCACTTCATATCTGAAATCACAATGGCGCTTATTGAAAATGAAAAAATAGAGCAAAAGACTAAACTAATTCCGGCTTTTGAAAAATGTTTCAATTGGTTCAGGGACAATATCGAAGAAATTGGAATTTCAGTATTTAAAGCCAAATTGAGAAGTAATATTGAAAAAGATTTGGAAAATGACTGGATGGGCGAATCCAAGCAAATATTTGATATAATTGCCGGACTTGACTCGAATATTTGTTTTATCATAGATGAATTTCCCATAGCCCTTGAGAAAATGGTGCTAACAGATAGAGATGATTTTTTACATTGGTTCAGGAAACTTCGACAAATATCCGGAAATCTAAGATTTATCGTTGGCGGGTCAGTTAGCATAGATCGTGTTGTGAGAGATGCAGGGGGAGTGTCTGTTATCAATGATTTTAGAAGGGTTCACATAGGTGGGTTTTCCAGAGAGGTTGCACTCGACCTCATTGAAAAAATGTTTGAAGATGAAGGGTGGAAATATGAATCATCTTTTGGTGATAAAATCCTCGAATGTATTGGAGAAACAAATATTCCATACTTTATTGCAATTATGCTCAGTGCCATAAAAGAAGAAATGATATTGAGGGGCGGGGAAATGAGTGCTGAATTAATAGAAAATATCTATAATTTCAGGATACTTAGCAATGAAGGAAAACACTATTTCGAGCATTATCATCAAAGGTTAAGAATTTATTACGACGATCTTGAACTGAAGGCTGCAAGGACCATACTGAGAAATGTCTGTAATGTTGATCATTATCCAATTGATCTGGCTTACGGTATTTATAAAAAGGAGACTGCAATTGATAATTACGAGCAGTTCATGGATCTACTGGCTAATCTGAGTAATGATTTCTATATTGAGCATAATAATGAAAAAGGATTGAATTTCTATTCTAAAATTCTGAAGGATTGGTGGAGGATATACCATGGCGGAATCTAGTGATATAGTATTTTATAGATACTCTCCGGAAAACATGTCCGAAGACATTTTGCGGAAATTGTTTGTTAGTAGAGAGAAATTGCTTGAAAGTTTAGTGACGGAAATTGAAGACGCTTCTAAGAATGGGACACCAAGATTTTATCTTATGGTGGGACCCAGAGGAATTGGGAAATCCCATTTTTTAACTTTATTGTATTATGAAATTGAAAATAAAGTGACTTCGTTGATACCAATCAAACTTGCTGAAGAAGAGTATTCCATATATCGTGCCTCTGATTTTTTCCTTCGGATCTTAGAGGAAAATTCAGTGGATGTTTCTGATGTTCTGTCCCTTGACAATGAAAATGAAATTTTGTATGCTTCATTAGAAAAATTAAAGCAAATTTCAAAACAGGATCGTAAGACTTTCATCATTTTCATTGAAAATCTACATGAATTGTTTAAACAGTTGAACAAAGAAGAACTCCACAAATTACGATCAACGTTTCAAAAATATGACATTTTTTCGGTTGTTGCCACGGCCCCATTGATCTTTCCTTTCATATCTGAACATGAAGAACCATTTTATAATTTTTTCCGTATTCAACATCTTAAGGAGTTTTCAATTAATGAGATTAAAGAGTTGATGATAAAAATTGCAAAAACTGAAAATAATAGCGAGTTCCTTGACAATTTTGAACAATATGAAGAGAAAATACATGGTATAATTCACCTAACAGGAGGCAGCCCGAGACTTGCATTTCTTTTTTATGAACTGATAACACGAGGAGAAATCAAAGATATTGAAAAATCTCTTTTTAAAATAATCGATGAACACACGCCATTCTATCAGGAGGTTTTCCAACTTTTAACACCCCAGCAAAGGCGAATATTTGATATTCTTATCTCCTTTGGAGAGCCGGTTACGCCCAAGCAGATCTCACAAAAAGCAAGAATGAATCTTCCAATTGTTAATACACAGATGCGAAGATTGGAAACCAATGGCTATGTAATTTCAAGGCCAATGGGGAGACACACAAAATATGAGGTTAGAGAAAGGCTTTTCCGGCTCTGGAGAGAGATGCGGCAACCATTTGGGAGAAAAAGAGTATCAATTTTGTTGGATTTCCTACAACTCTGGTACACTCCAGATGAAAAGAAAGAGCTTTTTAAAACCACATTTAAGTTTCTTGAAGCCGGTGACAGATCAGTGATAAAAGATCTTTGCTATTATGCTGAAATCCAGCCTCCTGACTTTAAAGCAGAAGCCTTGCTTAAACTTACACCTAAACTTTTGGAAATCGGGGAAAATGAAGATGCTCGGTATGAAATTAACAAATTGAAGGAACATGCAGCCAAGTACAAAGGTGCAGGACTGGATGATGAAATCTCTCGTTTTGAATTGCAATTGCTTTTTTCTGAACATAAATACGAAGAAGTAATTGAAGCCATCGACAAATCTATTAAAGTTAATCCAAATGATGCTGTTGCATTAATGGATAAAGGTGTCGCATTAGTAAATAGTAGGAAATATGAAGAGGCACTTGAAGTTTTCAATAAAGTTCTTGAAATTGATCCTGTCAATTATTATGCATTAGCAATTAAAGGGAATGCTTTAGCAAATATTGAGAAATATGAAGAGGCACTTGAAGTTCTCAATAAAGCTCTTGAAATTGATCCAAACAATGATTTTACATTATTAACAAGTAAAGGGAACGCTTTAGTAAATATTGGGGAATATGAAGAGGCAATTGGTGTTTTTGATAAATCTCTTGAAATTGATCCGAACGATAATTTTGCATTAACAGGTAAAGGAGTCGCATTAGTATCTATTGGGGAAGATGATAAAGCAATTGAAGTTTTTGATAAAGCAATTGAAATTAATCCTATCAATTATCGTGCATTCGCAAATAAAGGTGTTTCATTAGGACATCTTGAGAAGTTTGAAGAGGCACTTGAAATGACCAATATGGCTCTTGAAATTAATCCTGATGATAATTCTATATTAGCGAATAAAGGTTTTGTATTGGGAAATCTTGAGAAATATGAAGAGGCAATCGATGTTTTTGATAAATCTCTTGAAATTGACCCTGATGATAATTTAACATTAACGAATAAAGGTGTTGTATTATTACATATTGGGAAATATGAAGATGCACTTGATTTATTCAATAAAGCTATTAAAATAAATCCTAATTATGTTTTTACATTAATAAATAAAGGTGTTTTATTAGGCAATCTTGAGAAGCATGAAGAGGCTCTTGAAGTTTTCGATAAAGTTCTTAAAATTAACCCAAATTATGAATTTGCCATCGAAAATAAAGCATTTGCACTATCTAATCTAAAGAGGCACACTGAAGTATTGGAAGTGGCGAGGAAAATGGTAGATGTTGCCACCGATAAACATTCTAAAATCAATGCATCACTTATTGTAATTGAAGCCTACATCGCCCTTAATAGAAAATTTGAGGCTGCCTTTGAGATCGAAAAGATTGAAAGTAAAATGATTGACCAAGACCCCGATCTAATTGAAGGCTTTATGAATATTTGTCTTAATTTAGCGCAGGATGAATTAAAAAATAATAATCGTGGAAGTGCATCCAAATTTATAAAAATTGCTTTTAAGAATAGTTTTAAACTAAAGAATGCTGCCGTGAAAAAATTGACTATGGGATTTTTAAAGTCTGCAGCAGACACTGGAATTTTGTCAGTTATAAAAGCTGCTGTAGAGGAGATCATAGATCAGCAAAAAGATGAGTTTGAGCAACTCATCCGACCGATCATAAAGGCAATTGAAATTGTTGAAACAAAAGACCTTAAGAAATATTATGATCTCCAGATCGAAGAGCGGGAAATTGTAGCTGATGTAGTGAAAAGGATAACCAGATCAGATGAATTGATTCCAGATGAAATTAAAATGAAATAATAAATCAAAATCATATATATTAACATAAAAGCACGTAAAATTAAATTCGGGTTTCATGGCACCTCGCCACAAAACCCTTTTTCCAAAAATCCGACTCTTCTTTTTGTCAAACCAAAACACCCGCAAGCGACAGCAGACCCACCATCACCACCCCAAATCGAGTATCTTATAGGTCTTGGCTATATCGATGTTGTTGATGGTGCTGTATCTTCACTCATCTAACCTCCGATCCCGGTAAACGCCATAACAATAAACGGCGTCACAAAAGTTTCAATAACAGCCGCAACAAAAAGCAGAGGCATTAACCTATAAAAATAGAACCTCACCCCGCGCGAGAACTCCATCTTGATATCAGCAGTCTGTCCTGTGATCGAGCGAAACATCTCATCCCCAATCTTCAATCCGATCGCGGCAGAAATGAAGACCATCGGTAGTTCAAGAATGCCATGCGGCAGGATGGCTGACAGTAAATATATAAATCCATTCTCGCCTGCTACGACATATGCAACTACGCCGATAATATAGCCATTGTATGCAATAAACAAAAGCGGCAGGACACCAAAACCTATCCCGAGCATGATTATGATGAGGCTTTTGATAGCATTATTAAGGAAAATAAACAGCATGATCCAGATCGGGGATATGTCCTTGATTATCCCGAACAGTTCACTCAATTCTTCTAATGACTGCGTTGCATATTCGGGATTCATTGATGAATACATAAATCCTGATGCAGTCGATAAAAAGAACACCAACGTGATAACAAAAATATGGATTTTGATATCTTTAAGGTAACCTATATCCTGCTCATATTTTTCGTTCATGGATCTATATTCCAAGTATCATTCCGATCGTGTTCCTAAATGCTGGTGCCAGTCCCAATATAATAATGACCATCTTAACAAGCATTTGCAGTGCCCTGGACTCTTCATCCTCATTGAATTGTGTATCAAGAATATACAACACAGGTACAAATATTATGAATTTTAAAGGATACATAATAAGTGCTGTGCCTGTAAGGTCAATAAGATATGATGGTATAACATGTTTTTCATAATATCCTCCGAGAATGTCAATGCCAACGATCGTGGAAGATGCATCCAACAGGTGTGCGAACACAATTGAAAGGTTCACCTTGCTGGAAAAAAGTTCAGATCCACTGTATTTCGAGACCTTATAGATCAAAAATGTCAACAAGGACGCAGCACCCAATATGAGAAATGGTACCATTGGTTGGACGATATCTTCGAGATATAACAGGACACTAACATTAACGCCAGTCCACAAAATTCCAAAAGCAGCAAATGCTATGCGATAATCCTCAACTTTGCCCACCTTTTGCATCCATTTTGAAACAACCAGACAAAGTACTGTAACGGCAAACACCACAAAATAAATATTCGGCGTAATGAACAGGTATTGTATCGGGGGGTTGAAAAATTCCGCATCTTTTATAACACGAAGTGATGAGCCGGCAAGAACAAAAGGGATAACTGAAAGTATAAATTTATCGTCAATGGTGACTTTCATGCGATTGAGCAGTCTCATCACGCCGAAAACACATGCGCCCAACACAAGTGCCCATGTTATTGTATTAAATATGTTGTAGCCATCATCATTCCGAATTGGATCTATGTAGTAGGTGCTAATAAATTGCAAAATTTTATCTATGACTGATGACATAAATGACCTCTATTCAGTATACATAAGTGATATGGTTGAATACTTACATATGGAATTTCAATAGAAATTCTCGATAGTGTCTAATAATAATCATAATATAAAAATCGTATGCAGGTATTATCTTGACGCCAAATAGTTACAGGGAACCAAAATGGATGCAACTTCCACGATTCATAGTTACGGGACATAACACAATCAATGAGGTTACAAATGTCTGTGAGAAATTAAAACTTAGTGACAACGCATTGATCATAACAGGCAAATATACCAAAAAAATAGCTGGTGATATTGTTTATGATGCCATGGATGACAAAGGATATGTTGTTGACATTGAGGTTACAAATAATTCGTCAATGGAAGAAGTAAAGCGCATTAAAAGCATTGCAGTCAGTAAAAACGCACAATACCTGTTAGGAATTGGAAGCGGTACCTCCATCGATGTTGCAAAACTTGCATCGACCGAACTTGGCCTGCCATTTCTAAGCGTGCCTACAGCAGCATCACATGATGGCATTGTATCTTCACGGGCATCCATCATTCACAATGGAAAATCCACCTCAATCGAAGCGAACGCTCCAATGGCAGTTGTAGCTGATACTAAAATAATAGCGGATGCGCCATATCATCTTCTTGCAGCAGGCTGTGGCGACATAATATCTAACTATACAGCAGTTCTTGATTGGGAAATGGCATCGCGGCTCCGGAATGAACCATTTAGTGAATATGCTGCCGCACTTTCGCGAATGACCGCAAAGATCCTTGTCGATTCGGCGGAGTTGATAAAACCCGATATTGAAAGTTCTGCACGCATCGTTGTCAAAGCACTTGTATCAAGCGGGGTTGCAATGAGTATTGCGGGTTCGACAAGACCTGCTTCAGGTTCGGAACACATGTTCAGTCATGCGCTAAATCAAGTTGCACCTGTGCCTGCCCTTCATGGGGCGCAATGTGGAGTCGGGTCTATAATGATGATGTACTTGCATGGTGGGGACTGGAAAAAAATAAGGGCCGCACTAAAGACCATACATGCACCAACAAACGCCTATGAACTTGGCATTGAAGATAAGTATATATTAGAGGCGCTTGTTCTTGCACACACGATTCGCCCGGAGCGATATACAATACTTGGCACGGGTTTGAGCCCCGATGCCGCTGAAAATATAGCAAGGATCACTAAAGTAATTGCATAGGGACGTTGTCAGGGCACTTATATATAATCATATAACTATTATAAAATATAAATTACGGATTATTATAATATAATAACAATGATTGCATGTTTAAGGTGATAAAATGGCTGATGAAAATATTAAAATTACACTTATCGGATCACGTCTTGCAAAGGAAGGCCTGACCTTTACATTCATAGGCGAGACTCCTGAATGCGTGAAGTGTAATCTTAAGAGCACATGTATGAACCTTGAAAAAGGGCGTATATATGAAATTATAAGTGTGCGCAATAATACTATGCATAATTGTGCGATCCACGATGGTGACGTTATGGCAGTTAATGTCATCAATGCACCTATAATCACTTCAATGGATTCGAGGAAAGCGGTTGAAGGAGCAAAGATACGTTATGAATCCCCGAATTGTGATGAGACAGAATGTGACATGTATGATCTATGTCATCCAAAAGGGATTATGGAAGGGGATAGACACACGATTATCCAGGTCATTGGAAACATGGACGATGAATGCGTTTTAGGATATACCCTAAAGGAAGTTAAACTTACAATTTAGATTCATATTTGATTTAGGTTCGGATTTTTATCACTCGTGACGAATATCTTTTAGTACTTAAAAGCAAATATTGATTTAACAATAATTAAACCTAAAAAACAAAATGAGGTAAACAAATGCCTGATAAGGGAGAAGAACAAATCCATCATGAATTTTACACAAATGAACGCTGGAACAATTGGATAAAACAGGTTCAAGAAAGTGGCTTTGAATTGACTGAATCCGATGAATCTTCTGGTAAGAATGGTGATATTTTTGTTAACATGGAAGATGATATCATACTTGCATGTTTGAAGGTAATCGCAAAATTTGACAGGGGAATACTGTCAAGTGAAACGGCATTTGAGGCAATAGCAGGCATAAGAAATATTGTGCTTGCTAAGATCGAGCCGATATCCGAAGATATTGACCTCATGATAGATTCGCTCCAGACATCACTTATGGGTGGATTTGCCGCATGTGAATGTTACATCGAAGGGGATTTCGAGAAAAAACCAAAGATGAAGGATCTTATTAAATCTGCAATCGAAGCGGAAGCCGCAGATGATGTCCAGATTGCGTTGGGACACGTTGCCCGGATCGGCGCTGCTGTCATCAATGGTAAGAAGCTATCAAAGAAAGCTTTGGAAAACATCCCATACGGGTTTGTTGCAGAATGGCTTGACGGTATTGAATCTATTGCAGCCGCCATGGTTGGGGCAGATAGTTATAAAAAAGATGATGAATAAGATCGAGAAAATTCTCCCTGCGGTCGAATTAACTCGGACTACATAATCTTATGGATTAGATACTACGAGAAAATTTACCCTGCGGTCGAATTAACTCGGACTACATAATCTTATGGATTAGATACTACGAGAAAATTTACCCTGCGGTCGAATTAACTCAGACTACATAATCTTATGGATTAGATACTACGAGAAAAACCTCCCTGTGGCCTGATTAACCCGGACTACATAATCTTATAGATTATATAACGATAAAATCTGACAGAAGGGAGTATTAGTTAATCACTGTTTTGCAGGTTATTGCCTTAATAGGAGATTGTGCAACTTTTGTTTGATAAGGGATATCGAAAAAGTGAACTTTTTCGGGAGGAGGTCCCTGGCGGAACAGGATATCTTTAAATAATCTAAAATCACTGTAACACCTATATACAGTACTATATAAAAATTACCGGAGAGTTCCGATGACGGTTCCAAAAGAATATATTCCTCATGATATCGAATCGAAATGGCAGGGTACATGGGATATGTCCATGTATCATTTTAACTGGGAGGACAACAATCGTCCCCAGTATATAATCGATACCCCACCACCATATCCAACAGGTAATTTCCATATCGGGAATTCACTTAACTGGTGCTACATTGATTTTGTTGCAAGATATAAACGTATGTGCGGATTTAATGTTATGTTTCCGCAGGGGTGGGATTGCCACGGTCTCCCTACTGAAGTGAAGGTTGAGGAGACACATGGGATCACTAAAAACCAGGTTCCAAGAATCGAATTCCGGAAGATGTGTGAGGAACTCACAGGTAAAAACATTGAGAAAATGCGCAGTACTATGAAAGCTCTTGGTTTTTCAACAGACTGGAGCAATGAGTTCATCACAATGGATCCCGGATATTACGTAAAGACCCAGAAGTCATTTGCCAGGATGTTCGGCATAGGGCGCGTATATCAGGATGAACATCCTGTTAACTGGTGTCCAAGATGTGAAACTGCGATTGCTTTTGCAGAGGTTGAATACGATTCCAGGGAAACCCAGTTGAATTTCCTGCATTTCGACAAACTTGAGATTGCGACCACAAGACCCGAACTGCTTGCAGCATGTGTTGCAGTCGCGATCAATCCTGATGATGAACGCTATAATGGATACACAGGTGGAACTGTAAAGGTTCCGCTATTTGGATATGAGGTTCCTGTTATCAGTGACAACGAGGTTGACCCGTCATTTGGTACCGGTGTTGTCATGATATGTACCTTTGGTGATAAACAGGATGTACGCTGGTGGATCGAGCACAGCCTTCCACTTCGAAAGGCAATCGATAAGACTGGACTTATGACAGGCATCGCCGGAAAATACGAAGGCATGACAATTGCAGAATGCAAGAAAGCGATTACTGAAGACCTTAAGAGTGAAGGTTATCTCTATGACCAAAAACCACTCGAACAAAACGTAGGCATGTGCTGGAGATGTAAGACACCTATCGAGATATTGTCCGAACGCCAGTGGTTTGCAAAGATCGATCGCGATGAGATACAAAATGCAGCTGATGAGATCGAATGGCTGCCGGAATACATGAAGATCAGGCTCAAAAACTGGACCGAAACCATGGAATGGGATTGGTGTATCTCGCGCCAGAGAATATTTGCGACCCCGATACCTGTCTGGTACTGTAAGGATTGCGGTAAGGTCATGGTTGCAAAAGAGGAATGGCTTCCACTTGATCCGACACAGGTTGATCCAGGGGATGCGTGCGAGTGTGGTTCGACTGAATTTAAGGCAGAGGAGGACGTGCTGGATACATGGATGGATTCATCCATAACCGCATTGCACGTATCCGGATGGTTAACAAACCATGAACTACGGCTTCCGGCGCAGCTTCGTCCGCAGGGTCACGACATAATACGCACATGGGCATTTTATACGATACTTCGCTCAATGGCACTCACAGGTAAGCGACCCTGGGATTCAATTCTTATTAACGGTATGGTACTCGGGGAAGATGGGCAAAAGATGAGTAAGTCACTTGGCAATATCATCGCACCTGAAACAGTAATAGAACAGTACAGTGCAGATGCGTTCAGGCAATGGGCGGCTGTTGGCGGTTCTACAGGATCAGACATTATGTTCAGGTGGAAAGATGTGGTTTCATCTTCAAGGTTTTTGCACAAGATGTGGAGTATCTACAGGTTTTCGATGTCGCATCTTGAGGACTATGAGCCGGAACAACTTCCTGTTGACGAGTCAACTTTAACATTACCTGTCATTGATCGGTGGCTTCTCAGCAAGTTGAATAAACTTGTTCGTTCCACCACAGGTAGCATGGACGCATACCAGTTTGATGAAGCTTTCAAATCCATCCGTGGGTTTGCATGGGAGACACTTGCGGACAATTATATTGAACTTATTAAATCAAGGCTGTATGGTGATGATAAATCGGGCCGCAGGGCGGCACAGTATACGCTTCATACAACGATCGATACACTTTCACGCTTACTTGCGCCTTTTACACCATTCTTTGCAGAAGAGATGTATTCGGGAATTGGCAAAGGCAGCATCCATGTACAGTCATGGCCGGGTGCCAGTGAATCATTGATCGATGACGATATAGAGCGTGCCGGTGAACTGATAAAAGACATAACAGCTGCTGTCAGGCGATACAAATCTGAAAATGGGATGGCACTGAATGCACCGCTCAAGAAGATCGAGATATATGGTACATTGGATGATGTGGCGGACATTGGAGGCGCGACCAATTCACATATTGAGGTCATTGCAGGAGAGCCTGATTTTGAACATGTGCCTGTTAGTGTTAAACCCAACATGGGCATCATAGGTCCGAAATTCAGGAAGCAGGCGGGTGCGATCGTTAAGATACTAACTGAAGAGGATCCGCAGAAGATCGCCAGACAGGCGGCGGGCGGAAGTATTGCTGTTAAAGTTGGTGACGAGAATATCACGCTTGACCCGGAATCGGTTACGATTGAAAAAGAAGTGGTTTCAGCCGGGCGCGCAGTTGATGTTCTTGATGTCAGCGGCATGGTTATTGTGATTGTCAGGTGATTTGCCTGATTGTAATTCATGAATATAATGGGTAATTGATCGGGTTTTAAGTTATATTTATATGTATAAAAGCTAATTCTCGAAATATATAAACTATAAAATGCGTTATGGTGAATGTATGCCGAAGGTAACGAAGGTATTATTGCTGCTTAAAAACATGGTGTATGAAAGCACAAGCCCACAGGAGACTCTCAGGTTTGCAATTTATTATAGCAAAAAAGGGCTTGAAGTGATTGTAGTTCTATGGGGTCCCATGGGGGTACTACTCGGGAAAAAAAACAAACATGGCTCGCCGGACTATGATATAAAAATGCAGATGTGTATTGACCTTGGTGTACAGTTCAAGTGCTGTGAACTTGCTGCATCGATGATAGGACTTAAGGAAGAAGAACTTATTCCAGGTGTTAAAATGGTACATTCTCACGAAGTAGCAGAAATGTTTTTGGAGTTCCGTGAGGAAGGCCAGTTAATTATTAACCTATGAAACATTGAACCTAGAACTATTGTGATATGTATGCATTACATGCGCGATATATAGATAGGGAATGCGGGAAGTTCGCGATATTTGTAAATTTCACATGGTGATCATTTTATGGCAGTAACGACTGAATTAAATACGGACGGGAAGACATTGCTTGGGAAAGTGCTTGCAGGGGAGATTGCATTTAGAAAGATAGATCAACTAACGGATGCAAAGACTGCTGTAACGATCCGAAGATGCGCGATCGAGGAGCGGACAGGTGTCCGGTTCGGGCATGTCCAAAACTATTCGATCGATGCTGCTGTTGTAACAAAGCGCAACATTGAGAATATGATCGGTGCGATCCAGGTTCCGCTTGGGGTTGCAGGACCTGTGAAAGTGAACGGGGAATTTGCACCTGATGAGTATTATCTTCCACTTGCCACTACCGAGGGCGCGCTGGTCGCCAGTGTGAACCGTGGTTGTTCCGTGATCACAAAAGCAGGGGGCGCGAATGTGAGAATATTCCAGGATGAAATGACGCGCGCACCTGTTTTTAAACTTGAAAATGTTGTTCATGCACGGGAGTTTGTTGACTGGGTCAGGAAACCGGAAGTTTTCAGGCAGATGCAGGAGAAAGCCGGGGAAACCACACGATTTGGAGAACTTCTCAGGGTTGAGCCGTATGTTGCAGGAAACACTGTGTACCTGCGTTTTTCTTATGATACAAAGGATGCCATGGGCATGAACATGGTTACGATTGCCACAGAAGCAGTTGTTAACCTGATCGTGGATGAATTTGGAGCGGATCCTATCTCGTTGTCAGGTAATATGTGCACTGACAAAAAACCGGCTGCCATTAATACCATACTGGGAAGGGGAAAAACTGTTGTTGCAGAGGTTACCATTCCGAAAGACATGGTCGTAGCGCGGTTAAAATGCACTCCTGAGGCTATGGCGGATGTGAATTACCGGAAAAACCTTTTAGGTTCTGCCCGTGCCGGTGCGCTTGGTTTCAATGCACATGCCGCAAATGTCATTGCTGCGATGTTCCTTGCATGCGGTCAGGATGCGGCACATGTTGTAGAGGGAAGCACAGCGATCACCACCATGGAACTAACAGGATACGGGGACCTATACTGTGCAGTTACACTTCCGGCACTACCAGTTGGAACTGTTGGCGGGGGTACGGGAATTGGCACCCAGTTGGACTGCCTGAACCTACTTGGAGTTGCAGGTGCCGGAGATTCACCCGGCACGAATTCAAAGAAACTCGCCGAAATTATGGCTGTGGGTGTACTGGCAGGTGAATTGTCACTCATTGGCGCCCAGGCTGCGGGTCACCTCGCGCGCGCGCATGCTGAGTTGGGACGATCGAAATTATGAGGTTTGGATTAAGAGGCACATAATGGCACAGGACTTATTTTCTTTGAATAAAGCAATAAACAACCAAAAATATATTGGGCTTATAACATGATTGAACTTATAATAATTGCAATTTGGCTGATGCTTCCAGCGTACGTCCCAAATCCACTGGCAGCTGTATTCGGTGGCGGCAAACCCATAGACGGTGGGCGAACAATGGGTGATGGGAAAAGGATATTGGGCGATGGAAAAACATATCGCGGACTTCTTGTTGGAATCACCTGCGGCCTGTTAATCGGACTTTTGCAGATGGGATTAGTGTCGAATGGGATTGCTGTTTCTGGCGTGACGCTGCCGGCATTTGGAATTAGCACCGCAGGCTCGGTTATTGTGATACTCGCAATGTCATGCGGTTCACTTTTCGGTGATATGTTCATGAGTTTCTTCAAACGCAGGCTGGGCCTGAAACGCGGCGCCCCGCTACCTGTCATTGACCAGTTGGACTTTGTTCTGGGAGCATGGATGTTTACATATCTTGCATCTCCCGTGTGGTTCACTGCCAATTTTTCGGCCTGGTTAATAGTAACGGTGCTGGTAATTACCCCGATGTTGCATCTGGTAACAAATATCATCGGATATTTCATTGGTGTGAAAAATGAACCCTGGTAAGCAAAGTAAATATATATGGTATGATGGTGGGATTCAATAATGTCAGAAGATAATACAAAGCAGGAACTTATCGCAGCACTCAGGAATTGCGGTGCTGTTAAGTTCGGGGATTTTACACTTGCATCAGGCAAAAAAAGCAAGTACTATATCGATATCAAAAAAGCAAGCACAGATCCACATACACTCCGCATCATTGCAAAACAGGCTGCCGACAAGATACGTGCTGCAGGTTTCGATATTGTGGGCGGTGTTGCACTTGGTGGTGTCCCGATCGCAACTGCAGTTTCACTTGAGACCGGACTTCCGCTTTTGCTTGTACGAAAAGAGGCGAAAGATCACGGCACAGGGGGAAGACTTGTCGGGGATATGGAAGACGGTGCACATGTGGTATTGCTGGAAGATGTTACAACAAGCGGCGGGTCAGTGCTGGATGGTATTTCAGCACTGCGTGATGCCGGGGGGGTTGTTGATACGGTGATAACTGTGGTTGACCGGGAGGAGAATGCAATGGACAGGCTGGATTCGATCGGTGTGAACCTTATTCCTCTTGTAAGATCAAGTGATCTTGTAGTTCCGGATCGATATTGAAATCCTTTAAAACGCAAGATATTTATGTTTCAACGTTGAATTCAAATGCTATTCATATTCCATTTCTACAGCTGATTAGTAAGTTTAAGGTTAAGTTTAAATTTAAATTTAAATTTAAGTTTAGCAAAGAACAATGTCTAATATGAGTTCCGATATGGATCTATGTTTAATCTGAAAACCAGATGAAAAATTCTTTTTAAGTTCTAACGAGGTTTAATTGATGAATATTCTAGTTGTTGGTGGCGGAGGAAGAGAGCATGCAATCGCTGAAGCGATTGCAAGAAGCGATCAAAATCCGATTATGTTCGCAGTAATGGCAAAGAAAAACCCGGGTATAGCAAGACTATGCGACGATTTTCTTCTTGTAAACGAAACTGATGTTGAAAAAGTGGTGGATTACGCAAAGTCCAGAAGAACCAATATCGCAGTAATAGGACCCGAAGCCCCGCTTGCAGTTTCTCTTGCCGATGCGCTCGAAGATGCAGGCATACATGCGGTAAGTCCCAGAAAAGCGGTCGCACAGATCGAATTCGATAAGGCATGGGCTCGTAATTTCATGAAAAAACACAATATCGGGGGATGTCCGGTTTTTGGTGTTTTCACAAAAAAAGACGACATGGATGCGTTTATCGGGAAACTCGGAAATGTGGCGGTAAAACCTGCAGGATTGACTGGTGGCAAGGGCGTTAAAGTCATGGGTGACCAGCTTCCTGATATTGAGGCTGCCAAAGCGTATGCTGCCAGCCTTTTGGAAGGCGATAGCGTGGTCATTGAAGAGAACCTTGTGGGTGAAGAGTTCACGCTTCAGGCATTCGTTGACGGTAAGTCGCTTGCCTTTGCACCGACTGTTCAGGATCACAAGCGTGCATTTGAGGGTGATCTTGGTCCTAATACCGGTGGCATGGGTTCTTATACCAGTGCTGGTGCTCTCCTGCCATTCCTTGTACCTGGTGATGTTGAGCAGGCAAAACAGATAATGAGGGATACTGTCAAGGCACTGCATGAAGAAACAGGTGTGCTGTATAAGGGAACCCTGTACGGGCAGTTCATGCTTACAAAGGACGGGGCGAAAGTGATCGAGTTCAATGCCAGGTTCGGTGACCCCGAGGCTATGAATGTTCTTCCGCTTCTTGAAACGGATTATGTTGATGTGATCTCCGCGATCGCAAACGGTACACTGGCGGATATTGACGTGAAATTCAGCGAAAAGGCAACAGTGTGCAAGTATGCGGTTCCTGCGGGTTATCCGGACGATCCGACAAAGGACAGTGAAGTGATCGCAGGCGATATCGGGGATGCGCTGCTGTTCTATTCAAGCGTATATGAGAAGGATGGGAAGGTTTACACCACAGGCTCAAGAGCGGTGGCTGTTGTCGGTATTGCGGATTCCATTGCCGAAGCGGAAACGATTGCGCAGAACGCGCTTGACAATATTGAAGGTGACCTGCATTCAAGGCGCGACATCGGTACTGCGGCAGTGGTACAGAAGCGGATCGACCACATGAAAGAAATTCGTGGGTTTTGATCTGGTTTACAATAATTTTAATTTAAACTTAAACTTAAACATAGACTTAAAAGTTTTAGCAATAATTTGAGTTGATTGATATGAAACATCTGATCTCAATTGCCGACCTCTCCAATGAGGAGATACTTGATATTCTCAATGTGGCAGAGGACCTGAAGGAAAAGCGCCTTCGCGGGAAGGTGACAGACCTTCTGAAGAATAAGAGCCTTGCAATGATCTTTGAAAAATCATCCACCCGCACGCGGGTATCTTTTGAGGTAGGTATGGCTGACCTTGGCGGTCATTCGCTCTACCTTAATTACAGGGATATCCAGATCGGACGCGGCGAGACTGTGGCAGATACGGCGCGCGTGCTGTCTGGATATGTGCATGGTATTACTGCAAGGGTGAACAGGCATGATACAGTTAAGCAACTTGCAGAACATGCAACTGTTCCTGTGATCAATGCGCTGTCCGATAAGGAGCACCCATGCCAGATACTTGCAGACCTGCTTACGATACAGGAATATAAGAATAGGCTTGTTGGCCTGAAATATGCATGGATCGGGGATGGGAACAATGTCTGCAATTCCGCGATACTCGGATGTGCGATCGTTGGCATGGATATCACAGTGGCATGCCCGGAAGGGTATGAACCTGATGATGATATTGTAGCGCAGGCAAGAGAAATGGGCGGCAATGTCACAATAACCAATGACCCGTTAGAGGCTGCAAAGGATGCTGATGTCCTGTATACGGATGTGTGGATATCAATGGGTGATGAGGATGAACGTGAGAAGCGTATGCAGGACCTGGCAAATTACCAGATCAACTCTAAACTTGTGGGTCTTGCAAAACATGATGCGATCGTGATGCACTGCCTGCCTGCACACAGGGGCGAGGAGATCACTGCGGAAATTCTGGATGGTCCGCATTCGGTGGTTTTCGAGCAGGCAGAGAACCGGATGCATGCACAAAAAGCACTTCTAATCGAGTTAATGGCATGAGGTTTGCTATCGATTTCATTTCATTTGTGGTTGTTTAGATGGTTTCGATAAAATGTCGATGCACAGCCCATATGTTCAGGCCCCGTGCAGCAATCCCACCGCAGGTGGCGTTTTCCAAACATTATTAAAAATATACCTCGGTCGAATAAACCTGAACATTTTTAATAATATTAGTGTGTGAAAACGCTATGCTGCGCTATTCTATATTTTTGTTATAAGTAAAAATGCTGCGAAAAGTCCATATCGTTCGCGCAAGTGATTTGGGTATGGCCACCTGCGGCGGATTGCCTCGGTATCAAAAATCGCTGAACAAATGCTTTTATTTTTTTTGAATGTGCTGGACGCAGTTCTTAAATCCAGTTATTCCAATGGATATGGAACAAAATTTTATTTCAGGGCACGCCGGATACGCATAGGATTTTACAAATGGAAATTGGATTTGTGCCGGTGGATGATAAGGTTTAATTACATAAAGCGCTCTATGTGGACGCGTCGTAATGCGGGAGTTGCCCAGCCAGGTCAAAGGCGCTGGGTTCAGAGCCCAGTCTTGTAGAAGTTCGTGCGTTCGAATCGCACCTCCCGCACCAAATACCCTGATAAATAGGTATCCTAAAACAAAAAACACTTTGCTATTACGGTACATTTTGGCTTAACTGTAAGGGATCAATATATCGTACAGTTTTTTATATAAAATACATCAACGGGGGGATGGTACATTTTATCAGGCAAGTTGATGGTGAAGGGCGGATCAATTTATCAAATGAGGTGTTTGAAATGGGCACGGGATTTACCTGTGAATTCCAATTCGGTGGACATATATGTTAATTATCATACCCCGCATTTTTGCTGCGGTTAGGTGTACCGTCGCAGGTTTTGGTTCGCCTTAGCATATAGTATTTTCTTTAATATCTCCCCACTTTCACCATTTATTTATCAGTTATGATTTTCACACCCACAACACATCATGATCAACAAACTTTGTAAATTTCATGTAATGGAAACGTCTTTAAGCAATGCACCTATTTATTCAAGAAAATCCTCCTAAGTTCGGATTTACCTGGACTACATAATCCTATAGATTATATACTATAAAAAAATAATTTAAATTGATGAGTGAGAGCATGGCAGAACAAGAAAAAGAAGCATCGCTTCCTGCAAAAAAGAATTTCAGTGAATGGTATAATGAATTGCTGCGTGCAGCTGAGATCATGGATGTTCGCTATCCTGTTAAAGGATTGTACGTCTGGCATCCGTTTGGTTTTTCAATCCGAAAGAACGTTTATGCCATTATCAGGGAAATGCTTGACAAAGATCATCAGGAAACACTTTTTCCGCTTCTTATACCCGAACATGAGTTTATGAAGGAAGCAGAGCACATCAAGGGCTTTGAAGAAGAGGTCTATTGGGTCACACATGGCGGAACAAATCCGCTTGATGTCAAACTTGCGCTTCGCCCTACAAGCGAGACTGCCATTTACCCGATGTACAAACTATGGGTGCGCTCACACGCAGACCTGCCGCTCAAACTTTACCAGATCGTAAATACTTTCCGGTATGAAACAAAACACACACGTCCGCTCATTCGACTTCGGGAGATCACATCATTCAAGGAAGCGCATACCGTCCACACAACATGGGAGGATGCCGCTGCACAGGTCGATGAAGCGATACGTATCTACATTGAATTCTACCGCCAGCTTGGTATTCCGGTTCTTCCGTCGAAGCGGCCAGACTGGGATAAATTCCCGGGCGCGGATTATACTATCGCGGTCGATGCACTGATGCCTGATGGCAAGACGCTTCAGGTCGGTACTGCACATCATCTTGGTGACAATTTTGCAAAGACATTCGAGATAACATACGAAGATCCTGACGGTGAGCAGATCTACGCCCATCAAACATGTTACGGCGTATCCGAGCGTTCCATCGCATCAATGATCTCCATCCATGGCGATGATAAGGGATTGGTGCTCCCTCCACAGATAGCACCTATACAGGTCGTAATAATACCCATTATTTTCAAGGACAGGGCAGAGATCCTTGAGGCATGTGAGAATGTCAGGTCAAGCCTTGTATCTGCCGGCATACGCGTTGAGATCGATGCCAGCGACAGTCGTCCGGGCGCTAAATATTACAAGTGGGAAATGCGTGGCGTTCCGATCAGAATTGAGATCGGACCGCGTGACCTGAAGAATAACGCTGCTATGGTTGCACGACGTGACACTGGAGAGAAAGAACAGGTGCCGCTTGACGATATAAAAACCGGGATACTGAAGAGATTCGATATTATTCAGGCAGATATGCTTGCCAAGGCAGAAGATGAGTTGCAGGACCGCATCTTTGATTGTGAGACATTTGATGAGATTAAAGATAAACTTTCCATGGGAATCGCAAGGATATACTGGTGCGGTGAGAAGGAATGCGGCCTTACACTGGAAGAAGATATTGGTGCGGGAATACTCGGGATCCCGACTGTACAGGATGAGAATATTATCGGGAAATGCCCGGTATGTGGTGCAGATGCTACTACCAGGGTGTATGTAGCAAGGACATACTGACCGCCACTAATTGCCATTTAACTGTTAAAACATACAAACTAATGCGGTAATATATATGGGATGGATAGTACCTACACCTGCGCATGTGCCTGAAAAACCACTGTTTTTATTCGTACTCTCAAATACAGAAACAGCCTATATTCCGGAAATCTCTGCAGCAGGTAAAACACCGGAACTGACAGATTATACCCCTGCAGGGGATGCAGAGATTGTTTCGACTGGTAACATTGCCAGTGTACCTGTCCTGCCGATCACACCGCCATATAGTACACCGACACCGGCTATAATTACACGTGCTGCACTGAACCTTACAGGTATCCCGCACATGTTTATAAATGCAGGTTTGAAAGTAGTTCCTGACGTGCCTTTTGTAGATCTTATGGCAAAACCCGGATTTGATATTCGTAAGCCTGTCGCAGTTTATGACACGGAAGGGATATTTAAGCGTGCACAAGAACTTGGCAGTGAGATCGGGGATAGAACTGATCATCTTTTGATCGGGGAAAGCATCCCTGGCGGTACAACCACTGCTATGGGTGTTTTGAGTGCTCTTGGGTATAATGGGAATGTCAGCAGTAGTTCTTGTTCCAATCCACTTGAACTGAAAAACAGGATCGTTAAAGAGGGAATGGATGTATCCGGGGTTGAATTTGGAAGTCTCCGCGATGATCCTTTGTATGCAATAGCATGTCTTGGTGACCCTATGATGGTGACTGTTGCAGGAATTGTATCCGGGATTAATGCGAGCGCTGATGGGATCGGGGTTGTGCTTGCGGGTGGAACCCAGATGGCGGCTGTTTTTGCTGTTATAAAGCATCTTGGTATCAATACCGGCAACATTTCCATTGCGACTACAAAGTATGTTGTTGATGATGAAAGTGCAAACTTTAGGGAACTGGTCGATGAACTCGGAGTGCCAGTGTACACGGCAGACCCTGGTTTTGGCGCGTCCAACCTGCCAGGGCTTCAAAGATATGAAGCAGGAGACGTAAAAGAAGGCGTAGGTGCCGGCGGCGCAATGTATCTTGCGCAAATGTATGGTGTATCGCAGGAAGAGTTGCGGCTTGAGATCGAAAAGATATGCATACAACTTTGTCAGTGATCCCCGTAACTGTCAAAGTCAAACTTGGGATATTAATTAAAATTATGCAAAGTATGGGGAAATTTGGATAACATTGTATTTTTTCCCTGAAATATTGATCTGGCGATGTGAAGTTATCCCCTTATTCTAAAATCATCAAACGAATCAAATGTTTCGCTCCACTTTGCATCAAGGGATTCCACATTCGCCATTCGTGGACCTGTACGAAGTTGTTTCACGAACCGTTCTATGTTTTCATGGCTGCCTTTTGCAACTGCCCTTACCCTTCCATCAGGCAGGTTCCGGACATACCCGACAAGCCCAAGATGTACGGCACAATCTTTTGTAAATTGCCTGAAATACACACCCTGTACCCTGCCGGATACATAAATCTCTACACAGGATCCGGACGTTCCATCTTCCCGTTTTTGCATAATATAATATTCTTATTGTACTTATATGAACTTTGGTCTCATCGATACAAGTTTTGAGAGCGGAAGTCCCCTATAAGGCAACCCATCGATCTCCGACATTATGCGCTCGTTCAGGTCCTTTGCAGACATTTCAATTTTCACAGGTTTGTTTGGCATGGATTCTGAGCGTATGGTCACATTGATCGTGCCATTCTCTGCTTCTTTGTCACCAATAACTGCTACATAGGGGATCCATTCCCTGCCTGCATCACGTATCCTCTTACCGACCGTATCTTCCCGGTCATCAATATCAACACGGCATTTCAACTGTTCACAGACCTCTTCTGCAAACTCAAGGTGTCGTTGTGCGATCGGGATAATGCGTACCTGGGTAGGTGATAACCATACAGGCAGCATTGGGACTGCACCCTCTTCTATGTCCATGGCTGCTTTTTCAAGCAGTGCATAGATACAGCGCTCAATGGCACCGCTTGGGGAACAGTGAAGTACGACCGGCTTTTTACTTTTGCCATCCGTATCGATGTAATTGATATCATACCGCTCTGCATTCTCAACATCTATCTGGACAGTTGACAATGCACTTGCTTTTGAAAGTGCATCTACAAAATTGAATTCGAACTTAAGTACAAAGTAGAAGAAACGTGTATCCCACATCTCAATAAGTACGGGTTTGTTAACCGTCTTTGCAAGATTGGTGATAAATTCACGATTGGATTCGTAAAAATCACGTGTAAAGCGTATTGCAACTTCATAATCATCGAGTTTGATGCCGACCTTGTCAAGAACATTGATGCACATATTATACTGTTCATCGAACTGCGATACTGCCTGGTCCATATCGGTGCACAAGGTATGCATATCAGGCATGGTGAATGCACGAAGTCGCCTCAGGCCCACAAGTTCCCCGCGCTGCTCTTTCCTGAAACTGTATCTGGTAAGTTCGATCATCTTCAGGGGCAGGCTCTTGTAGGAGATGGTCATGTC
Organism: Candidatus Methanovorans sp.; assembly: GCA_020793565.1. GTDB lineage: Archaea > Halobacteriota > Methanosarcinia > Methanosarcinales > Methanosarcinaceae > Methanovorans. Next base: position 31,118 of record DQIP01000229.1, read on the forward strand.
ATGGTTCATAAGGAACTGCCCGAAACATGCCGCAAATCTCAAAAAGAGGTGACGCTTGTCAGATTCGATCGAATACTGGCGTGCCGGGAACCTATCAAGATATTTTTTTAGGGTTGGATGGTTCATGTCATACATGATCGGCGTCTCAACTTCCATTGCCCCGTATTTTGAAGATTCGTCAAGTACATACGTCTCAAGAAGGGTTTTCATTAATCTCCCTTTTGGGTAGAACCGCATGTTCCCTGAATCAGATCCGGGTTCGTAATCAGCGATCTCAAGCCTTCGCATCAATTCCACATGCGGGGGTGCTTTCTCGATCGCACGGTTCTTTGATATCTCATAATCTACGAACTTCCGGAGACCTGGATATTTTGAAAGATCAAAATCATCGGTACTGTGCAGTTCCCCGTCGGGTGTGAGAATATGCCAGTAAGATTTTGCGACACTTTCGGCTTTGAGTGCTTCGGATACTACATCTGTGTCTTCCGAAGATTTGGCACATGATGTTATTACTTTTGTTTCCTCAGCCCCCTGCTCTCCTTCCGGCCGGATGGAGCGGGAAAGTTCGGAGAGCGGATGTCCTTTACAACTGATCTTGAATGCCTTGTACCATCCAAAAGGTGCCCGCATAATTTCGTATTTGCCGGAAAGTGCATCTTCAATACCTTTAAGTACTGAAACTGCGACCTTCGGGGATGAAAGGTCAGAACTGAGATGCGCGTAAGGATAGAGCATTATACGAACGGCTTTAACCTGTGCTGCAACTTTTTCGATCTCCTCTACGGTGCGCTTTATCGTATCGGCGGGGTTTGGCTTGTCAACGCTTTCAACAGCCATGAATGCTGTAAGCGCGTCTTCAAGACGTCCCTGTTTTAGCGATTCCTCGATCTTCTCAGCAACTGGAGTGCTCTTTTTAACTTCGTATTCTATATAATCGGAATGGATGAGTAATAATTGCATTATTTCACCTGTCTGGATAAAATGTGTTTGGACTTAATTATGCCAATCCTTATTGGCTGGTAGTATTTGATCACATTTCGTCTTTTTATAGCATATAATATAAGATTATGTAGTCCGGTTAATCCGACCGCAGGGAGGATTTTCTCGTTGTATATAATTTATAGAATTATGTAGTCCGAGTTAATCCGAGCATAGGGAGGATTTTCTTGTTGTATAATCTATAAGATTATGTAGTCCGAGTTAATCCGACCGTAGGGAGGATTTTCTCGTTAGGTTTGAATATAAATTTAAACGTGATTTAATACAAAAACAAAGTATAAAAACGATATGCAAGTGGAATTAATAAAGTCATCACTACTGTGTTGATCGCAGTTATATTATCGATATGTGTCCCTTTAGTAAACATCGGTTTTTAGACTATATCTAGGGGGATGGATGCTATCGTCATACAAATCGCGAAAGAATTTGATATACCACTTATTACATTGGACAAAGTTTACAATGATTCATTCCGTCCAGAATAAATTACTCTCATAGTTTTTGTATCTGAGAATATCTATATATTATCAAAACGCTTTTAAACTTATTATTGTAAATTGCATTGTAATATAGTAAGGTGATATTATGTCTGGTGTAGTAGCAATTAATGACCATATCGATCACGTATCTCATGAACTGGAAGAGATCAGGAAGCTGGTCATTGGTCTTGAATCCAATAAACAAAAATCGAATAAAGCATGGGATGACCTGATGCTTGCATCTGAAGAGATATCATCAAAATGGATTGATGATTCGGCAGTGGAAGAGATTAGATCACAAAGAGAAAAGATGTGGTGAGTCTTATGAATATCTGTCTCGATAGTTCAGTTATTGTTTCGGCTTTGCAAAACAAGAAGTCAATCATGAAATATCAAAAAATATTCTTCGGAAAGTAAAGGATGGGGAGTATATTGCAATTGAACCATACATAGTGTTGGTTGAAATTACAGCCGCAATAAGAAGAAGAACCGGATCACGAGAACTTGCAGATCGGGTAAAGAATGATCTACTAAATATTGATAATATCAATTTCATGGGTCTTGGGTATGAAAGAGCATCTCATGCAGCCGACATTGCAATGAAGGTTGGGGTAAGGGGGATGGATGCTATCGTCATACAAATCGCGAAAGAATTTGATATACCACTTATTACATTGGACAAAGAAATGATTGAAAAAGCTGAATCCCTTATCGATATTCGAACAATAGATGGGCTTTGGTAAACACTCTACACTCCCATCCTCTCAGCCCTTTTAGCAGCTTGGATCTCCTTGATCCTCCGGATCACAATCTCCAACAGGAACAGCAGCAGCGCCGCAATAACAAAATACATCTTCCAGCTCACAGGCTCCTGCACAACTCTTTCCGAGTTCTTTTTCGCATCCTCAAGAAGCAGCGCGCGGGCATACCGTTCATTGTACGTTTTTCCACCACTGGATATGATAAACGATGGCATATCCTCATTCAATCCGACATCGCGGTATTCGAGTGCATAGTTCACAGCAACCGGATAACCTGAAATATCGTGCATTCCGATCCGGTCAGGATCAATTGTAGTTTCGTAGGTGTTCTCCCCTGTCACCGAAAGTTCAAGCGACCCGGTACCATCAAGTTTGAGTGCAGGCAGTACGCCCTCATCGTACATCACAAGAGTAAGTGTTACAGGCGTGCCGAGCCATGTATCCATTCCCTCAAGTACGGCGCCTTCTTCAATGCGTGGATTCCCGATAGCCCAGTTGAGGATGGCGGATGTAAGTTTTGAATTATTACCGGCATACATCTGCGAACTCCACCGGTTCCCCCCGCCCTCACCGTTATCGGTTGTCAGGGATGCCACACGCCCGAGTCCGTATCTCCATGTAGTAAGTACCGGTTTTCCCGTGGTAGTAATAATGAGCCTGTCGGCACCTGCTTTTGGCGTAACGTCATTATACCCTGTGATATTGCCGGCGATCTCGATGTTGCGGGTAATGAAATGGTTTGAATTGTATTCGATGAGTGGGAATATATGGAGAATGGTGTTATCATCTTCCGGCGGTTTTTCGAGTTCCTCGAATATTATGTTTATATTGCTTTCTTTTGATAATACATAATTTTGAGGTTGCCCGATTTCAGTCATCAATTTTTCAGGATAACTCGAAAAAGTATCAAGTAAAGTATGATGGACAAAAAACAGGTTTATGCCTTTATTATGAAGTCGCTTTGCAACTTCAACGGTATTACCATAGTTTCTTTCAATACCACCATCTGAAAGTATTACGATATTTTGCGAACCAGCACTTTGCTCTAAAACATCTTCTGCCATAATGAGTCCTTCAGACAGGTTAGTATCCCCGGCTCCTTCAAATTCAATTATATTTTTAATAATTTCATTCCGGTTTGATTCGATACCCAAGTAAACAAATCCTCCTGATATATCACTTGCTTCTTTTTCAAAAGAAATCACGGCAATATTAGCATCCCGATTATCCGGATCATTGATAATATGTATTGCGTTGTTAAATATATATGACAACAGCGAAGGTTGTTGTTGTTCTTCATAAGTTATGATTTGACCATGTCTCCAATCACTTGCTTTAGGTGGGGATACATAGGATGTTCGGGTACTTTCCGATACATCCAGCAACAACACAATACTCCTGCCGCCATGCCAGTCAGTCGGTTTCGACATCACTGGCAGCAGTTCTTCAAAAGACGAGTTCAGGTAATCACCATAATTATAAGCACGTTCGCCACCCGAAACAACAAGTCCGTGCCCATCTGTCACATATTCCTTAAGTGTTTTGACATCGTTTTCAGACAGGCTATTTATGTGCTTATTATCAAGCACAACAACCTTTTTATCATCAATTTTTGACAATCCGCCAGTTGTCGAAACATCGTACAGTTTAAACAAATTTTTGGCAAGCGATGATGTAGTGTCATCGGCTATCAGCCGGATATTTGGTTTTGGAACCACATAAACGGATTTGTAGAACACATTGTTTATGTGATCCCCATCTTCACCATGGGGAGTCAATGTTACTTTGATAGTATGTGCACCAAGTGACATGAAAGGTTTAATATCTGCCAAAGATATCGACTTTTCACGCACGGTTTGAGGATACTCGGTGTTTTTCCCTCCCCATACAATATCTCCATCAACCAACACTTCAAGAGAGTACTTTATTTTCCCCTCCCCTGCCTGTGAAACAACCACATTAAATTCATTCTTATTCCCGATAACAACCGTCTTATCGCCAGTAATTACCACACTCAGGTCATTGGCCTTAAGTTCAGGTTCAACAGAATACACAGTCGTTCCCGTCTCCTTTGCGAACTTGAACGCATCCTCAAGAGTTTTGCCGTAATTATTGTTCCCATCACTCACAAGTACGATCTGGTTATCACCCCTTGAATACTGTACTATCGCATCCCCGATCGAAGTCTTGTCCCCGCTGACCTTGACAAGTGTTGTCGGTGTCTTTGCAGTAAGTGCTTCATATATCCGGGATGCTGTCCCTTCTTCGAACAATTGCATACTGGCAGTCTCATCAGATATTATGACAATATCCGGAGTCTCATCAATTGTCGTTTTGCTGACAAGCGTATACGGTGATGCCAGTGCAATGATAAGCAGCACTGCAACGATGATGCGTGACTCCACAATTCCTGTCTTTGCACCTTTCCGGATCAGGTAAAGACCGATAAGCAGTGTCGGAACAACCAGCCACAGCATCTGTGGATTTTCGAGTGGAAGTGTCATAGTTCACCTCGTTTTCGTATAATCATTATCTCAAGCAGCATCAGTAACAATACACCTGCTATCAGGTAGATGTCAATATCTTTTTTGACGGTATAGGTTGTAGCCCTCACAACACCTGGTCCGGTCTTTGAAAGAGAGCGCTCAATCACATCCGATGCATCCACTGTCGTATCTGACTCACGGTCATTGTAAAGGTTAACGGCAATTCTTTTGCCTGCCACCTCATATATTCCGACTTCATCATACAGCACGCGGTTACCTGACATTGTACCGCCTGGTGCTGAATAATCCATACTCTGTGAAAGCGCGGTTATTGCGCCTGCTTTTATATTGTAGTCCGAAATATCTCCGGCCCCGCCAAGCCAGCCGATCAGTTTTGCCCAGAATACCGGATATTCAGGCAGGTTGTGGAAATTACCCCATGCCTCTTCGCCAAGTACATCATTAAGTCCTATATAGACTACCGTACCGTCACCCATTGCCTGGTATGTGAGCACAGGAATATTGTTTTCTGCAACCACAAGTGATGTAGAATCGCTTCTGGGTGTTGCGTTCAGGTACTTATAGACCGCAACCTCATCGAACTTCATATCCTCAGTAAGCCGTGTGTCCTGTACAACACTCAGCAATACGCCATCAGAAGCCTCTGTAATTTCCAGTGGTTTAACAGGCAGTAATTTGAACAGGTCAAAATCAGCCACATCCGGCGCAAGCGCATTGCTTGCAATGAAAACAACCTTCCCCCCGTTTTTATTAATGAATTTATCAAGTATTGATATCTCCTGTTTGGACAGGGCAGTGTTCTTGTTTGCAATAACAACGACATCATACCTGGCAATGTCAGAAGGAACATTCCCTGAAGTAGTGGTTCCGGTATTTGGTATCAATGAAAGCGAGGTTTTTGAAGGCAGTTTTCCTGTATCGGAAACAAACAACACGCGCTGTTGCGATACACCAGGGATCGAAATATATGCTGTGTTATCAACCATCATGTCATCCGTATTCGCAAGTTTCACTGTTGTGATTCCGTTACCGATATTTGTCAACATGAACTGTTTTGTAGAACGCGCCGCAATGTCAAGTGACATTGTTCTGGAAACCGCATCATTATCACCATTACTTATGCTTATGTCAATCTTCGCTTTTTCAGATCTATCATTGTAGTTCTTGATAATGCAGTTATAGGTATATCCCGTATCACTCGCTTCAAGCCATCCATTGATGATCCCCACATTGCCCGCGCTCTTTCCCACCTTGACAAATGTCATTTTGAGACCATAGGATTCCGCAAGGCTCTTGGCAGTCACCGGATCGTCACCGTCCCAGTTCGTGAAATCGGAAATGACAATGATCCTGCCTCCTTCATCAGAGAGAAGACGCATCCCGCTTGATATTGCCATTGAAAGGTCGGCAACCGTAGCCGTTGGTTGCAGTTTTTCGAGAACATCCTTCGCACTCGATGCGCCGGCATCCTGAAGTGCGATAACAGGTATATTTTTTGCAAGGATGATGCTGTTCTTCTTGCTCACATAATTCTGTGCGATTGAAACTGCACTCTTAAACCGTTCATCTGCCTGCATGCTTGCTGACGAGTCAATGATGAGTACCGTATGTTCGCCGCTAAGCGGTTCTTCAGTTATAAAGAACGGACCTGCCGCGGCAACTGAGAGAAATATCAGGACAAGCAGCTGCAGCAGGAACAGGGGATCCTTTATGAGCCTGGTAATGGATGAGTATAATCGTTTTTTTTCTTCCTCGACCTTCATCAGGAACATCAGGGATGGAATCTGTATATCAAGTGGTTTTGGGTACAGGAGGTATAAAATGATCAGAGGTATGATGCTGGCAAGAGCCGCCAGTGCAAGAGGAGTTGTAAAAGCCATTATAGCCTCCTCCTGCTGAGTGTGTAGAAGAATGCATCAAAGACAGGTACATCTGTCGTGAAAGTATAGAACTCGGCACCTGCGCGTGCGCAGGTCTTCCTGATACTGCTGATGTGATCATCAAGATGTTTTTGGTATTCTGTCTTGAAATTCTTGCTTACATACGTTTTTAACTTATCGCCCGTCTCCATATCAAGAAGCCTGGAATGCCCGTGCACTTTCAGGTCATGCTCGGCCGGGTCGAGTACCTGAACAAGTATCAGGTCGTGGTCTGCAAGTCTTTGGACTGCGGCGTTGATGGATTCAAGATCATCCATGAAATCCGAGATGATTACAACAAGCGAACGTGAGCGTATCATACGCCCGTAATTGAGGATGGATTCATTGATCGCAGTTTTGCCTCCAAGTTCAGTATCTCCCAGGCGCTCAAGAGTGCGCACAAGATGCTGCCTGCCACGGCGGGGTTTTGTAGTATCCACCTTTTCAGCAAATGTTGATATTGCGAACATATCATTGTCCTTTGTGACAAGATACGCAAAACCTGCAGCAAGCATGGCAGCATATTCGAACTTTGAGACCGTGTTGCTGGAATAGTCCATGCTCTTACTGGCATCAAGCAGGATATGGGTCGTTAAAGACTTATCCTCCTCGAACTGGCGCACATACAACTTTTCAGAGCGGGCATAGACATTCCAGTCGATCGATCTCAGATCATCCCCGGGATTGTATTCCCGATATCCGATCGTATCAATGCCGCGTCCGCTATGAATAGAGCGGCGGCTGCCTGCATAGGCAGTGGATACCCGTTTCCGGACCATAAATGTAAAACGGTCAAGCTGCCTGAAAAAATCAATATCGATCTGGTGTTTTTTGCCGTTCATTGAAACTTGTAAATTTGTGTATCTTTATTCACAACAGTATCTGCGGCTAAATTAAAAATTAATCGCAGGTACATTCATCTCCTTTGGAGTTGAATGCCTGCTACCCTGGCAGGTAGCAGGTAATGCGGATGAATACGGGTGAACAAATAGTGGTGTTATTATTTTATCTGCAAAAGCATATCTTTAATGACCTGATCCTTTGATACGCCCTGTCTCTCTGATTCAAATGTCAGGATTATCCTGTGCCGCAGGATCGGATATGCCATAGTCTCTATGTCTTCGTTGCTGACATAATCCCTGCCGTGAATAAAAGCGCGTGCTTTTGCGGCAAGTATCAATCCGATCGATGCTCGCGGTGATGCGCCGAATTCGATGTGGTCACCCCACGCACGCGTGGTAATAACGATCTTGATCGCATGTGCTTTCAGGTCTTCAGCTATCGGGACGTCGCGGACAAGCCTCTGGAGTTCCAGCAATGTGTTTTTGTCGATCACCTTGTTAACATGCATTACTGTAGATTGTGTATAGCGATTAACGATCTCTGTCTCTTCCTCCAGTGTAGGGTAATCCACTAATATCTTGAACAGGAACCTGTCAAGTTGTGCTTCAGGCAACGGGAATGTGCCTTCCATCTCAATAGGGTTCTGTGTTGCGAGTATAAAGAACGGCATGTTCAGGAGAAATGTCTCATTGCCTGCTGTCACTTGTTTTTCCTGCATGGCTTCAAGTAGTGCGGATTGTGTCTTTGGGGATGCACGATTGATCTCATCCGCTAAAACAATATTTGCGAAAACCGGTCCGGCTTCGAACTTGAACTCTTTTATCCCGCCCCTCTCTTCTATAATGTGAGTGCCCGTAATATCAGCAGGCATGAGATCGGGTGTACATTGAATCCTGCTAAAATCCAGATCCATTGTCTTTGCGATCGTTGATATGGTAAGGGTTTTACCAAGTCCGGGATTACTTTCAACAAGTGCATGCCCGTTAGCGAGTATTGCAATGATCATTTGCTCAACTACTTCCTGCTGCCCGACAATGACCTTGCCAATCTCATTAAAAAGCGCAGTAAATATATCACCTGAATTGCGATATGTTTGTGATAATCCGCCTGTGGAATTCATCTGGTCTTCTCCTATTGTTACTGTTATCGTTGTCATTCACGTAAATTCTATTTCATCATGTCTATGAATATGGCTTGTACCAGTGTTATAACCAACCGCTACTTTGCCATTTCCTCAAAATATGCCTTTATAATACTGTGGTACCCTTCAGGCAAACTTTCGTAATAAGCCTGGGATGATACCGCTTCGATATCATATGCGGATGAGCGTTCAAAGTCCTCAGTTCGTGTCTCGCCTTCTTCATTCCCGGAAAAACCAATTCCTGCACCCGGTGGAAGTGCAAGGTCTATCTCCTTACCCTCGATCACGATTATTGCAGGTTTGCCAAACAGGCCTTCGCTGCCACTATCGTCACTTTCACTGTCTCCCCCATCTTCAGGTAACAGGCCTTGTTCTTCCTCTTCCTGTATGAATGGAAGGTTTTCAATTATCTGCGTCAGGTCTTCAGGCGTGACTATCCGCTGATCCGAACTCGTCACATATGTAAATGATGAAAATGTGACCACAAGTGCGATGATGCTGAGGGCAAGCCTTTTTTTGTTTAAAAACGAGGATGACCTGACCGTTGTGGTATCGGAAAGAACATTTGTCAGAAGATTGCCAACAATTGTGTTGCTGTTTTTGCGATTATCGTAAGCAGTCCTGAGTCGTTCATGAAGCACCGGATATTTGTCTTCAATAAGATAAATGGCACTTGATCCTTTGTCGCGTATGTGCAGAATGATTGTAATAATTAGTGAAAGGATAACTGCTACAATTGCCAATCCAAGTGTTTCAAAAGTGATTGAATAGCCAACGAACTGGTAGGTTGAACCTGTGTAGAGTTCAAAGGTGGTCATCATGGAAAACAAGGTATCCATGTTGGATATGTAAAGCAGTGTATATGCGGTAAATAAGATCACAGCAAAATCAAATAAGATATAGGTGCGTTGATACCATTTGAGCGCAGAATTTTGTGTTTTTACAAATGTTTCTATATCCATTGTGTAGCACCGTTTTGTTTCATTCTATTATTCGTCATTGCTGTTCTTATACTCAATATTGCATGCCGGATACGATCCAAGCATCTTTAGCATCCCAACGTTTAAAGTTATATTATCGAGAGCATCTTTTATAATGGCATCGCCGATATGTCCTGCAAAATCAATGTAGAACAGGTAATCCCCGAGTTCGCGCTTTGATGGGCGCGATTCGATACGGATCAGGTTTATGCCTCTTTTTGCAAACTCGCCAATAAGTTCATACAGGGCGCCAGGCCGGTCCTTTTTAAGATATACTATAATGGATGTTTTGAAATCATCTTCCGGGAGTGGTGATTTTGTCCTGGTATCTGCAATTACCCCATCATATGCCTCTGTAACAATGAACCGTGTGTGGTTCTCTTTTCTATCCTGGATGTTTGGAATGAGTATCTCAAGTCCATACACCTGTGCGGATTCGCGTGATGCGATCGCAGCCATTTCCTTGAATTCATTTGCAAGTTTTGCGGCGTAGGATGTGCTGCCGGTTGTTCTTATCTCAGCGTTTTTAAAATGTGTTCTTATAAATTGCCGGCACTGTGCAAGCGCCTGGGGGTGTGAAAGGATCACTCTTATGTCAGGAAGTTCACCTCTTGATAACAGGCAGTGTTCTATTGGTACTACTATCTCACCGATGATATTGAGATCATTCCCAAGCAGCATGTCAAGTGTGATGCCTACAGAACCTTCGATGGAGTTTTCAATTGGAACTACTCCAATATCAACGGTTTTATCAACAATTGCAGAAATTGTGTCCAGAATGTCGTCGTAATATTCCAGTGAAACTATATTTTTGGTTTCCTGTTCCATTATCCACTGTTTTGCCGCTTTTTCAGAATACGAGCCTTTTGGTCCGAGTACACCGATTTTCATAATATTGTTTAATGGCTGGCTATTAAAAATAATTTGTGATTGCAATGTTTCCGAATTGTCAAAGATAAACCGAATGTGATAAAAAATGTTAAAAACCAAATTCGATCAAATCGCTATTAACGATTATATCGTTTGGTTTTCCTTGCCATTATGTGGAAACGTCATTATTCAGGAACATGCCATTGAGCATGGAATTTCACGGTCTGGATTTATGGGTCGGATTTGAGGGACAGGCAGGGTGAAGCGAGATATTTGAAATATCATCAACTCTATTGATCCTCCACTAATCCCGTCGAAAATTCATTTATTCCGGTTATTTGGGAATATTACAACAAAATGAAAGATATATCCATATTTTCGCTCCCTGAATTTGAATCTACTCCCTCCGTAAAGTGTTTTTCATACGCAAACTTTATCAGTAATAATATCGTTATGGGGAATCGTACCTAATACTATAAGCACACCTCGAAGCGGGGTGGGGTAGCCAGGAGATCCCGACGGGCTCATAACCCGTAGACCGATGGTTCGAATCCATCCCCCGCTATTTCTTATTGTTTTCACGTCATCTTTCAGATCTAATGGTAACTGACTCAAAATATATTGTAGGTATTTTATTTGCCAAATAATAGGTCAATATGTCGTATCTTCTGAATCCCACGTAGATTCATCTTAATTATTATACCTCGAAGCTCTACAGTGGTTGGTTACCGTTGTATGGACTTTTATTATTTTCTGATCACACTTATTAATCAGTTCTGTTAACCGCGAATACACTCACCTCCTACGGAGTTGAGTGCCTGTAAGATGTGTAGATAATGCAGTGAATGAGAGCTTTGGATGCGTAATTATGAGCATGGTGATTGCGGGCATTTCTACCATAAACCACCCTGTGCTCCCCTTGCTGATCCTCAGGCTCGCCAACCGCTTATGCCAAATGCATGTCAACCAACCAGAAGACTATAAGTCCCAAAACTGACAGATAGCATAACCGATCATGACATCCATCATTTACCATCCCGATTATCTAAAACACGACACTGGCTTCCATCCGGAAAACGCAGCGCGGCTTACCTCCATTATGAACCTGCTCGATGGGCGCGGTTATTTTAATAAACACCCTGTCATCAAACCCGGGCCTGCCACAATTCCGCTGATCGGGAACATACATGACCGTGACCACATCGAAAAAGTTGAAGCACACTGCCGCGCCGGGATTCCGCTTGACCCTGATACTATTGTTTCCAAGGATTCATTCAGGGCAGCACTTCTGGCAGCAGGCGGTGCAGTCAATGCAGTAAAGGAAACAATAGGTGGGGGCACAGCATTTGCACTTGTACGCCCGCCAGGGCATCATGCAGAACCGGGGCGGGCGATGGGGTTCTGCCTGTTCAACAATATTGCCATTGCGGCGCGGTATGCGCAATCACATGGAATGCCGCGCGTGCTGATTGTAGACTGGGATGTGCATCATGGCAACGGCACACAACATGCATTCTATTCCGACCCTTCGGTATTATATTTCTCCACTCACCAGCATCCATGGTACCCGGGAACCGGGTGGCTGGATGAAATTGGAGAAGGAGATGGCGCCGGGTATAACATCAATGTTCCCCTGCCTGCCGGAGCAAATGATGGCGATTATCTATATGTGTTCAAAAAATTGTTAGTCCCTGTTGCGCTCCAGTTCAAGCCCGATATGATCCTGGTATCTGCCGGACAGGATGGGCACATAAACGATCCACTTGGTGGCATGGAACTGACATCGGCAGGTTTTGGAAAACTTGCATTAATTGTAAAAGAGCTTGCTGATTCAACATGCGGGCGCATGGCTATTGTACTTGAGGGCGGATATGACCTGGAAGCACTGGCTGGATCGGTGTTTGAGATCGTTATGGCTCTTGATGGTGGACAAGAGATTATACTCCCGTGGGAAAGCAATATTCAGGAGGTAATTAAAAAACGGGTAGGGGAAGTAATGGCAGTTCAGGCAAATTGGTGGGAGTTTCCAATTTGACCACTCTGGCCAAAACCAACCAACGAAATCAGTAAATAGATAAATAAAATACGAAATTCCAATCCAAAAAAAGAGGTAAGAGGTGAATACACCTCTTATACATGTAAAATCTCATCCTTTTATTATTTTACCTACTCCATAACCCAGCACAAGCATAAGCAACGTGCCAATTACAATCGCACCGACCTCACCCAATTTACCAAATCCTTCTATGGAATAATCAGGCATGGGTGAAGACATAAATGGTTCACTTTCTTCAAGTTCAGCAAATGTTGCAGGGTCTACAATACCTTCTGCGGCGCTTTCCAGCCCATCGGGATCAGATGATGCCAGAAAAGGTGCCAGTACTGAAATCACAACACCAATTATAAGTCCTGCCAACAGGATCTTTTTCGCATCGGCATTGGTTTTTTTATTCATTATGAACATCTCCTGTAAATGTTTCCGGTAATAGGTCAGGACGTGCACTTGCAATCGCAGAAACCGCAACTGCAGTTATAAGCCCCTCTCCAATCACCCCAATTATAGCATGATATGTACCCATTGCGATAAGACCCCCTACAAGAGGGAATATGCCGGACAGGGTCATCTCAAATGAACAAACAATTGCAGAGATAAACAGACCAAGCCATGCACCAGCGAATGCAGCAACTCCTATATTCAGGTTGACTTTTTTAAGTGCAACAAATGTATAATATCCAACAAAGCCGCTGATTATGCCCATGTTGAGTATATTTGCACCGAGTGCCGTCACGCCTCCGTCGCCAAATACAAATGACTGGACGATCAGCACAAGTGTTAGTAGCAGTACACCAGCCCATGGACTACCCAGTATAATGGCAGCCATAGCAGCACCAACCATGTGGCCACTTGTACCCATACCGATAGGAATATTCATTGCCTGAATGGCAAAAATGGCTGCTGCCAGTGCCGCAAGCAGTGGTATTTTCAAATCATCCAGTTCTTCACGTGCCCATTTGAGGGACATTAAAATAAAAGGTATTGCAATTATCCAATATATAAGTGCATGACTTAATGGTAAAAATGCATCAGGTATATGCATTGTTTTTTGCCTCCTTGATTTCATATTTATATAATATTATGTTACAAAATTAGTGGAATGTAACACTGTGAATCATAAATACTTATGCTATATATATATGTATTGTTATTCTTTATAAAACATAACAATGTTTATATCTACTTCAAATCTAATGATAATTTGAGTGATGAATAAGACTCTCATTGTTTGTGAGTATTTGACAATTAACATCTCCAGTTCGGTCAACAATTTTGATATTAATTATGAGACTTTTTAATATATTCCGGATAAAATGAATCATGGCAAAGAAAATGAACCACGGAGGACACAGAGAGTCGTTGTTTTTTCTCTGTGTCCCACTGTGTCCTATGTGGTTTTCCAACCATTCCGGAAGATAACAAAAAGTCTCTTAATTATCATATCAATCTGCAACAGTTGGGTCTTCAATTACAACATTTGGTAGTGCCCCATAAATCATGACTTTCCGTAATAATCGTTATGCTGCGAGACAATCTGTTGATATTAAGTGTGACATTAGGAATCAATCCCAGTAGCGGACTTGAACTATGACAAAAGCACATTAGGTTTCATAACTCAGGACACGACCCAACATTTGACTAGTGACTTTTTGATTTATTCTGGATGATAGATAACAAATAATAAGTAATAGATAATTAATAATGGATAATTGTATGAATATTCGCTGCAGAGGATACTGGGAGCGCAAAGGGTTGTTATTTTTCCCTACGTTCCCGGGATTTTCCGAATCGTCCAGTATAGTAAAAACTCTCTTTGACTAAATAGAAAACAATATATGATTGGACTATTATCCTATATTTTCGAATCGCAAAATTATTACTAACTACTTTATATGCAACACTTCTGGCCGTTTAATTATAAAAGGTATTGGATATCCGGCATATAGAAAATATACGCTCGCAATCACAATCGTCACGTCATCCCTGCTCGCAGCCAGAGCATTGATCGTATCAATCAAATCTGTACATCATCTAAAGAATCGCGTATATGCGACCAGCATAAAATGCAATGAATGCAGAATCAGAAATTAAAACAAAAGTTGAAACAGATATGCAAATCAAGAAAAGTATTAAATCACAATTCATTCCGGAATCTGGGATTGTGAACAGTCATAACACAGCAGAACCTATAATTGAAGTTCGAAACCTGAATTATTTATATCCAGGCAGTAAAACGAGAGCCTTAAATGGTGTGAATTTTAAAATATACCCAGGCGCGCGCGTTGTACTTCTCGGTGCGAATGGTAGCGGTAAATCCACACTGTTCAAGCACCTGAACGGGATACTAAAACCTGTATCCGGCGAGGTGCTTATCAATGGAATGGCGATAACAAAGAAGAACGTAAAAAATGCCCGCCAGACTGTCGGGCTAGTATTCCAGAACCCTGATGACCAGATATTTGCAGCTACTGTTGAACAGGATGTCGCATTTGGACCTGTAAATATGGGATTGCCAGGGGATAAAGTAAAATCGCGGGTGCAAGAAGCACTTGAACTTGTTGGTCTGGCGGGTTTTGAGAACCGTGCACCGCACCACCTGAGCGGCGGTGAAAAAAAGCGCGTCGCTATTGCAGGAATTCTTGCAATGCGACCCAAGATCATTGTTCTTGATGAACCCACATCCGGTCTTGATCCTTCAAGTTCAAATAAAATACTGCATCTTATCAGTAAAATGAATCGGGATCTTGGAATGACGGTTATTCTTTCAACTCATAACGTGGATCTCGTACCGATGTTTGCAGAATGGATATATGTCATGCACGGGGGAAAGTTGGAAGCAGAAGGAACTCCGAAAGAGATCTTCAGTAATTCCGAACTGATCAAAAAGGCACATCTCCGGCTGCCGCGTATTGCCAAACTCATGGAACTATTAAAAGAGGAAGGCATAGATATCAATGTCGAAATAACACCAGCCACTGCAAAAGATGAACTGATGCGGATTATACAAAATCATTCCGCAAAGCGATACGGTAATTAAACAACAAGCATCCATGAAAATAACACTAACTGATATTGAGCGGGAATCCTACAAGGACAGTACGATTCACAGATTAGACGGTCGTATAAAGATACTTGTCGTATTCACTGTAATTCTCTATGCCGTAGCTCTTCCACGAATACACGAACTAAACTTTACCAGGCTGGCATTCATTGAACTGTACCTGATCGCAATATTAATGCTCGCAAAACTGAATCCCATGTATGTACTTTTAAGGTTCATTGCTGCTTTGCCTTTTGGAGCCGGAATAGCTGTGCTTCAGCCGTTCATCAGGCAGCCGTTCATCGAATCATTTACACAATATCCAGTATCACTTCCTTTTGGTTTAACCATGACCTATGAAGGGATGGAATTTGGAGCTATGCTTCTTGCAAAGTTTATAGTTTGCATTACTTCCATAATCCTGCTTTCATCAACCACACAAATGAAAGACATGGTAGAATCCGCCCGGCGCCTTGGTCTTCCAGAGGAGTTTACTCTTCTTCTTACAATGATGATCAGATATTTATTTATATTCTGGGCTATGCTAAAACGTATCAATACCGCCCAGAAAGCACGCCTTTTTAGTATATGGAACAAAAATGTATCGCGCAGGTGGATACTTGAACAGATCGCGCACTCCATCAGTTCATTGTTCCTTCGTTCATATGAACAGGGCGAACGAACATATATCAGCATGCTCTGCAGGGGGTACAGCAATACCCAGCAGTTGTACCGGAGTAAAAAGAAACTTGGCAGAATGGATATCATATTTTTTGTAGTAACAATTGGACTAATATTTAGCATTCACATGTTAACTTGATCATGTACATCAAAAAATCCCATCACCGGATGTGCAACATCCATGTTAAATCGACAGCATACAGGACTTTTCTATAATTTATAAATCGCTGTACAAGGTTATGGGGATATCAAAAGCAACATTTATATGTTGGAGAATGATCAAACTTGACTTTAAAAACGCCGTGCGGCTTACTGTCATCATGAACCTGCTTGATGAGGCCGGATATTTTGGCAAACACACTATCATCACGGCAACGGTACATAACATGCATTCTATTTCGACCCTTCCGTTTTTTATTGCATATAGAGGCTGTCCTGCAATTCAAAAATTCCGGGAAAATAAGGTCAAAT
>DQIP01000157.1 GCA_020793565.1 Candidatus Methanovorans sp.
AGTGGCAAGGGCGATTGCAAGGGCGGTGGTGAGGAGGGTGAAGGCGGGGGTGGAATTGGGGGATTCGGTTGATGAGGGCGAGTCCGGGGTGGTTGTGGTGGGGGGAGTGGAGTCGCCTTCGTAGTGCTCAGTGGACATGTAGGGGTAAGCTATTGTGAATCCACTGGTGACAATTGCCTCATTATCATCTGGCAAAAGTATGGAGTAATATACATCTACCGGTATTGTACCACCTGCCCATTCATCAGTTGGCTTTAGTGTCCATTCAAAAGTGTGTGTTTCATTTTCCTCAAAAATCATAGATGTATGTCGATTAAATTCTGCTGGACCATCTATAAAATCGAAATGATTTTTATCAAGCAAACATAGCTCAATATACAACTTACTATATTGGTACAAAGTTACATCCACCCGAACTGAAAACGTTTCTCCAATTTTCAAATTCGGCTTGGCAACTTCCGTGCCTGGTAAAAGTTTGCCGTTGTAATATACATCCATATTGCCATAGGGACTCTTTGCATCAGCAATGCCTGAAAATAATATAAATATTAAGATCATTGTCAATATAAGAATTTTCAATTTCAATATCATTTTTAATCTATCCTCCATATTCTGCTATAAGAGCCTCATATCCTTCTGATATTTCAGTCATTCCACCAACTTTATCGCCAACTCCTTTTGGACCCGGACCGACAATTGTAGCGGCATAGCCATCAAATTTGAATAATATGGGTTTATTGTAGCCTAACAGCAACTCAAATCCGCCGGCATCTTTTTTAAATGGATGAAAAACAGGTTCATATTCCCTCATATACGTCTGGCCCACATGCCCATAAAACGAATCATAGATAACTTCATTATCATTATCAGTCACCTTGAAATACTGATATTTCCCTATCACATCGTACGTCCACACATTAACCGTAAACGCCCAGTGCGGCGGAATCACAGGCAGTCCTGATGGAACCTGTTTCATCGCCTTTTCAATCCGTTTTGAAACCTGCTTATTCACCTTTTCATTCACTTTGCCTGTCACTTTATCTGTCGCATCATCCAGCATTCCCTGAAGTTCATTGTTGATCCCTTCAAAACATGTATCAATAACTTTACTATTGTCAATGATAACAACACTGATCCCTTCAGCCATACCAATTCTCACATCCGTATCCACGCGATGCATCACAGCATCCATCTCATCCTCGCTTAAATCCGTACGATTTGCACCTGAAATATATGATCTGATCACTTTCGAAATATCATCTGAAAGGTTATCATCTGATGACATCTCGATTATTTCCTCATTTGAAAGTGAACCTAAATATTCAGAAGTGATATACCGAACTTCGTCTGAACGAATCCACCCGGAAACCACCGGATCATGTGATACCTGCCTGACAACTTCATCAGGAATCCTGGATTTCATCTGACTGCTGTAAACCTGTTTCAAATTATCAAGATTGCTATCAAGAAGACCCATGTCAAACGACCCACTCAAATTGCTCTCAAGAGCCTTGATTTCAGTACTTAAATCAGAAATACTCCGGCTCATCATCTGCGTGGTAGCAGTTTTCACCAGATCACCACTGTCATTGATCACATCAGCAATCTCTCCCGCAAGATCTGATGAGAACACGCAGGTATTCCTGACACCAAGCGGATAAACCGTTTTATGGGTGAAATCATCAACCAGCCTGTAATGCTCCATCACATCAAAATTCTCATCATGATACAGGTAATCCGGGTACTGGTCAATGCGAAGTGTCATATTTTCAGTCCAGTTATATTTGTTCTCAGGCATCCCATACACAGTCATGGTTGACATAATCCCCATCTCAGCTCCGAGTGCAGTACCTGCCATCTCAAGTGCCGGGTTATTGAAAAACACAGATTCGGATGCACTCTTTTTAAACATCCCCGTATCAATACCTTTTTCCTCCATCCTCTTAAGTACATGGGAATCCAGGTCCCCTTCCAATTTCGCATTGATCCGTGTAATATCATCAATAAGCCGATTATATGCCTCGTTCTTCCCCACAAACCTGGCAGCATCACTGCTCGTAAACAAAGCCGAACCATCCTTATGCTTCGACTTATTCACATACCCCTCGCGAGCAAATCCTAAATCCGTAGCAAGTTCATTAGCAGCACCGGCCTGGAGCTGCGTGGGATCTGCACCAAGGTTATCGACCAGTGAAACATTCACATGAGGATTATCCAGATCAACAGCATCGATCATTTCCAACACCTCATCAGCCATCACCCGGTGCAGCCAATCAGGAACATCACACCGGACGCGGTGCTGCGTAAGATACACCTTATCATGGTACCTCGAATAGTCACTCTCGATCTCATACACGTCAACGTGTAGCGCATAATACTTATCAGCCGCATCCGAACAACATGGATCAAACCGATCGACACCATTAACGCTAAAGTTTGTCTCCCTGTACTCACGCATGATCAAATCAGAATACGTATCCAATCCGGAATAACCACCGATTGGCGGTCGTTTGTGGTAGATGATCTTCAGTTTTTCCAGTTCTACTTCAGTATGTGACAGCGATTCCGAATCGGTCTTACTTACTGATGTCGAACTCGAACCGCTGCCTGTGCCGTAGTGGGTGCTGTAGATCGCTCCAGTTTTATTAACAGGATCTTCCCAGCCCTCGAACGTTCTCCACCTGTATATATAGGTGTACCCGTAATCGATATCCCACCTGGTTTTGACGTCATAACTGGTATCGTACCTGATCTCCCAATCGAACTCGTGCATCTCCCGGTCAAGATAACCGTCAGTGCGTTGCATACCAGTAAGAATATCATTCCCGGCATATTCATATATCGGTCTTGTTTTCGCATTCGCAGCGTCCACAGACGTTAAACTTATTGAAGCGCTTGTTATACCCCAGCTTAAAACACTGCCGCGTGGTGGATTGATAGATGGGGTTACCGGTTTAGAGTAGGAATTGGTTGCGCTATCACTCCAGTTATAGGATTGGACAAGTGCACCCGTATGCGTACCATCGGTTGCATACGAACAATCCCAGCTGACACTGTGACCGCCGTGGGACATTGAACCCTGATTAGCAGTAATAACCGGATCAGACTGGATAATACTGTTAAACCCGTCCCGCTCGACCTGTGCCTGCACATCCGCCTGGTAGGTGGAATTCGTGATATCATGCAAAAGATCGGGGTTGGCGTCCGGCCATTTGCGGTCATCGAACACCCAGCCGTCAAGGACGGCAGGTGTATAATCTGGTGCGGCAACTGTAATCTTTGATTGATCGGATACCTGCGCAAGCGTTGTGCCGGAATCGGTCATGGATTTACTTACACCGTCTTTTACATCGATCCCAAACGAGTAATTGGCTGCCAGTTTTTTATCAATGGTGGTGAGATTTGTATCGTATGGACCTGGATCGCCGCGCACGTCCTGATAGAGCACCTTGCCGTTATAGTAGATGGTGTATATCAGTGCCCACGGGTCAACTGAATCGAATACCTGTTTTTGTGTGTAGGTTACTCCGGTATTGATCGCGCATGAGAGTGCGGGGTTTGTGAGTATGTTGGCAGGACCGTTTGCATAATGCTGCCAGGGACCGTAGAGGAAGGTACGGATGTTTGTTGCGCCCAGCACGATGTTGGATGTTTTACCGCTGTTTAAGGAGGTTTCGTATTCGCTTACGAGTTCTGCAATTATGGGTTCGCGTGAGGTGATGAGTGTGGAGATGCACATGGTGTTGTTGATGGTCTCACCTGTGGTGATATCGACAAGTGTGTAGTTCAGGTCTTTGATTGTATAGGTGTAGTAGATTGTGTAGCTGGTGTTTGTGGGGTTGATCTCACGCTCAAGTGTGCCGTCTACTTTTTCAATGGTAATTTGTTCGGGTTTGATGTCGGGCTCAACGTTTATTGCATACTGGTTGTAGGTGTGGCGGTTGTCCTGGTAGTTAATTGCTATTAGTTTGTTCAGGTGGTCGGCTGCGATTTCTTTGACAACTACTGGGCCGATATTGAACCAGTCTGTGGCTTTTAGGCCTGTGTCGCAGGTGAGTTCGATGCGGCCAAATCCGGGTTTTGCTCCTTGTGGGATTGTGAATGGGGTTTTGGTGGTTGTTTCACCCGGCTGGGAGAATGTAGCAAGGGATGTGTTGTGTGAGTCATATATGGTGACTGTTATGTTATTGTTGAAAGTGTGGGCAATGTTATGCCATGGATCGTATGGCAGGTCGATGGTCAGGTGGAGTGTGTCACCGGGTTCTACATCGTGGATGTCGCTGGTGATGATATATCTGTCTTTTGATGTTTTTTCGATGTGTGTGCCGTCAGGCTGGATGATGGGGTGTTCGCCTTTCCATTGCAGGGCTTCCATGCCTGCGTAGTTGAGGCAACGGGAGAGGTCTGAGACTGCGAGGTTGACGGCGGTTTGTTTCGGGTTGGAATGGTTGGTGTTGTAGATGATCTGGGCGATCTCATAGTCCATTTTTATGAAGTAGACGGAGGTGAGTGTTGCCCCGAGGACGATGAAGATGCCGATGACAGCGAAAGGGATGTATGCGTCGCTGTTTTTAAGGAGGGACTTTTTTGGATTTTGCATGAGGGGATCAGCCGCCCGTTTTGTTATACTGTAATCTTCGATTTTGATAGTGGTTTTTAGATGTGTGCAAAATATTTAAAAATTGTGTGTTGATATGTTATCCTGATATCCGCTTTTTTTTATGGTATATGACATGGAATTATGTATGCAGGGTAAATCCTACTATAGGAGGCTGTCCCAAAACTAATTTCCATTGTACAAATTCACCATATCTTATCTCAATAAGGCAATTATTGATGTAAATTATGTATTTTTACCCATCTCGGATTTAATATGTATGATTTGCACACATGCTTTGGCTTGTGGGACAGCCTGATAGGGATGATCCTTTTAGCCGCATTGGTTTTCGGGGATATTGTTTCACTCCCACTCCATAACAAGACTATATTGTGCCAGCAACTGATCGCACGGACCGGGAGTAACGTTGCAAACGTATATTCAGAAGAAGTCATCCAATGGTTCATTGATACAATGTCTGTATTTCAATGAACATCGATAGGTTTTTATCTAATTCGTATAATGCTATATTGCAAATTTCGATAAGGAATTTCCATAAATTCTCGATATTATATCGAATATAAATAATTACCAAAGGAGAATCTAATAATGGTAGCAAAAATAAACGTAGATGAATGTGTAGGATGCGGAACATGTGTGGATGAATGTCCAGCAGAAGCAATCTCAATGAACGATGCCGATATCGCTGTTGTAAATGCAGATGAATGTACCGACTGTGGTGCATGTATCGATGCATGTCCAACAGAAGCAATCACAGTGGAATAAGTTACTTATTCTTATTCCATTATTTCTATTTTTAGTGTTCAGCATTTTTTTATGAGGTAGCTATGGCAAAGCCAATAAGAGCGGGCATATTAGGTGCCACCGGTGCGGTTGGACAGCGTTTCATCCAGGCACTGGACAACCACCCATGGTTTGAGATCACATCACTTGCAGCATCAGAACGCAGTGCCGGAAAAACATATGAGAACGCCGCAAACTGGAGGCTGGAAATCCCGCTTCCAAAAAACGTGGCAGAAATGGATGTTGTTCACGTTGATCCAACAAAAGTGGATGCTGATGTAGTATTCTCTGCACTCCCGTCAAGCAATGCCGAAACAGTGGAAGCGGATTTTGCAAAGGCTGGGTTCGCAGTAGCAAGCAATGCTGCGGCATACCGGATGGAAGAGGATGTCCCTCTTGTTGTCCCGGAAGTCAATGCCGATCACCTGGGTATGATCGAAGTGCAGCAGGATAACCGTGGATGGGATGGTTACATTATAACAAACCCGAACTGTTCGACAATAATGATGGTCATGTCACTCAAACCCCTCATGCAATTCGGACTTGAGAATGTAACTGTTGCGACCATGCAGGCAATATCTGGCGCGGGTTATGATGGAGTATCCTCAATGGCGATCCTTGACAATATCGTTCCATACATAGGCGGCGAAGAAGAAAAAATGGAGATCGAACCTCAAAAACTTCTTGGGACATTCGATGGTGCACAGTTCGTAGATGCCGATATCACAGTAAGTGCATCGTGTCACAGGGTGCCGGTAATGGATGGGCACACCGAAGCTATATGGGCTAACATGCGGGATGATCCTACACCTGAAGATGTAAGGAATGCGTTCCTCAAATTCAACCCGAACCTTGGCGACCTGCCAACAGAACCTGAAAAGGCATTGATCGTTCATGATGAGCCGGATCGGCCACAACCGCGTCTTGACAGGAACCTGGGCAACGGGATGAGTGTAAGTGTCGGGCGCATAAGGGAAGGTATACGCTACATCGCAATGGGACACAATACTGTTCGCGGTGCAGCAGGTGCGAGTGTGCTCAATGCAGAACTCTTACACAAAATGGGAAAACTGTGAACCGAATGCAGGTGTGATTAACAGTATAAGGTTCACTGCTCTGGTATTCATTTTGTTCATTGCGACTGCGCTTACGACAAATAAGGCTGTAGCCCCACAACAATATCCACGAACAACAATAAAGATTACTTTTAGCAAGAGATTATGAGTAAACAATATTCAATCCAATAAGGAGTAACAATAATGAACTACATAAAGATCATACCATGCCTGGATGTAAAAGACGGGCGTCTTGTAAAAGGTGTTAATTTTGTAGATCTGGCAGATGTGGGAGATCCTGCAGATAATGCTGAAGCTTATAGTAAAGCCGGTGCGGATGAACTGGTATTTTTGGATATTACGGCAACAGTTGAGAAAAGAAAAACTCTGGTCGATGCTGTTAAAAGAACAGTAGACAAGATATCTGTGCCATTGACAGTGGGTGGGGGAATCAAGAGTATCCGGGATATCCAGGATATGATGGACATCGGTGTATCAAAAGTATCAATGAATACGGCTGCTGTTATTAATCCTGAACTGGTGAGAGAAGCATCAGGGAAATTTGGCAGCGAAAAGATCGTTGTCGCCATAGATACACGAACTTCTCCAGAAGTTCCTTCCGGTTTTGAAGTGATGATCAACGGAGGTAAAAAGCCCACAGGGATTGATGCAGTCGAATGGGCGAAAAAGGTTGAAGAACTTGGGGCAGGTGCGATCTTGCCCACAAGCATGGATGCCGACGGGACCCTGGCTGGATATGATATTCCCATGACCCGGGCAATAGCAGATGCAGTTAATTTGCCTGTGATCGCATCAGGCGGAGCCGGAACACTCGAACACCTGTATGAAGCCGTAAATGATGGACATGCAGATGCAGTCCTTGTGGCATCGATCGCTCACTTTGGAACATATTCGATCAGGCAGATGAAAGAATACCTGGCAGACAAAGGCCTTCCTGTAAAACTTTGAACTTCACACTTTCTTAAATTGTGTGCCGTGGCTGCGAAATTATTCAAGTTAAGGTTGCAACGGCACACCCAACCACGGCAGAGTTGGGGTTCAATAATATTATATGAATTTCGGACAGTCCATTATCCCTGTTAACCTAAACGTTACTATCCGGTTCATTCACACCTTAAACTGTACAGTTCGCCTGTCATATCATAACAATTCTTTCTACATATAGAGGCGGTCCAATAATTACGATATCCAACAATATCGACCCTTCTTTTTGTATTTAAATCCATATTTCACCTTATTTTCCCTGGATTTTTGAATTACAGGACAGCCCCTATACAGAAAAAGAACATGAGCGTATAGATGCGGTCAATCGATATCAGAAAGGCTAACGCCCTTCAAAAATCTAGGCAGATCAAGAGTATGGTTGCGGAAATTGATTCGAATACATAACGATTACAAGAAGAATGGTAATACGAAGTGGTTCAAAGAAGAATCCAGGGCACCGAAAAACGGATTCGAGAAGCATAGCGCATATACTTCATTGCGCTCTCCCCATTCACAGTTGCTCCACCTTAGGGACGTATCGAAGCAGATGGAACATCTTGTGGTAAACGTGCAAAAGTCTCTCCTGGAAGGAGCAAACGAAGACACAAAGTATCGCTGTATTGGGAGTTGTTGAGATACAATTTCGTATGCATGAGATTGGTTACCCGGAAGATGAGACCCCAGGTCTGTCTACGATCAAACGCATTATCAAAAGGAACGGCCAGAGTGTCAACAAATTCAAGAATATTCTACAAATTCATTTATATCATACATCTTTCTACCAGTCCTGCTCAGGTATAGGCGTGTCCACCAGACAGTTGTAAGAGGTGGAATAACTGCAATTGAGATTATAATATCGATAAATATCCAGAGTATTGAAAGTACAGGCACTAAATTTATGCCTATACCAATGATCTCAATAAATATTGATATTGCGATCAATACCAACCACATGAGTAATATATCAAATTTATTACTCATGAAAAACCTGAATCCCGTTTCCAGCGCACTTATCGGGTCAAGATTTTCCACAACAAGGGCATAATTGACAATTGATAAGATGATAGTTACAATTATAATATATAATATCCATACCAAAAAACCTACTATAAACAGGATCGAACTTGCTACTGTTTCTTCAGTATTTGATAAAAACATATTTAGGTCTTCCATTACAAGTACTCCAGGCACAACAAAGATGATCCCTGCAAAGGTGATCAATGTGATCAGGACATTTATCCAGAATAGGTTAACAGCATTTTTATTTCCATAGTGGTACATGTCCTTAAGATGCGTATCCCCTGTTTCCATAGCAACTTTTGACATGCCGATCGCACCTGCTATAAAGTACGATTGAATGAACATCATTAAAACCATGATAATCACAAAACCTGCAATGATCAATATCATATGGTCAACGACAACAGATGATAATATGCCAAGCATCTGTTCAGGTAAAATATTCTTAGGATCAATGTTCATAGATGATAATTTCGGCACCACAAGAACAACAATAAAAACAACGAAGGCTACCAAAGCAATTAAAACAGTGATTCCGAAGTTCAATATGAATGGCAAGCTGATGTTAAGGTTGCGCGTCCATGTTTTAAACCCCTTGCTGATGATTGTTCCAATGTCCTGTTGCATGTGGTCTGTATCTTCTATTGTGAACATGGTTTTCTTTTTGTATATTATGTAATAAATATATACCCCATGTTCGTGAAAATATAAGGAAGGAAGGATGAATACAAATATGTAGAATTGGTTGCATGTATCCTTTGTGCAATAGCGATATAGCGGGGGTATTTAAAATATGGACAATGAAGCAAAAGAGATAATCGTAGTTGCACACTGCATGATGAACAAGACATCCCGCCTCATGGGATTTAATGCTCCAATGCTTAAACTCGCATCTACCTGCGAAAATATTAAGAACATGATCCAATTACCATGTCCTGAAATGATATATTTTGGAATAAACCGTCGTGAGATTACCAAGGACCAGTTAGACCATAGAAATTACAGGCGGTTTTGCCATGAGTTGTTCAAGCCTTTTGCAGATATGATCGAGCAATTTGCAGGTGCAGGTATGAAGATCAAGATAATAGGAGTTCCAAAGAGCCCGTCCTGTGGTGCAGAATTAACCACGATTGGGGGAAAAGGTGGATGTGTCACAGATTTTAAACATGAACATGTAGCAGGTGCAGGTGTGTTTTTTGAAGAGATAAGGGATGAAATGCTACGTCGTAGCGTACTGGTTGAAATTGAAGATGTGAGATAAGCAATAATGTGGGAAATGAGAGTAATATCATATTACATGACTTT
>DQIP01000156.1 GCA_020793565.1 Candidatus Methanovorans sp.
CGTCAGATGTGCAAAAGTCCACACCTGGATTTGGAGGAGTGTTTGCTCTTGTGGGTTTGATCGCGGTTTTCTGTATAGTTCGGTTTAGCAGGAGTTGATGTTGCATGACAGGTAACAAATTCTTGCTTGGGCTTGTTATAACTGCGATAATACTGGTCAGTGTGCCAGCATCGGCAGCATCAGGGGAATATACGCTTGGTATCTTCGGTAATGCGAATGAAGATGATACCATCGACCTGAAAGATGTGGAATATACCGCATCCCTCGTTCTGGGTCTTGGTGACCAAACACAACTTGCAGATTCGAAGTACGATGACAAAATCAATATGTTGGATGTAACGCAGATCGAACTGATCATGCTCGGGCGGGAAAAGAAACTTACGTTGCTGGATTATGCTGATAGGATTGTGACGATCAACAAGCCAGTAGAGCGAGTGGTTTGTGCTGATCTACTGGATGGTATTACCACACTTGTGCAACTTGGTGCTGAAGATAAAATCGTAGCAATAACCGAAGGTACTAAGAAAAACGGATATGGACAACTGATCAATCCTGAATCTGGTAGCTGGTGGACACCACTTCAGTCAGCAGCACCTGAGCTTAAGGACCTCCCTATGGTAGGTACATGGCAGGATCCGAACTTAGAGATGTTAGTTTCCCTGAAGCCTGATGTGGTTTTTGTTTATTGCGCCAGAGGTATGGATACTCTGGGTACAATTCAGGACAAAACAGGAGCTCCTATTATTTGCTTGAGCAGTTTGACTGGCAGTAATTTTGCAAACTTTGACGATAGTTTAGAAATCTATAGACTAGCAGGCGGGATCGTAGGAAAGGAAAAGGAAGCTGAAGAGTTGATTTCATACGCAGATATAAAAATGAAGGAAATAACAGAAATCACATCAGATATTCCTGATCGCGAGAAGCCAAGAGTATATATGGTAGGCTGGATGGTCTATCTTACAAAAACACCGCGTTACTATGGTCCTATTAACATGGCCGGAGGTATAAATGTAGCAGAAGGGTCTGGAACTGGTTTCTTGATGGCGGATGTCTCAAAAGAGCAGATTATCGCGTGGAATCCAGATATAATTCTAATCCATAGAGTACCAACTTCTAAGTCACATGTATGGGGTAACTCAGTAGAAGATGTACTCACAGACCTGGATTTACAGAGTATAAACGCTGTAATGAACAAAAGAGTATATTATACAAAGGGTTTTTGTGCCGGTTGGGATCCCGCATCAGGCATTGCGGAGACTTTTTACCTGGCTAAGCTCTTCCATCCGGATGAGTTCGAAGATCTAGATGTAGAGGAAGAGGGTAACGGGATACTGGAGAAATTCTACGGCGTTGATAGCCTTTATACAGAAATGGCTGACCGGTGTGAGCTATACAGGTGGGAATAGTTAAGGAGTGGATACCAAGCATCCAAGAGCCGATAGGCTACGCATAACATTGGAAATAGGGCGGTGTCGATGTGATCAACAAACAACGAGATAATTTCTCCCTTGCGGTCGAATTATCCCAAACTCGGTGCTCGTTATCCCTCTTGACCTACTTTTTGAGTAGGTTGCAAGATACATTTATGCTCTTGCAAAAAAGGAGTATATACGAACTCGCACTGTATATTTATAAATTATACACAATAAAAAAGTGATAAAATGACAGGAATAATAAATTGGAACGAATTGTGGAGAATGACAAGACCTCATACTCCTGATATGAAAACGCAGGGAGAATATGATAGAGAAAGGGCTAAATGGTTCAATGAAACGGTGAAAACACATAAAGTGCGTACGGAAAAACAGATAGTACCAATTGAATTGGATCCGGAATATACGGTTCTGGATGTGGGTGCAGGCACCGGTAGACTTGCAATTCCCATCGCAAAGAAAGTAAAGTCAGTCACAGCGATAGATCCTTCCAGAAATATGCTGGCATGTTTGAGAGCGAACATGAAAAAAGAAGATATTGCAAACATCGCCTGCATAAATAAACGATGGGAAGACATAGGGTTGGGTGTTGATGTGATGCCACACGATGTTGTGATAGCATCTCATTCGCTTGCTATACTTGATGTACAGGAAGCACTCACAAAAATCGACGCCGCAGCAAAAAAATCTGTTTATCTCTTTACTTTTGTCAAAGGTATACGTGGGCTAATGTGGCTGGACGACGGACTCTGGAATGAAATATATGATGGAAACTATCAAACATGGTCAGATCATGCCTATCTCTCCAATATTCTGCATGATATGGGAATCTATGCAAATACGAAAATATGGGATTCAGAATTTGAACAACCCTATGACAGTTTGAATGAGATGGTAAATTATTGGAAAGAATTGTATAATACACCTTCAGAAAAGGAGGAAATCTTGACGGAATATTTGTTAAAAATGTCGGTAGAAAAAGATGGAACACTCTACTTGAGTGGTAAGTCAAAGAGCGCTATGGTGTGTTGGAAGAAAAATCATGAGTGCACGGGCAAAGTTCATAATATCTAGTTGATGAAAATCCAACCCGGTGATTGGTTAGCCCTCCACCTCACAGGAAATGCCCCACAGTGTTAACTTATGCCAAAAACACAATGTTTATAAAACATTAATTAACACAATCTATTTTATTCGTATGAATATATGGGAGTAATACTTGATTGAATTACAAAATACTAAACTCAACTACTTCGATCAGCGATATTGTGAGATATATCTACCTCTATTTATGTACTGGTTGCATATTTTTGCGCACATGTGAAAAATTATCAATTGTCTGAATGGTGATCTAATGAGTAATCAACATATAATTTTAAAAAGAAGCACTGTAATCAGTATCTGCTTTGCTGCACTCCTTATCACATTTGCAGCAGTTCCTGTCCAGGCCCAGCAAACAACGGTCAACCTGAATGCTCCTGAACTGGTAAAAGGAAGTACGGTTTATGCTACAGTAGAAATAATCAATGTTACGAATGTCGATGCAGGTCAGTTTGACCTGTTGTTCAATTCAAGTGCTCTAAAAGTTCTCAATATCGAGGGTGGGAGCATCGAGGGGACGAAAATACCGTTGCAGTGGCGCTCAATTGATGCCGACACGGTCAGGGTAATCTTTAATCTGGAAGGTGTTATCGGAATAAGCGGCTCGGGACAAATTGCAAAGATCGGGTTTGAAGTGATAGGTGATGGTGAAGGCGATCTGCTAATTTCCAATGGACTGCTTGGTAATACTGAAGCCAACCGGATCAATGCGGACTGGGGAGTTACAGCTGCGTCAGATGTGCAAAAGTCCACGTCTGGATTTGGGGCAGTGTTTGCTCTTGTGGGTTTGATCGCGGTTTTCTGTATGGTTCGGTTCGGTAGGAGTTGATGCTGTATGACAGGTAACAAATTCTTGCTTGTGCTGGTCATAACTGCGATATTACTGACCTGTGTACCAGCATCGGCAGCATCAGGGGAATATACGCTTGGTATCTTCGGGAATGCGAATGAAGATGATACCATCGACCTGAAAGATGTGGAATATACCACCTCCCTCGTTCTGGGTCTTGGTGACCAAACACAACTTGCAGATGCGAAGTATGATAATAAAGTTGACATACTTGATGTGACGCAGATCGAGCTGATCATGCTCGGGAAGGAGAAGGAACTAACGCTAATCGATTCTGGCGATAGGACAGTAACTGTGAAGAAGCCGATTGAGAGTACTGTCATATGCTTCCCTCACGTTCTTGAAACATTACGGTCGCTTAACGTGCCGATGGACAGTATAACTGGTATGGCAAGACACTACCCGGAGTACGATCCGGGTTTTTTCCCTGAAATCAGTGAGATAGCAGATGTCGGAGATAGGTGGACCCCGGATGTTGAGGTGATCTTAACTATAAAACCAGATGTTGTTATTTTTACTGCGCTGTCTGCATATACAGATACGACACAAACTGTCAATGCACTGGAATCGGCTGGCATCAAGGTGTTATGTTTTAACCTCAACACGTTGGAATTATATCCGGAGGAAGTAGAAAAGCTTGGATATGTGTTCAACAGGCAGAATGAAGCCGCAGAATTCCTTGACTGGCGTGAGAAGATTCTTAGTTCGATCGAGGAGAAAGTAAAGAATATTCCGGATGAAGACAGACCCAGGGTATATTTCGAGGCTGCTTCAAAAGATAACAGTTATAACATTTATGGAAAGTATGCATATATAGCAATGACTGGAGGTGCGGATATCTTTTCAGATCAACCCGGACAGTATATGACGGTGGATCCTGAAGCAATAGCAGACCGAAACCCCGAAATTATAATCAAGGTAGGTGGGACTGCCGGTGGTTATGATCTGAATGCAGCTAACACATCTGAACTCGAAAATGCAAGAATGGAGATTATGAACCGGGATATATTGCAGCATGTGTCTGCAGTAAGAGATGAAAATGTTCATGTGATCACTGTTCACCTGTTATCATTCTTTGGTGACAGCGGATGCAGAAACTTCCTCCAGATCCCATATCAGGCTAAATGGTTCCAGCCCGAACTCTTTGAGGATCTGGATCCGGAGGCGATACATCAGGAATATCTAACAAGATTCCAGGGGCTGGACATTGATCTGAATGAAACAGGTGTTTTCGTATATCCAACGATGTAGGATAGTTGTTACAATTAATTAAAATGGAGTTTGATCTACATGAAAATGAGTGAAGAAATACAGGATATGATAAATGAGAATGTTGTCCACCTGGCAACCACATCAAAGGATGGTAAACCGAATGTGGTCCCGGTGGGCGGCATACGGGTAATAAATGATAGCGAGTTACTGATCATTGATGTCTTATTCGACAAGACTAAAAAGAACCTGCTTGAGAACCCCAACGTTGCAATTGCGGTAGAGGTGCTGGAAAAAGGAGCGCCGCGTGGCTATCAACTTAAAGGGCGGGCAGCGGTCCACTCAGAAGGCAAGTTGTTTGAAGAGGCAGGGAAGATGGTGGAAAAGATGCGTGAAAAACGGCCCAACCATCCGCACCTCATATTAAAATCCGCAGTTCTCGTAGAAGTGGAAGAGATATATTCGACAGTTCTCAAGAAAGAGGGGGAATGAAATGAAAATGCTAGAAATTGATCCTAAAATAAGTTCAGAGTCGCTGGACGGGATGATAAAAGGCTGTGAAAGAACGAGAATTCTCTTTACCGCTCTTGATTTCGATCTCTTTGACTTGCTTGATGTGTCAATGACAGCAGAGGAAATATCCTCTAGAATTGAGACCAATGCCCACATGACCGGCAAGTTCTTGAATACCCTGGTGGCAATGAAACTTCTAATAAAGCGTGACGGCAGATATGCCAATACCGAGCTTGCCTCGACTTTTCTTAAGAAAAGCAGCCCGTTCTATCAGGGTCATCTGTTAAGACTTTCAGGAAAAACCCGTGACTGGTCAAAATTGAACACAATACTGAAAGCTGATGTATCAGAAGAAGATAATAGCAGAGGGAATGATAGAAATTTTGAAGATGTCTTTGATCCCGGCTTCATTCTTGCCATGGCTGAAGGTTCAATGCGGGGAGGCCTTCATCGAACCGTGAATGAAGTGTCAAATCTTCCTGAGTTCAAAAAGGCAAGAAAACTTCTTGATCTTGGAGGTGGACACGGCCTCTATGCAATAGCATTTGCCCAGATGAATCCGGATCTTGATGCCGTAGTGTTTGACTTGCCGCATGTAACAGAGGTTACAAAAGAGTTCATTGACCGATATGATATGAATGAAAGGGTTGGTGTTTTTGGAGGAAATTTTTATGAAGATGAGATCAAGAATGAGTATGAGTATGATATCATATTCGCATCTGATGCCCTCTATTGTAAGCCCGATGTACTTGCAGGAGTTTTGAATAAGATATATGTTGCACTGGACAACGGTGGATCGGTCATGCTTAAGCACTGGATTTTGGATAATGATCGCACCGCACCTGCCACATCAGTCCATTTCGATCTTATGCTATCCCTGCATGGTGACCGGCATCACATATACACAGAAAATGAGTACATCGAACTATTGCAAGGTGCTGGATTTTTGAATATCCGTACTCTGGACATATCATCCCAGACAAGTCCGTCTGTGATCATCATGGGAAATAAGGAGGCATAGGATCATGATCGAAGACATGGACTGGAACAAGATGTGGACAGAAGCGATGGAAAATGCTTCATGGAAAAAGCGGCGTGGGGATATGACTGAATTCTGGGATAGGAGAGCCAAACATTATAATGAATCAATAAAGCAGAATGACCGTCCTGCACAAATTATGTCAAAACTGGATATTGATTCGGAGTGTAGTGTGCTTGATATTGGTGCAGGCCCGGGTACACTTACCATCCCGCTTGCAAAGATCGTAAAACATGTGACGGTTGTAGAGCCATCAAGTGGAATGCTTGCCTGTCTGGAAGAGAATGCGGCAAATGAAGGCCTGGAAAATATAACCTGTATTAACAAGAAATGGGAAGATGTTCACCCTGGAGAGGATCTTGGTGAATATGATGTTGTGATAGCATCATACTCACTTTCAATGATGGATATGGCAGCAGCATTTTTGAAGATGGATACGGTTGCAAAACGAAGTGTTCACCTGTTCACCTTTGCAGGGGATCGTATGTGGGATTACACCGATCTATGGCCGGAATTATACGGTGAGGAATATCAAGCAGGACCTGATTTTATCTATCTCTACAATATTCTCTATCAGATCGGTATTCAGGCGGATGTTGAGATATCATCTACCGAACATAAGCAGCGTTTTTCAAATCTTGAAGAGGCTGTCGAACAGTGGAAGGAGAACCTTAATATATCGACGCCGGAGGCAGGGGAAGTGATACGGTCACACCTAACTGCGAAATTGATCAAGGAAGATGGTTCACTATGGTCAAAGAACACGATGAAATCGGTTTCGATATGCTGGAGGAAATAGACTGCACATTGGATGGAAACAAAAGGAGTGTGAATGACAATGGGAATTGAAATTAAAAATGTTCCGGAATCTGAAGGCCTTGAGGTTTTACCACATGCCCACACTACAGAGTTACATGATCAAAAATCACAGGGGCGATGCTACATGACAATCAACAAATTTTTGTTTGTTTTGGTCATAACTGCGATCTTATTGGGCAGTGTGCCTGTATCAGCAGCATCCGACTACACGCTGGGTATCTTCGGGAATGCGAATGAAGATGGCGCGATAAACATGGAAGATGTGGAATGTACCGGGCGCATTATTCTGGGACTGGATGACCAGACACAGCTTGCAGATGCAAAGTACGATGGTGAAGTTGACATATTAGATGTGACACAGACCGAGTTGATCATACTCGGGAAGGAAAAGGAACTTACGGTTGATGATGGTACTGGAGAAGCGGTAACTGTGGAAATGCCAGTGAAACGTATCCTGGTGGAGTATGCAGATAATGCTGAACTGGTACGGATACTAAATGCAAAGGACAGGGTCATTGCTGTTGACTATCTCATTTCAGAGACTGAAATCCAATTTCCTGAACTCAGCAAACTGCCATGCGTTGGAAATATGTTCAAACCAGATTACGAGGCAGTACTTAATGTGAATCCCGACCTTTTACTGGCATTCACGAAGGGAATCGATGAAAAGAAGGAGAAACTCCCGGGCACTGCTGTTGTTCATCTTGGCCTGTATTATCCGGACCTATTCAACCCGGAAGAATCGCGATTTACAGATGGCGTGAGAAAACTTGGATACCTCATAGATGAGAATGAGGCTGCAAAGGTGTATATTGACTGGCGTATTGCTCTGATAAACGATATCAGGTCTCGAACGGAAGAGCTTTCGGAAGACGAAAAGCCGCGGGTATTTATCTGCTCATATGGGGATATCATCTCGGGAAAGAAGACGTTTAGGACATATGCCATACTCGACACACTCACCCAGATGAGCATTGCGGCCGGAGGAAAGAACATAGCAGAAGATCTTCCCGAATTTATCGGACCTAAAAACGGGATAACGGTCGATCCAGAATGGCTTATCGAAAAGGATCCAGAGTTTATCATAATACACGCGGTACGCTACACATGGGGCGGAAGCACAATGGAACCTTCACATGGCTATGACGAGGATGATCCTGGCGGGGTAAAAGAGTATCTGGTAGACAATCTTATGAGCCGTCCTGAAATGGCCAATATTACTGCTGTTAAGACCGGAAACGTTTACGTGATGAGTGGCAATTTCAGAAACGATGCAAGCGGTGGTTTAGTGGGTACCGCATACATGGCAAGACTATTCCACCCTGATCTCTTTGCGAATCTCGATCCTGAAGCGATTCATCAAGAATACCTGACAGATTTTCAGGGGCTGGATTACGACTTGAACGAGCATGGGGTCTTTGTCTACCCACCGATAGAAACTAACAACGGACTGGCAGGAATACCTGATCGATAGGAAAATAAACTTGAAAAAGACGGACGTAATATCGCGGCAGGATTATCAGGTATATATGTTGAAGTAGATCCGGAGTGGGTGATTGAACATAACCCTGATGTCATGTTCGCAGACCTAATGAAAGGATTTGATAGTGGTCCCGGCTCGGGCTGACTGTCTTGATGATTTTCATTCTGATAATGGTTTTATGATCGATCATCCCGTGTCAGGTCACTTTAGGTAATACTGTATAAACAATAATATGTGTTGCCATCGGTACAAATAAGCGGCATTTCGCCATCGGTATCCGGCCTTAAATATGGCTGAACAGTTACGATAAATGAAGGAAAATATATTTATCTTTTAATCAGCACCAATCTGCTTGTAGTGTTGCTCTTATATTTGAAATGGCGTTCGTTACCCGCTTATTTGAAGCGGATACAATTACGGAATATCATTGATTTCCTTTAATCCGCTGTTAGGTGATGTATGAACGAAGGGGCACTATTTTTAAATCAATGAATACATCCATACCTAGAGCTATGAGCACTGCGATGACCACAGCGTAAGCGGTTATGCTTATGAATGAATATGATAGAAGTTTCTTATCATCCATTTTGAAGACTTTCATGGTAACAGTCATCACCCAGACTCCTATCCATGGAGTCACAATAAGAACGAACCAGAGACCATATTTATCAATATTTGTTTTAAACTTTTCCGAAGTCAATTTTGCAAACCACCTATTGATGCGTTCACTTTTGATCATTTGTTCATAAAGAAAATGTATAAGAATAACAGGCGTGTAGTTGCCAAAAACCGACCATGTTACTGCTGAGAAGTAATCTAAACCCATTGCAATTGCCGCCGGAACTGCGACATATATTTCGAAATATGGAAAAAAACCGATGAACCATGCTGCAAATGCTTTTGCGATGTACTCAACCATATTTAACTCCTAAATATGTCGCCTAACGTTCACAGCACATACGAAGTTTCGGCGAAGCTGGTATTTGGGCGAACAAAGTGAGCCATATATGTTGTGTAGGCGACGTAGATCCATATAGTCATCTCCTGTTCAAACCTCTATTCTTATTTTGTAACTGAGGCTCTGGCAAAATGCACCAAACCCCCTTTAAAATTCTATCAAAGGCCTCTATGTCCATCTTAT
>DQIP01000155.1 GCA_020793565.1 Candidatus Methanovorans sp.
GATTGTTTTATTCCCGGTTCATTATTTATTACCCGGGATACTGTAGCTGTAGAGACTTCGGAAAGTTCTGCAACGTCTTTAATTGTAACTGCCATAGATACACATCCGTTTAAATATTATGTAATGATTCTAACATATATTCCCAACATTGCCCCAGTCCTCTTTAGGGGATTTAGGGGCTTAAAAAAGGGCCTGTAAAAACAGGCCCTTATAAAAATTATTCAATCTAAATCAATCGTAAAGTAAACCCTTAATATCAGCATCATCCATATTGTCTTTGTCATAAAATTTAGCACCAGTATCTACGTCAGCAACACTTTCACCCTTGTAGGCTTTGTATGCCAGTTCAACTGCAAGATAACCAATCATGTATGGATCCTGTTCAAACTCGGTAGGCGGAGAAACGTTGCCGTATTCATAAGTCCCGTGAATGAAAAGGTCCTGCATCATACCGGTCTTAATGCGCTGCTTATCTGGCAATATCCCAAACACCACAAACCAACATTGATATGTATTAGTAATTAACTTCAATAATATCATAAATAATGCGTGGGTTGATTAAAAATCGTGTTACGAAGTAAAAAGTTTCTATTTTCATTGTTCAAGCGAAATGATGACGAACAGAAGATATGCACTTATAAGGCAAAGCACACCAAGAACCAAAAGTCAATAGTGATCAATTGCAGGGATTGTGACAGCGACTCGACATTGAACAATGAGACATGCCGCAGGAATATTTTTTCCATTCTTCTGGCAGAACCGCTCGTAGACAGGATTGTGCTGTCCCATCTGTATGAGAGAGATTATGAGGGCAGTAATCTCAAATTGCTCTATTCACTTGCGCGTTTCCAGGATTACCTGAATTCTTACACCAGTGTGGAAGTCGCCGAAAAAGACTGCATCCAACCGTTACGGCAGGAATGTGTACAAAAAAGGAAAGAATTGATCGATTCCATTATTGAGACCGCGCGAAAAGATCCGGTCAAGGCATATAATTTTCTTGCACAGCCGCTTAATCATGTAGGACTGAAGCCTGAGGGTCAAGCGGAACATTCCGGATGCCTTGACTGTATCAATAATTTTGCAGCCATTATTCGTGAAATGAGGGAGATGGCATCAGGACTTAAAAGCAGTATTACGAATTTTAATTTTAACCTTGACCCAAACCCTGATACAATATCATTTGACTATGAAAAACATATAAAATCCCATGTAAGACCTGCATTTTCCACATCACGTATCTATACCGAACCGCCAGGTAACACGACATTCCTGGAATGTTATGATGTCAGGCACAATGATGGACGTACTCTGGAGGTGTCGATATACGAACTCACTGACAGGCCTGAAAAACTGTATGTCATAACGCCTCTTGAATATAACCTGAAATCCGATGAACTGAAACTGATAGAAAGGGTGCGCAAAAAGATGATACGGCATCGTCCCCATGACCTCAACTTCGCAGACCCTTCGAATTCAAGGGAATATTTCAGGCGCATGGGAAAACAGATGCTGGTTGATGATGTACGGGTACATAATATTGCACTGACCCCATTCCAGGTAAATACATATTCCGACCTGCTGGCAAAATATACCACAGGGCTGGGGATCCTTGAAGACCTGCTCTCTGATGAGCGAATAACCGATGTCTACATCAACGCTCCTGCCGACCTGAACCCTGTGCATGTAGTATTGGATGGTGACGAATGTGCCACCAATATTTTTCTTTCCCAGGACGACCTCGATTCCATGGTTTCGAGGTTCCGTGCCATCAGCGGCCGCCCTTTTGGAGAAGCAACGCCTGTACTTGAGATGGAATTGAAGGAATTCGGGGTGCGGGTTTCGGTAATTGGGGACCCTCTCAGTGCCAACGGGCTGGCGTATGCGTTTCGTAAACATGCAAGCACCCCGTGGACGCTTCCAAAGCTCATAAATACGGGTTCGATATCCCCACTGGCTGCAGGTCTTTTGAGTTTTTTGATGGACGGCCAGTCGTCCATACTTGTTGCAGGTGATGTCGGTGCAGGCAAAACATCATTGCTCTGCGCCATGCTGCTTGAGATACCGCAAAAGTACCGGATACTGACAATAGAGGACACGCGCGAAATACCGATAAGTGACCTGCAGCAACTTGGCTGGAAAGTACAGGGTATGAACACACAATCCGCGATCATTAAATCAAGTGTCGAGATCGCACCTGATGTTGCCCTGCGTGCAGCACTTCGGCTTGGGAACTCGTCCCTTGTGATCGGTGAGGTGCGCGGGCCTGAAGTTGCTGTGTTGTACGAGGCAATGCAGATCGGAACTGCCGGAAACTCTGTTATCGGCACGATACATGGTGCTTCCACAAAGGCAGTCTATGAGAGGATAATTCACACACTGGGCGTGCCTTCTGCATCGTTTAAAAGTACGGATGCCATTGTCGTGTGCGCCAATACCAGGCCCGGCGGGAGCATGACAAAAAGGAAAAGAGTGATACAGATATCAGAGGTCAATAGTACATGGGATGACGGCGCAGATCACACTGAAGTGTTCTCTGACATCCTCGCATTCGATGCATCCATTGATTCACTTGTATCCACTGATATTTTAGACCGGGGGCAGTCAGAATTGATCGGCAAGATCGCCAGGAAATGGGGCATCCCAATTGATGCTGCCTCACGTAACATCAGGATGCGGGCAAAGATCAAGGAAAGAATGGCTGCGTCCGGGATCATCAATCCTGCACTTGTGGAAGCCGATGTTGTGAGCATGGCAAACAATATGTTCTGGCTGTATATGGATGATGAGAAAAACAACCCGGACGGGCTGGATTACCAGAATGTTTACAATAAATGGTGCGAGTGGTTTGACGACTTTTCGTCAGGGTACATGGTCACATCCGAATAGGTGGTGATACAAGTTGGAGAATGGTCAGAACTGGTACTTGAGGGCGTGCAAGTTCACATCCCGTAATATTGTCCGGTTCAGGTGGCTTGTTGGGGATATTGATGCATTCGCCAAAAGGTCAGAGCAGGCGGTGAGCCAGGAGTACAAAGATGCGATAAGTTTTACGGGATTTGATGTGGAACCATTCGAGACGGCCCTGTTTTCGTATGTCGGTGCGCTGGCTTCACTGTTTACGATACTGTTTTTGGATTTGATCCTGTTTCGGGTCACAACATTTGAATCTAATGTGCTGGTCATACTTGCTGTTTTCACAATGGCAGTTCCGGTTATTGTGCTTGTGTACCTGAGCGAGTATGTGAAGATACATGCAAAATTGATGAAGGTACAGTCCCTTGGCGATATCCCGGAGGTTTTGAGTTACATAGTAATGTCAATGAAACTTGTCCCGAATATGGAGCATGCGGTACTTTTTGCTGCAAAGAACTCAACCCGTCCGCTTGCAAGGGATCTAAAGAAGATGATGTGGAATCTCCAGATCAGGGTTTACAGTAGCATGGACGATGCTGTTGTGGATTTTGCGAACCTGTGGGGTAAGGATAGTGAATATTTCAAAAGGGCACTGCACCTAATCAAGAGTTCTACGAGCGAGCCTGATGATGCACAGCGCATTATCACACTTAACCGCGCGCTTGACATCGTTCTCGATGGTACGAAGGTGCTCATGGATGGGTTTGCTGCGAGACTTAAGACCCCTACCTATGTATTATATTCGATTTTCATCCTCATTCCGCTTGCGCTTGTGGCGCTTCTTCCTGCGGTGACTGTTGTGGGACTGCGATTCAACATCCTGACGCTTGTCATTGTATATGACATTGTCTTGCCGTTGTTAACATTTGTGTATGCGGAATACATCCTGATGCAGCGCCCGGCGACATTTACTCCGCAGCCGATTCCTGATACCCATCCCGGACTTGCCAATATTAAGATGAAAAAACGGCTGGCACTGGTTATGGCTGTGATTGTAGGGGGTACGATCTCAATTTCAGGGTATGTGATGATATCTTTCGGAAATCCGCACCATATAATCTCGACAGGTACGCTTGAAGGCCTTCTGCCTCCCACGCTTCTGGTCCTGCTGGGAATAGTTTTTGCGATTGCGATATATCTCAATGCGGCATACGCTCCGTACAAAAAGATCCGTGACAACATTAAGAAAATGGAGCACGAGTTCGCAGATGCCCTTTTCATACTTGGCAGGCGTATTTCGGAAGGAAGGTCGGCAGAAGAGGCTTTTGCACATACTGCAATGACAATGAAAGGTTCGGTCATAGGGGAGGCATTTGAAAGGATATCGACCAACCTTATCAGCATGAGGGCAACGATCTTATCTGCGATATTCGATGAGGAGTTCGGTGCGTTCAAGGATGTTTATTCGGATCGTATCAGGTCAACGATGCTGCTTTTTGCAGAGAGCGTCCACAAAAGCCATGAGGCTGCAGGTGTTGCGATCATCAAACTGGCTGACCACTTAAAGGAACTGCAGGAGGTTGAACTTAACATCAAGCGCTCTCTTTATGATATGACATCCACAATGCGTTCGACTGCAGCGATCTTTGCGCCGCTTATCGGTGGTGTGACCATCGCGCTTTCTGAAGTTATCCAGAAGATTTTACAGAACGTGGCGCAGGGTATTTCGCGCCTGCCCCCGAACATGATCCCGGGACCTGCGCAGATCAACCCGGAGAACCTGAACCAGTCGATCTCGCCTGACCTGTTCATGCTCGCGATCGGGATATATCTCATGCTGGTTACGGCAATCCTTACCCGTTTTTCGGGAACGATTGAATATGGGGGTGACAAAACACAGTTGATGTATGATCTTGGACAGATGCTACCGATTTCGATGATTGTGTTTACGGTGTCTGCGATTGCTTCGAGGCTGGTGTTCAGGGGATTAATTTGAAAGAGTGAATCATTTATATTTTCTCGTACCATATAATTTATAACTTTTCACATCCACAATATAGCGAAGAGGCAATCTTTTTAAGTTTGATTATTTTTCGAACACCAGGAATTTATACAGTGCTGGAAATGGACATTGGAACGTCGTATTTTTTGTAAATGAGAACTAAATAATGATGTGGTGAAAAGATGTCTGAAAATAATAGTGTTGCATCCAAAATTGAAAATTATCACGTTGGAATAGATATTTTTGATATAATCAGTGCTGATGATGCTTACCGAATCCTCCAGATACTTGCTAATGAAAACCAGACGATTGCAAAACAGATTGAACAGATTGCTGTAGAATCCCTGGTTAGTTTTGAGATCGAAGATATTGCCGACGACGTTTATCTTGATCTAAACAGTCTTGAAGTTGAAGATGTTTGGTATAACTCGGGAAATACCAGATATGGATATGTAGATCCGACTGAATATGCATGGGAAATGTTTGAAGAGGCCCTAGAACCATACATGGAGGACATAAAGAAGTATCAAAAACTTTCAATGCCCGTGGAAGCAAAAAAATGCTGCATGGGGATATTGAAAGGAATAGACAAATTCGAAACGGAATCAACATCCGAATACAAAGATTGGGCTGTGGATGCCACATCAGAATTTTTAAAACAGGTCGTAGATGAATGGAAAAAAGGACAAAATTCTCAGGAGGATATCACTGAGGTTGAAAAATTAATGGCACGTTTTTGAATCGACTGACATATCGGCCTATGAATAGGTGGAATTGGAAGGCTGATACGAACCAATATTAAAAACCCTGTATTTGTATAGTTGCGTAAATGGGGCTGTTCTATCTGAAGCTAAAACCAATACAACCGCCGCAGGCGGCGTATTTCCACAACACTGACGTCAATGATATGAACGTTTTCTCGTAGTATCTTTTGTACATCTTATCCAATTCAAGTTAATTCGACCGATATAGACTTTTTCCATTATGTTTGAAATGCGCCGCCTGCGGCGGATTACTTCGGAATCAAAACGATCTAAACAAGTACAAACCCCTAAATCTCTGACATTTTACTATATTCCATCACAGTTGAGACCGGATAGGTATTCACTTCAATTCCCGTCTCTTCCACAGCAGCTATGGCATTGACGCCAACAAAAACAGGGATGCCGGATTTGCCGGCACTGGCCGGTGCACCAAAGAGTGATTCGCCGCTCATTCCTACTGTTATTGCACCGCTGAGATCTGACATTTTTGCCAATTCCAGCACATCCCTGGCTTTTCCAGCCGCCGCTGCCGGAATCTGGCGCATGTTTGCAAGCATCTTACCTGTGCCGGTTTCCAGTACATCAAGAACAGATGTTGAATGCCTGTTCATAAATATCTTAATCGGGTCGATCGATGTGCCGCTGTATGATATAACATCTATGAACCTGACAGGTTCATGATTATCCAGTTCCAGTATCCCCCCGTAAGAAGGCTCGACCGGAATTCCATTTTTGAGCAAAAGACCATCAAATGTTATGCTGCAGACAGTTGCGATCGCAATCTTTCCTTCAGGCACATATATATCGGAATTGTCCCTCTCATCAATAATCCGGATTCTGGGGCTGATTATTGCACCACCCTGTGATGCATATCGCATGATGTCCATAACATCATCAAAATCGTTTTTATCGATGTTGGATATATTCACAATTACGTTCCCGCTCTTTGATCTAAGGTCGTAATCTGTTCTGTATATCAGGTCTTCGATGCGCGTGATCACAAACCCAAGTCGGTCACCTATGAGTGCTTCCTTAAGTTCCCTTTTACCCAACTTTGTCACTGTACGTCCTGCGTATCCGTGTTTTATTGTGAACCCGCGCTTATCCAGTATCCTCAGGTGATAACGTACGGCACGTTCACCTATGCCATACCCGCGATCATTCAGTTCATCAGCAATGATCCTTGCACCAATTGGCTTGTCACTTTCGCTGACAACTCTCATTATTTCAATAAGTTTGCGTTCAATTTGTGGGGCTGTCATTTTTTATTGTTTCGATCTTATGTATTGTATAGTTGTGCTATGCCACTTCTTCAATATGAGTGAGTTCGTCTATACTGGTCAATGTGGACATTGCATTGGTATTGATCGGAATTCCATATTCCTGTACGGCTGCCATTGGATTTGTACCTCCAATTACCACTATTCCGAGATGATCTCTTTCAACCGGTATATCAAGAATACTCGTATTAGGTTCGCTGACCTCTAATATCCCACTAAAACCGACATCTACCAGGTCTGAAAGGGTACGTTCGATATCATCCCTGGCTGCCATTGGACCTTCCCGTAAATTTGCCAGGATATTTCCGGTACTTGTTTTTATTACCTGGGTAATTGATGTCAGTTTTTGTGACATCAGGACTTCGAGCGGATCAATTGTTGTACTTGCATAGGTTAACACGTCTGTGAATCTCACCGGATCGCCGTTCTTTACCTGTACAATGCCCCCAAGTTTCGGTTTTATGGGAATTCCGGCTTTTAGCAAAATACCATCGATTGTAATGCTGCATATTGTTGCGATCGCGATCTTTCCTTTTGTGACCGCGAATTCCCCAATCTGATCGCCTTGATACAATATTTTAACATAGGGACTTACGGACAAACCACTTGTAAGTACCATTTTGAATATCTCAAATACATAATCCTTGTTGTTCTCATCAATAAATGAAACGTTGACTATGACGTCACCCTCTCCCGTATTGGGATCAAATGTTGTTTTAAACATCAAGTCTTCGATCCTGGATGATGTGAACTGAATGCCGGAATTATTTTTGTGCAATG
The DNA here is from genome assembly GCA_020793565.1 of Candidatus Methanovorans sp. GTDB lineage: Archaea > Halobacteriota > Methanosarcinia > Methanosarcinales > Methanosarcinaceae > Methanovorans. Next base: position 7,683 of record DQIP01000155.1, read on the forward strand.
ATATTTCCTCTGGTGTTTATTTGAGAGTGTCAAAAGTGGTAAAATCGAGAAATTTTAAATAATAGTTGTGAGTGAAACGCCATGCTGCATTGTGACATTTTTTCAATAAGTTAAAATACCTCTTAACGTTATCTTTTCCGACAATCTCTGTTTTAGATTCAATTAATGTATTAAATATTTACGTGTGTTTATTCTCGCATTTTCTGCAGGTATGCACAAAAACCGTTTTTTTAAACAGTTGGTGATGCCAAATGATTATGGTTTTTCTAAAATTTTGGACAAATGATTCGAAAAGATTTCTATTAATTTTAGGCCGAAGTTGACAATTCGTATCTTCAAAATATGCCTTATGCATATATGGATTTGCAATATGAATCAAATATTCCCGAAATATGCAAAACCGCTATCAGGAATACTTATCTTTATCAATATACCCCGCAACTCTACTGCGGTCTGGTGTGCCGTCGCAACGTTTGACTAATACAACAGAAAGGTCTCATATTTGGAATCGATAGTTTTATCAAGATAGAATTATATATACATTTATAGTTTTATTCTACAAAAATCAATTAAAATTCTATCTATGTAGGTATGGGAGATGCAATAATGACAGATGTAATAGATTATAATATTGTGGGAAATGACATGCAGATCGTCGAGATTGAACTTGATCCTGATGAATCTGTTCGCGCAGAAGCCGGAGCAATGATGTATATGGGTCCTGATATTAAAATGGACACATCCACAGGCGGAGGAATGTTTAAAGGATTAAAGCGCGCAATTACCGGCGAAAGTTTTTTTATAACAAATTTCACACATAAAGGAAAAAGCGGTAAAGCATATGTTGCTTTCGGAGCTCCGTATCCGGGTAAAATAATTCCTCTTGACCTTGGTGATCTTGGTGGGGCCTACCTATGCCAAAAAGATGCTTTCCTGTGTGCAGCAAAAGGAATCGAAATCGAAGTTGCTTTTACAAAAAAGATTGGAGCAGGTCTTTTTGGAGGGGAAGGATTCATTTTGCAGAGACTTGAAGGCAATGGCCTGGCTTTTGTACATGCAGGCGGCACGATTATTAAAAAAGAACTTGGACCGGGTGAAAACCTGCGAGTAGACACTGGTTGCCTGGCGGCTTTCTCTGAAAGCGTGGACTATGATATCCAGTTCGTTGGCGGATTCAAAAATGCACTTTTCGGAGGGGAAGGAGTTGTTCTTGCAAGTCTTACAGGTCCAGGAACTGTTTATCTTCAAAGTCTTCCGTTATCCCGGCTTGCGGACCGGATATTTGCAGCATCCTATTCCCAGCAGAAAGGCGAAAAAAGTGGTTTAGCCGGTGCAGGTGGCAATGTATTGGGTTGAATCTTTGGAGGAGACCGCTAATATTAAGATTAAATTGGTAACGGGTCCAATTGATGTCTTTCTCAATATTATGTGGGCAGTGTCGTTTGCTCGTACCTTATACCTGCAATCGTGCAGGCCCGCAAAATACAGGGGCATAACTCCAATTGTCCAATGAAACTCCCCACAGCAGAACTGTGGGGTCTCATGTCTCAGGCTACTGAAGTTGCATTGATCATGGCTTGTTCCAATCGCAAAAGAGATGCGGGGTATAACGATTAAGGTCAAAGTTCACTGGAAATCCATTACATTGATAAGTGATTTGTACTATTAACGACAAGTTAAATTCATGGGTCGTGTCCGCGAGTTATTGAACCGGCACCCTAAACGTTAATAATTCTTTAAATGTCCAGACATGATCTGTATGTTTCTGAGCCACAGCTGGTGTCCTTTGCAACCA
>DQIP01000154.1 GCA_020793565.1 Candidatus Methanovorans sp.
TTAATAGACGAAAAAAATCACTGGATTTTGGGATGACTATGTAACAAAAACTATATTATATCACAACGAATGTGGCGAAGGTATTGATAGTGGACAGGTAGTTTCCATCATTTGTCGATCACTATGACTTTCACATCATGTGAAACAATATGACACTGCATACATTCAGGGAAATCATCATGTATCTGTATCCTCTCATGCTGTAATCCATGGCAGGATTCACACGCCGGTACATACCGGTGATCCGTATGGCAGTAAATACAACCTAAATCATTATGTTTTGTATTGCTTGCACTTAATACGGAATTGATATTTTCATGACACAACTCACAGATATCATCTCCCGTACCTGCAGGGAATTTCATTTTCAGGGGATCATGTGCCGGATGACACGCGGTACAATCCTCATTGGTCATATCCGGGGTATGCGGAGTGTGACAATCCATGCATACAGGGATCTGCTCATGTACAGGGTGGCATCCTGAGCAACCTAAGGCTGTATGTTTCGTGTTACCCTGCTCCAGTTCATCACTTACCAGTTCATGACAGGAATCACAGGATTCAGCAGCAATACCTTCCGGGTAATTGATTTCCTGGGGCATGTGCGCCGGATGGCAGTTCAGGCATTCAGTGTATGGTAACCATTTGCCGTGCGGTGCATGACAATTAGTGCATGCCTCAATCTGTTTATGGGTCTGGTGACAGTAACTACATTCCAGATTACCATGTTTTCCCGGATAATCAGAGAATTCCTGTATCTGCGGCGCATGACAATTTGAACATGATTGTTCAAAGTCCAGACTTGACGTGATACTCATCGGAGCATGTTCATCATGACATTCTTTGCAATCCTGAAGCTGTGCGCCGTGAACGAGGTCATGGCAAACGTTACATTCTGGCTTAATACCGTGCTGGACATGACAGAAGGTACAACCCAGGTCATGCTTGCCGCCTTCCATTGATATTGAAGTGAATGGACGCATATGGCATTCCTTACAGGTTTCATCGGAAGCACTCTGGTAATCTAAACACAGTGTTTCCGGGGATGGATTCGAGGTTTCTGATACGGGCACCTGTGCTTGCACTGGTTTTATAATTGATTCCAGTTCGGCTTCCTGCTGTGTGCCCAAACATCCGGATCCGATGATAATCAAGAGTACAACACTCATCCCAAACAATGCCTTCTTTGTTAACATCATTGTATTACCTTTTACCGACAAATGGCACAAAGGATCCGTATATGTTCAGTTCCTCATTCTCCGTTTTCACTTTTAGATCATGAGTTCTACCATTGCCCAACTTTACAGTTACATTTTCTTCGGCTTCATTCATCACAATTTCGGCTGAGTTTCCATTATTTGAGACAATAATGGTTTTACCGTCATCGGATTTGCTTACATCAGCATTTTCCGCCCAGGCGATGTGGAATTTATCCTTCAGGAGACTTATGACTTTCTCGCTATCATTTCCAGGGACGCTTTCCCAGTTAAACAACATGGATCCTTTCTTCCAGAGTAGAAGAAGAAGCAAGCCTATAGCACTCGCCCCGATAATCATTAAAGATGTTGCTATGTTGGAAGGCTCATCTTCCGGTTCCGGTTCAGCCGCAGCCGGAATTTCAGTTTCTATTGAGAACATGACTTCATTTACCGGACCCCATTTATTGCCACGTTCCATTGCGTGAATATAAATTGTGTGGTCACCAGGTCCAAGTCCAGCAGTATCAATGATAAATGTACCGTCCTCTTCCTGTTCGTCGAATGCACCATCCACGGCCACAATCTGCGTGCCAGTACCAGGTGAACCTTCAACATCTATGAAGTATTCTACGGCTTCCATTTTCATGTTCCAGCCAGCCATGGCAGTAATATCCACTGTCAACGAATCTCCGGGCCTGATTACCTCGGATGATAAATTGACCCTCATAATATAGGGTATGCCAGGTTCGAAAACATTGATAACATGCAATCCGGGATAATCTGCTGCATGGCACCGATTGCAATCTTCAACCTGACCATGGGCTTCATTACTCAGGTCCACAGCGCCATAGGTTGGTCCCTCCATATCTGCATGGCAGTCCTTGCATTGTCTGGGATACAGGTAATCTGCAGGATGTCGCCCGGGGTCTTCTCCTTCCCCGTGGCAGGCCCAACAGGCCTTATTGATATCATCAGTGCCGACATTGCCTGTTGCATTGGCATTGAGTCCACTATGTCCACCCAATCGGCTATGTATGGCATCGACCGAGGAGATTCCAAACCTGTGACTGGTATCATGACACCGTACACAGTCGGATCCGCCGTCCAGCCCCTCATTCAATGATGGTACATGGAAAGTATCAGGATATCCACCTATGGAAAAAGTATCATTCGCGTGGAGATAAGTGGTATTGTATCCTCCCAGCTTATCATCATCATCAATTTCAAATGCCATAAGACTGCCTGAGAAAACCTTAACGTTTGTAAGGCTTACAAGGTCGCAATCTTCTCCGCGGAATGTATCATCTACCCTGGCTGTGAAGATCATGAAATCGTTGATATCATGTCCATCATACGAAAGGTCATCCTCATATTCTATGTCATCTCCTTTCGAATATACGCCTTCCTCGATCACAACACCGTTTCTGGTCAGCGTCATATATGCTTTATGACCCTTTACATCGATTTCTTCTGCTGTCAGTACATAATCTCCTTTGACCTGCAGTGTCCGGTTATAACCTTCTTTTAGCGTAAGGTTTCCTGGCATGAGGGTTACTTTATCTTCGTTATCGTCATCCGAGAAGTCCAGTAATTTCTCAAGGTAATATATGAAATCTTCATCCTCATCCAGTACAAGGTATTTCTTCTTGTCAATACTGTGGTTATCCATATGACAGGCCCAGCAGGCAGGGTCTTTATTTTCAGGATGGATACGTTTCCATGATCGTCCTTCAACCATTACCAGCCCTATTTGTTCACCCCTGAATACTGCAGTGAAGTTCAACTCAAGCACAACTAAATCAGATACCTCATCACCGTCCGGATCAATAAAATCATCATCATAAGTGTAGTTATAGGCATCAGATACCACAATTTCATCAATTAGTGTATCATTGTGATATATCTGCATGTAAGCACTGTCACCATTGACGCCGATATCACCAAATTCAAGGAAGTACCGATTGCCAAGGTGCCATCTATCGCCGATCAACATGGTTTTCTCCAGTTCCTCGTCCGAGAGCCTGGATATGTTAGTCGTAGGATCAGGTGCATTACCCCATTCTTCCGCATTATCCTCATCAAGGTGGCAGTAAATACAGCTTGTTGTATTGATCAGGTCGTCTGTGGAACCGTAATGGGACACCATTGAGGTGTTAGTAGAATTCACGGGATTTGGATCATGATTGGGCATGATACTGTTTATATGGCATACCGGACAATCAGCTTTTGTGGATATATTTTCATCGATCGTGTCCACATATTTGAAGTGCTCATAGACCATGGGCTCATAAAATGAGGATTGATTGACATTATGGCAGTCCATGTTACTGCAATTTCGGGGATTTCGGGTTTGTACCCTCTCAGGATGACCTTCTGGCTGGTCTGCATCTGATCCGTCACCCTCACCGTGACATGCCCAGCAGCGTACATTATCCGGACTATGAGTTTTATTCATTCCAGCGATTGCAACCCTGTTAAGGTCATAGTGTATTGCATCTGATTTGTTCATAGCCTGAACATCGATCTGGAGTCTTGCGGTCATGGACATGTTTATTGTATTATGACATTCAACACAATATTTACCGCCGCCTTCTCCTACATTATGCACGAATTCAGTGGTAGTTGGTGTAGTGGAAGTGGATAGCAGACTGCCGTGACAGCCTTTGCAACCTACATCGTCAAAGTTACTAATACTTGAGTGATTGTACCAGACCTGACCTGTATCGTCCCATGATGTATTATTGCCGATGTTGTTGATACGAATCGTTGGTGGGGCCCGGGTTCTCAGGGTGGTGTTGTATCTGATTTTACCTTCAATGTGACAACCGGAACACAATTCACTGGTACTGTCATCAGTAAGAGCAACATGACTGTCATCTGCACTAATGTTGATTATCGGACCAATAGCAATAGTCTCGTGTTTGGTATCATCGTGGCAGAACTCACAGGCGCCATTACTGTCATCCCAGTAGGATATCTCGTTCCACCTTCTGCCGTTTGTGGGAGCATCGCTGTGGCTGAATCCGTAATTATTATCCGGTACTTTTGGTACTGTTGCATTTATGCTATCATCAACCGCACCTGATGAATGGCAGGTGTAACAGTCAACTGCACTGGTATTGGACATGCTGTAAGTACCGTTTTTCTGCAGGTACTTGACACCATGGATGTCACGGGCTTCTGAAAGGTGACATTCACTGCAATTTAATGTATCATTGTGCCTGGATTTTGCTGAAGTATGTGACATATATGTGCTGTAATTGGTTGAGTCATGGCACAAAAGGCATATACCGCTATCCTCGGCATCATTCTCCATTAAAGCAGGTTTAGCGAGACTCATATCGTGCATCCTCACTCCGCCATGGCATGTCGAATTAGTACAGCTGGGCGTAGAATCATTATATCGGCTGTGCTCGTCAATGTCACTGTTGTTTGTATCACGCATATAAGACTTAAAGACAGATGATTCGTTAGAATGACAGTAACTACAGTTTACAATATTGGCACCAGTACTGTCAGCCGTCCATGTCCTGATATCCGAACGGTTCTTGCCGTAGTGGGATACCAGTGACAGGTTGCTGTTGGTTCCGTCAAATTCGGTCTCAAGACGCATCTCGCCCTCACTATGACAATCAAGGCACGATCCCATATCACTGGTCATGCTTTCATTGACCACCAGGTCCGAACCATTGCAGTGGTGTTCGTATACGCCAGGGGCAAGGTCTGTGAGATTGTTATTGTAGTTGGTAATACTCCCGGGCATGTGACATTCACAACAGGTATACGGATCAACACCATTTAGGACCCACCTGTCAGCGTGTGCAGTCAATTCCGGCGTGCTTCCATTATTCATGTGACATGCCCAGCATATTTTGTTGTCGTCACTAACAATAGCATCGGGGTATGGATTATTGATGATACTGTCAGGATAATTTGCAATGTTTGAGTGAATAGCACTACTGTTTATTATAACACTGACATTGATCTTTGGTGACATTTGGTCCGCACCATGACAGCTGATACAATCCGGACCGAATGCGCCCTTGGCTGCATTATGGGCAAGTTCTTTTGTAGTTGAATTATTAGATAACAAACTGCCATGGCAGGCAGCACAGATCATGTCGTCGTACGAACTTATGGAATGGTTGAACCATTTGATACTGGCATCGTCATATGCCGTGCTGCTGTTTGTGTTATTGATGACTATAGTTGGTGGGATCGGATCCCATAGCGTACCATTATAGTTTGGTGCATCCTGATAGTGACAGCCGCCACACCACCAGTCATGATTGTCGATGCTGGTGTTCAATTGTTGAGTGGTACCGTTGTATACACGGATATGTTCTATCGGACCAAGGGCACTGTCATTATGTTTAGTATCGCCGTGGCAGTAGTCACATGCACTCTCCGCACTGTCCCAGTAAGATGTTTCGTTCCACCTGCTACCGTTGTCCGGATCCTCACTGTGGGCGAAGTTAAGATTACTGTTCGTTGGCACAAGCGGGCGGAACATACTGATATTATTCAATGGATCTTCGTTATTATGGCATCTGGCACAGTCAACGGCTGTGCTATTGGACGTGTTGTATGTATCGTCCGGTTGCAGGTACTTGACACCATGGATATCACGGGCTTCGTAGAGGTGACATTCAGTACAATCCAGTGTGTCGCTGTGTCTCTGTTTTGAGCCTGTTATGGATGTGTTAGTAGTATAATTATCCGGACCGTGGCAGTTCAGGCAAACCTGACTACTGGATACACCGTCAGATTTGATTGTAGTAAGACCCGCGGGTTTTGTAAGACTGGCGTTATGCATCCAGCCGCCATTGTGACAATTTTCATTGGTACAATTATTAGCAGGAGATGACGAGTACCTGCCACTGTGGTTCGGAATACTTGAGTTTAAGGCAGGGTTGACCATAATTGAAGAAATCGCAAAAGCACTGTTGCTATCCTGATGGCAGTAACTGCAGTTGACGCCGCCGTCCCATGTTCTTATATTGTCTGCTCCTGTACCTCGCTTCTTACCATAGTGGGCTATCAGGTAACTGGCATCATCCTGATCCTCGGGATCTGTGCCACTTGATGTAGTATCGAGTATAACATCAAGTTTCATTTCGCTCAGGTTATGGCAGACCTCACAGGAGGTGAGAGCATCAATACTGTTACCGGCTTTGAATTCATCCCCGTCATAAAAATGTTCACTTACAAGAACACTATCTGGCATGATGCCAGTAATATTATCTACATGGCACTCATCGCAGGTGTAGACTGGTACGCTGTTGAAATCGCCTAACCTGTCTGCATGGGCTTTCTTGTTTATTTTGTCTGTGTATTGACTAGTTTCCATATGGCAAGCCCAACATATCTTGTTGGTATCGTTGACACCATCAATGCTGTCGATGGTGTCATTGTCATAAGTGCTGATGTTCTGGTGTATGGAAAGTGAATCATTCACTACGCTAAAGTTAACCTTTGGGGATACTCCACTTGTGTTGTGACAGCCGATACAGTCCGGACCGCCCGCAGGTTGTACATCGTGCCCGTGCCCGCGTTCAGGCAATGGCAAGGGTGCTATACTTGTGAATGTGCGTTCACTTCCTGCATGACATCCACTCAGGCAGGCAGTATTGTTAATCATACTTCCATGTTCTTTGGATTTTCCGCTACCCCAGCGAGAATTAGCAGCAATGGTATTTGCGTGACACTTTGTGCAGTCCGGGTTGGAGTTCCATGTATGGATGCCAGAGCGATCTGTGACGATAATATTTAGTTCATTACCTGCAGTATAATCAATAGTAAAATTAACATTTGTATGGCACACAAGGCAACCGATCTGGTTTGTTGGCTTACTTTCAGCATTGTCCCACACCATATTTCTGTGAGCGCTGTTATTTAGCATCGTATCAGCATTATAACCCGCGTCTGGTAAAAGTACGGTTAGATAGTTTTTTGGTAAACTGAGTTTTATTGTCGTGAATAAATGTAAAGGATAATTACCAGATAAATGGCAATAATTGCATTTAGTTTTTACAATTTCGTGTGCATTTGGACTATCAAGATTATGGCATACATTTGAAGAGCACATGCCGTATGACTCCCAGTCTTCTACAATATTTGAATGACAATTGATGCAAATCTGATTAGGATATGCCGCTCTTGCCAGATTGGATGCACCAACCCATGCACCACCTGTATTTGGATTTGCATGCCTAGCATACATATCCCCTTCACTTGGCAAATCATTTCCAAAACCACCGCGAGTCATTAATGTATCCCGCTTGTGTGTCATATTCGAACCATATGGTGCAAGAGTTCTATTGTTATCCATCATGGCATATCCGCCCGATGAATTTTCATATCCCTCCTGAATCTCAGCAGCGATTTTTGTGTGACATTCAGTACAGAGAGGCGATAACGTGTTGCTGTTACTGGATGTATTATTGGTGCTATGTATCGTTGTTTTGGTATAATACGAACCTGAGGACAGTATAGTTCCTGAGTAGTAGTTCAGAGTGTTATTGTTATGACACTGAAGACAGTTTACGTCGTCGGCATGTAATGTTATATCCATTTTACCACTATGGCATTCCTCACATCCTTCGGTCTCATACTTTTCAAGTGATTCATCGTGAATACGGCCGATATCGTGGCAGTCATCATTTGTGCAACTGCTTATAGTGGCATGACTTGTCATGAAATTATTAGTGACAGGAAAAACAGTAGTACTATTATTATGGCAGTACATACAGTAAGCAGAAGTACTAATATTCAAATCAACAAGGTCATCTCTCTTTATTCCATAATGAGATGCCAATGATAAGTCACTGTAACGGCCATCATATTCTGTATAAGTATGTTTCATCTCGTCCTGTTTATGACACTCGATGCAAGAATCAGTTGCATTTGCAGCGTTCGTTTCCGCTTCAATATCGTCGCCTAATTTGAAATGTTCTTTCACCTCTGGCGCGCTGCTGTCACTTCCGTCATGACATTCATAGCAATTGTTAATTATCGCTGTGTTGGAACAATCATAGCCTGCCGATGGTTCGCTGCCATCGTCTACGTGGCAGCCCCAGCACATGCTGTTGTTGGCACTATTTGTATTGGTGCTGGCAATACCGCTCATGTCGCTGTTCAAACTTGCATGAATATTATCGGACTGGGTCATATCTGATACCGATACATTACACTCTGTTGTGGTGTTTGCAACATCATGGCACTCTATGCAGTCAGATACACTCGTGCCTGATACAATACCCGAAACCACACAACCCACTAATAATATAGATACTATTAGTACAACGTTACGCATAAAAGCGAAACGATACAATATACCGGATTCCATCATTTTTATAGCACCCTGTTATTCATAATTATGTTATTTCTAACTATATATTTGCATAACATATAAGTATTTATCAATGGGGACTGTCACGCCATCTTATATTTGGTTGATCCAAACGACGGCAAGATTGCCTGTGTTCTCCCATATTTTGGGATGCGTTCCCCCCATTTATAGGTTTCTTATCTTGTCGGGAGCGTTTTGGTAGCTGGAATTTATCGATAGTGACCTTATTTTCCGTATCCCCTATGCTCTCTACGTTTTACCACATTTATCATAGCCAGTATTCTGGCTGCGAACGCAACAGTACGAAAACTCGGCCCAGATCCGGAACCCTGTGAAAAAGCAATTGCGCCAATGTCAACACACCCACGCCACATTGATCTGCTTTGTCGGGATAATCCTCGCTATACCCGGATTAATTCGAACCATATAATCATATGGATTACATACTATGAGAAACTTGCGTAACATGTGATGCATATCCTGTATAGTACTGCGCGATTTCCCGCAAATGTATATCGGCAGTCTGCGGACAATAGGTTTCTATGACCGCTGCTATAACGTTGGCCTCATTCACTATAGCAGCACTGGAGTTCCATGCGATGCTTTCTCGATTCCAGGTACTGTAGTGCTGGCCAACTGGTATTTGTCCTGTTCCAGTAATGGGCAGCTGCTGGGCATTAACCTTACTGTTCTCTAAATATATGTGCGCGCCCGCAGCATAATCCGACTCTGGCACATCAGTTTTTTTACCCAATATTAGCTCCTGCCAGCTGCACACATCCACTCCAGACACACCAAACGTTGGATTGATGCATTACAACCC
>DQIP01000153.1 GCA_020793565.1 Candidatus Methanovorans sp.
ACGCCTGTATGTGCTTCTGATTTCGAAACAACGAAAACTGGGTATATTAAATTTTGTGAAATCCCTTAGTTGAACAGATTGTAAAAATCAAGTCAAGGATTTAAGTATATGGAACTGATATCAGTAATCCAAAAAATGTCTGGACGAAGTAAAGGATGTGGTGCTGGAGTTCCCCAAGAATAAGGATGTGTCAATTGTCCTGTTCGGTTCAAGAACAAGGAAATATACAGGGATTTGGATACAGTTTTGAAATGTCCTGGAAACTGACAAAAGAGTACTTGAAAAAAATTGAATGTGTTGTATGCAATTCTCCAAAATCCTGCTTCAAGGAATCTTTTGAAATTCAACTGCTGACCGAAGAAGAAGTAGAAGTAGAAACAATGGAAACACTCCGGATAACAGGTGAGAGGAATTTTACGACCCACACGTACCACGAAGAAATTGCAGATGAAATACACCACAACATAAAAGAGTATTGCAAACTTATGAGCGCTGTTCATCAAATGATCGTGGAACAGTAAACAAATAGTATTTTTTAGCGATAATTGTAAATTATGTACAATAAAGAAATGTTTATTTAATCACAGATGCTTTATCGTTGTATCAACAATATCATATTTTTTAATTAATACGAGGCGCATGAATGTTACCTGAAGATGACCTGAATATAATAACAAATGAAATGGGGAGAGAACCGAATCCGGTTGAACAGGGCTGTTTTTTGAATCTATGGAGTGAACACTGCTCATACCGCTCAAGTGCACCGCTACTGAGTACCTTCACATCGACAGGCGACCGCGTGGTCATAGGTCCCGGAGATGATGCAGCCATTATTAAGATCGGGAACGGATGGGTGCTTGCAATTGGTATGGAAAGCCACAACCACCCCTCGTACGTTGACCCGAATAACGGCGCAGCCACCGGAATTGGCGGAATCGTGCGTGATATTATATCAATGGGCGCGCGCCCGATTGCACTTATGGACCCCTTGTACTTCGGACCTCTCAACAGCCCCAAGAACCTCTACTTATTTGAGCATATCATTGAAGGTATTGCCGGATATGGCAACTGCATCGGCGTGCCGGTTGTGCGCGGTGAGGCGTACTTTGACGGGTCATACAGCGGAAACCCACTTGTGAATGTGGTCTGTATAGGACTGGCGCGCGAGGAAGATATTGTGACAGCATGCGCACAGAAAGCGGGTAACAAGATCATACTCATGGGCTCTACAACAGGGCGCGACGGCCTTGGAGGCGCGTCATTTGCATCACGTGACCTCTCAGAGAGTGCGGAAGCGGAAGACCGCCCCAGCATACAGGTGGGGGACCCGTTCACAGAGAAACTGGTGATCGAAGCCACGCTTGAGACAATCAATAAAGGATATGTTAAGGCATGTCGAGACCTTGGAGCCGCAGGGCTTGCCGGTGCAAGTTCCGAGATGGCATCGAAAGGGAACCTTGGTTTACATATCATTGCCGATAATGTAATACTCCGCGAAACCAACATGACGCCATACGAGATCCTTATCGCTGAATCACAAGAACGTATGGTGCTGGAAGTTGAACCTGGTGATGTGGATGCCGTGCTTGCTATTGCCAAAAAGTATGATCTTAATGCAAGTTTGATCGGGGAATTGACAGAAAGGCAGTATTACACCGTTGAGTTTGAAGGCGAGATCGTTACCGACATTCCTATCAAACTCTTAAATGAAGGGGCACCGACTTTCGAGCGCCCGTCCACGGAACCACAATCACGTGATATCGGTGAAAAACCATCACTTCCTGCGGACATGAAACAGGCAGTGCTGGATGTCCTTTCATCACATAATGTGGCATCAAAGGATTGGATATACAGGCAGTATGACCATGAAGTTCAGGTAAGAACTGTTGTAAAGCCGGGTGATGATGCGGGAGTACTTCGAATTACGGATACAACCGGACTTGCACTATCATGCGGCTGCAACCCGCGCCATACGCTGCTCGACCCGTACAAGGGAGCAAAAGGTACAATTTATGAGAATGCGATGAACCTTGCAATAAAAGGCGCGAGAGGGGTGGCGATAGTGGACTGCCTGAACTTTGGAAATCCGGAAAGACCGGATATCTACTGGCAGTTCAAACACGCAATACTCGGACTTGGCGACGGCGCGCGCGAACTGGAAATTCCGGTAGTGGGCGGCAATGTTTCACTTTATAATGAGAGCGGTGAGTTCAATACAGCGATCCTGCCCACCCCGTCGATAGGTATGGTCGGGGTCGTGGAGGATGTGACGATCGCCCCGCCTGCAACATTTGATAATGAAGGGGATACAGTCATCCTTGTCGGCGAGATACGCGATGAACCAGGTGGTTCTGAATACTACAATGTTATCAATATGGGAACAAACGGACATGTTCCGACAGTTCCAGATAACGCCAGTAAGATCGTGGATACGCTGATTGAGGTTGTGCGAAGCGGAAAGATCACTGCTGCGCATGATGTGTCACTTGGCGGACTGGCTGTGACCCTGTGCGAGATGTGTGATACAATAGGCGCACAGGTAGACCTGAGTACAACCGGTAGCTCTCTTCGTGCTGATGATATCCTGTTTTCGGAATCACATGCGTGCGCAATACTTACGACTTCAGAACCGGATGTTGTTATGGAGATGTTGAAAGCCGTGCCTGCAAGTGTTATTGGTATGGTTGGCGGTATTGTCTGCGGAGATGGTAGTCTCAGAATTGCAGGCAGCGGGTTTGAGGTTTTAATGTCCCGGGATGAGATGGCATGGGCAAGAGGTAGCTTGACAAGGTTTATGATGGAATGATCATAAAGGAATTAACATTACGTAGTGGTTACTCATTGGTGTTCGGTTAAGACCTAACACTACAATTGATATATTTATGAGCAGGCATTCAACATCTGTTCCGGATGTGCTTGAAACAGGCTCAGTCAAGATACTTGCAAGCATGCGGCAGATTCCTGCATCAGCCGCTGAAAAAGCCCATGATATATTCGAACTTGCAAAAAAGTCTGATATAAGCGGTGTAGTTACAATAGGTAAAGATGGAGAGTCACCATTCGGTGCGCCGATCGAGGTCGGTAAATCAGGAATCCCTGTTTTTATGGGTAAATGTTATCGCAGCCGTGGAAGAAACAGGCATTGAAGTTACCACGTATCCAGTCCCTACCGTGCTGGAATACAGTACCATGTCAGAGATTTAAGCATAACGATTCAAGTATCCGGAATGGGTGATCAATGGAAGCTCGAAACAGTTTATGACTGGATTGAAAAAGAGGACAAGGATATGTTATCTGCAAAAATTATTATTAAAGAAGTGGATTAATTTCAGGTGGGATTTTTAAAGTGCATTATGCCGATTTTAATTTTCAGGTGGAAAACCGGGGCTATAATTCAAATTCTTCAATAAACCCTAAGATCAGTTTGTATTTTTTCAGATATGTAAATCCTTTATCTGTCAACGTCAGGAACCGTTTTCCTTTTTCATCATCGATTTCTTTAACAAAACCCTTGTCCAATAGTTCCGTTAAATATTCTGAGAAACGTTGCGACGATAAATTCGAATATCTTAACAAAGGTGTAGGTTTTATTGAATTTTGATGATTTCGGATAATCTTTAGTATATCGAATATTATTTCTAAGCGTTCTCTTTTTCGCTTTATTTTGTCCATCTGTACACCTTATAATAGATTATTCCAATTAATACAATCGATACAACGTTTAATAAAATTTGTATTTCGAATGGAAGAAATCTTTTCGTATATAATGTGAGCAGATTAATAACCCAAAACAAGAAAAACATTATATATAAAATAAAAAGAGGTGAAACTTTTTTCGATTTGCTATAAATGGGGTAAGCAATTGTAAAAATAAGCAGTATTGCTTGCGATAATATCAGGGGGAACGGATCGATTGAGATAAGTGCAATACCAGATATAAAAATAGCAATTACATTAGATATCAATAATGTGTGCTTGAAATGAATTTTTTTCCATATTGTACTATATGTTAATGAAAGAATTGCCATTGTGCTGAAGTATCCACTAAGTACAAGTGGAACAAACTTAAATGCGATACTCAATGAATAATCATCAAATGTTACCCCAATCAACAAAAATAAAATAAAAGAAAATCTAAAAAGATAGGCTAATCCGAAGAATAAGAAAGTAATTCTAAAATATTGTATTCCCTTATATTTTGTCAGATCGTACATCTCTTTTGTTTTGATGTATATCATGAAACAAAAAAATACAATTATCAACGTGTAACTAAGTTCTACAGCCAGTCTTGAATAATCGAACGGGTGTATAAGCATATACCTGATGTTTAGGTTAACTAATATATAATAAAAGTGGACTTAAAGTGTACATTTTCTCTTCTTCTTGCTTATATGTGATATTGTACATTGTTTGATTCATCATGTTGAAATTGAGTATGCGTAATTTTATAATTTATTCTAAAAGATGCATAAGAGGGAACTAAATTGGAACCTACTGATACATTACTCAATTTTGAAAATGTATGGAAAATTTACCAAATGGGTGAAGTTGAAGTTCCTGCATTGCAAGGGATAGACGTAAAAATCAAAAAGGGAGATTTTGTTGCTATTATTGGTGCATCAGGTAGTGGAAAATCCACAATGATGAATTTGATCGGATGTTTGGACGTTCCATCAAAAGGCAGAATATTTTTAAAAGGTCAGGATATTAGCCAGTTAAGCGAATCGGATCTGGCAACATTTCGGGGAAAAACAATAGGATTTATTTTCCAGCAATATAACCTGATTCCAACCATGAGTGCATTTGAAAATGTCATGCTTCCACTGGAATTCCAGGAGGAAAATGACAGTATTGCTTCTAAAAGAACAAGAGAGATCCTTGAATTTATAGGACTATCCGATAAAATGCATTATTTACCTTCTCAGCTTTCCGGAGGGCAACAACAAAGAGTTTCAATTGCCCGATGTCTTGTGACAGACCCTGAAATTATTTTAGCGGATGAACCAACAGGAGCGCTTGACAGTGTAACCGGAGAAAATATTCTTAAAATGCTTGAAAAATTGTGGAGAGAAAAAGACAAAACAATCATAATGGTCACTCACGATTTGAATCTTGCAAAATATGCCAATACAACTATTGAATTAAAAGACGGGGAAATAATCAGAATTCAGGATGGTTAGATATAACGTTTGAGCCAATTTGATTTCGTTGACTTATAGAATAAATTGATGAAATTTTACAATAAGATATTACAATAAGATTTTACAAATAAATCGAATTAAAACAAGGTGAATTAAAATGAGAATGACAAGTGTTGCTTTGCTGGTTTTTTGCTTCATAGCAATATTATCTCCTGTTTCCGGAGGAGTATTATCCGATTCGAAGGCTCTTTTTATCGATCTGATAAATCAGGATCCCAATCCGGCAATTGTGGGAGATGTTGTTGAGATACATTTGGGTATTGAAAATATTGGTGGTGAGTCGGTAAATGATCTGATCGTTGAAATTGAACCTGAATACCCTCTAACATTAGTTCAGGGTGAATCGGCAATACGAAAGATCAGTACTATAAATGCATATCAAAATGATGATAATATGAAACTTATTTCTTATAAGTTGAAAATTGATGACAATGCAGCCGCAGGTAGTTATGATCTAACTATTCGATATTATGAACAAGGTAAACCATTTTCAAGAGAAGATAGTGTTACAATTGATGTTAGAGGCAGGATAATGGCTGAAATTATCCAGATTGATAAAACGAGTCTTGTCCCGGGAAAGCAGACCAGTATGATATTTACAATAAATAACGTAGGAAAAGTGCCATTAAAATACCTTACATTTAGCTGGATAAACGATAACAAGATCATATTACCGGTTGGAAGTGACAATACAAAGTATATTGATTACATTGATATTGGTGATAGCGTAGAACTTGAATATCAGGTTTTAGCTGATCCAAATGCAAATCCGGGATTATATGAACTCAAACTTTACCTTACGTATGTAGATTCCATCACGGGAGAAGAATGTCAGATATCAACAATTGCAGGTACAAATGTAGGTGGGGGAACTGATTTTGATATAACTTTTTCTGAAAGTTCATACAGTGGAACCTCTTTTACCGTGGCAAATATAGGAAGCAATCCTGCTTATTCTGTTTCTGTAATCGTTCCTAAGCAGAGTGGTTGGCAGGTTAGTGGTTCCAATTCAATGATAATCGGCAATCTCAATAAAGGCGATTATACGATTGCAAGTTTTAATTTGATACCAATACAACAAACATCTGTTCTACCGGATCAGAAGCCGGAATCTAATGGTATTAAAATTCAAATTGCTTATACCGACACTGTGGGCGAAAGAAAAATTATGGAAAAAGTTGTGGATATAAGTCCCAACAGTATTAATTTAGATACAACAACAGATGCAACCGATAAAAGAGGAATTCCACAAGATGATGGTATCTCAAATAGTACATTTTACATTGTCGGATTTGTAGTCCTGATACTTGCGATTGTATTCTATAGAAAATATCAACATAAGAAACTTGTTGACCCTCAATTCACAATCCGTGATTTTTTTCAAAAAGCAAAATTACCGTGAAAAATGAAAATAGTGGAATCCACCAATGAAACTGAGTAAATGCTTAAAACATGCACTTAATATGATGATACACAGCAAATTGCGGAGCTGGCTGACCATTATAGGAATTGTCATTGGTGTGTCATCGGTAATCGCAATTGTTTCGATTGGAGAAGGTATGGAACAGTCGCTCAATGCGCAAATTGATGATCTGGGAGGGGACATCCTTACTATCACCCCGGGATTTTCCAGAAGTGGGGATAAGCATTTTAGATATTTGCCAACATTAAGTACACAGGCAACTGATGATGAAACAGTACTTGACAGAAGTGATATTCAAGCATTGAAGGGAATACCTGATATTGATCTGATCGATACTCAAATTAGAGGGAATGTGGATGTATCCTATCGTGGTGAAACCGGTTCATTATCGCTCACAGGAGTTGATCAAAAGGTGTGGTCAAAGATAACGACTGAAGATATTCGTGATGGCAGAATGCTTGATTCGGCAGATCAGAATGTGATTTTGATTGGTGCAAGTTTGGCAGATAATTATTTTGATCAAACACTTGGAATTAATAAAGTTATCAATATAGAAGGCAGCTCTTTTAGGATTGTTGGAATAATGGATGATCAGAGCACTAATGTCATTATGCCGATCCAGATGGCATATCAAGTTCTGGATGATAAAGAAAAAGACATCTATGATTCTATTGTCGTAAAGATCAGGGATGAAGAGAACCTTGATGTCGTTGTGGAAAAGATTGAGTATAAATTAATGATTACCAGGCATGTCACTGAAAGTGACAGGGATTTTACTGTAACTTCCAACGTGCAGATCATGGAAATGAGATCTGAAATGATGAGTTCGGTTAGTTTATTCTTAACTGCTATTGCGGCTGTTTCCCTTTTGGTTGGAGTGGTTGGAATAACGAATACGATGTTCACATCTGTTTTAGAAAAGACTAAAGAGATAGGAATCATGAAAGCAATTGGAGCAAGAAACCGGGACATATTAACGATATTCCTGTTTAATGCCGGACTTATAGGACTTGTGGGTGGGATAATCGGCGTTATTCTTGGAATATTTATATCGGAAGCACTGCCTTATTTGATGGGCGATTTGACACTGGCCAGTGGAGGTACGATCGTTTCATTGAATGTGGTAATATTAGCTCTTTCAATTTCTGTTTTAGTTGGTATGTTCGCAGGAGTTATTCCTGCATACCAGGGATCCAAACTAAAGCCGGTTGATGCATTGAGGTATGAATGACAGGGTGATATTTGAATTCGTTCAATTTCTCAGGTCTTAAAAAAGAATCTCCATGATATTTATTAATTCAACGTGAGACTTCTCAATATATTCCATATGAAATAAATCGTGACAAGAGATTTAGCCACAAAGAGCTATTACTTTATTTCTCCGTATCTTACTGTAGTTTTCCGAACCATTTCATAAAATAATAACAAATATATTTAAATTTATAGGTATTCAGGTGTTTTATATACATAAATAGCATATTAATTACCAATTATTGCACTTTCCGCAGGTAAAATGAATATTCGTATTATTTTTCCTGATAGTGTTTTCAAAAATTCAATTGCATTTATATTTTATAAGTGTGCTATTTATGGACAAATTTGCGGTGTTTTTGACATTATATCTAATAGTTCATGGGTGTATAATTGACATAAACGCCATCAGAATAAATTATTGAATTTTTGTAGATACCTGCGGAAAGCGAGATGGATCACCGCTTGTGATTATCAGGGACATGTCAAAGGAAATCTCTGAGGCGGTCTCTGAAGTTTACCCCAATGTGCCACATAAGATATATCATTGCCATTATGTTCGAAATCTTGGTGATATTTTGTTCAAGCAGCGATATACAACATTACGAAATAAAGTTGTGAATGCTAAAATTCATTCTAAGTTTAGATCGCTAAATAAGAAATATTTAAAGGGGACTAAGTCCACAAATAAAATTGTGGCCGCAGAACACTATTGGATCATGCTTGCAATGGAATACATCGTTTATCCAAGAGAATGCCGGTCTGATTATCCGTTTGTGCTGCCGTATTTAGAGGTAATGAATCGTGTGATGGAAATTACGAGATGCCTTAAAAGATTGTGATGTGGAATGCCAGACATAACCTTGGAGTTAGTGTGGTTTTGAAGTTTGATGCGTATTTGAAAAAAATGGTGGATGACAAGGATGTGAAATCATATTTCACTACGGTTGGACATATTTGTAAATGGTTTGAAGAAATTCGATGCGTGTTGCGGGTGAGTCGGGAATTTAGAGGGAGGGAACAGAATAATCAGCCGACGAATGCTGCTAAACTCAAGAAAGACATATTTGGGGCAATGAAGAAAATTCGGGCGGAGGGCAGAAAGGTTGGCTGCGATTTGGAAAAGGTGTCGGATAAAATATATGAAAATTGTCAAAGTCACATGGATGAATTGTTTATGAAAACTGTGAATTGTGAAGGGGAGATTTTGGATGTGGTCAGGCATAATGCACTTGAGGGGTTGAATCATCGGTGGAGTAGAATGCATATTCGAAGGCGTACCGGGAGAAGTAAGACGACGAAAGAAATGACAAAATATGGAGATTTTCTTGTTGTATATAATCTATAAGATTATGTAGTCCGAGTTCGTATATACTCCTTTTTTGCAAGAGCATAAATATATCTTGCACCTACTCGAAAAGTAGGTCAA
>DQIP01000152.1 GCA_020793565.1 Candidatus Methanovorans sp.
TTTATGGACAAATTTGCGGTGTTTTTGACATTATCGTTAATAGTTCATGGGTGTATAATTGACATAAACGCCATCAGAATAAATTATTGAATTTTTGTAGATACCTGCGGAAAGCGAGATAAACAAAAACTAATTTTGTATTTCATGTTCATGGTATTGGAACATGCCGCGCTCGCGCGCGGTTGCGTCGTTTTTTTAACCTGTTTTGTTACCCCCACCTGGCGATATTATATGGTTAACGCGACATCAATCAGGTATTATGATAATTTTACCAATGTCATCAGGACCAGGGAAATTAAGCGGATCATCAATGTCATTTATCTCAGCTATCTTGCGCCATAAAAATGGGTTCTTAAGTTCTTGTGTTGCTATGATATCCAGCCTTTCTCCCTGTTTGACCTGCCTGATCTTTCTGCATGCCCCAACACCTTTCAGCTTTAACATGTCCTGTGCGTTCACAATAGGTTTCATTATGATGGTTAACTTCGCACGCACCGGGATTCCGGTTGAGAGGAACATTGTGAAGTTTTGAGTTACTGATTGCACAACGCCTTTAAAATTAAATTTCCCCCAGCTGAACAAACATACAGGTGGCTTTTTTGTTTCTTTGCCCTCAACAGTTGGAACAGCAAGTTCCATAATTCTTTTTGTTCCTGCTATTTTTTTGACCTTGCCGAAAATTGGTATTTCATTATCTTCCCTGACATCAGCACCGAGTTCATACGTATCAAAAAATAAATTAAGTGTCAACGTGCCAAAATTTGTTTTTGTAAACGCAGGGGTCATACCTTCTTCACCTACCCATGTTGCATTTATGGTGCTTGTATAATCAGTCGGGTTAAACATGACCTCTATTGTTTTATCTTTGACAACACCCTTGCCCTGATCATCCAGAATATATATTTTGGCTTTCTCCATTACCTAAAGACCCCTCCGTTCCTTTTCAATTGAAATTCTTGTTTCAAGAAGTTTATACACCCTATCGGCAATAATTGAGACATCACCAATACTGTCCCTTGCTGTGATATTTGTCCCGATGATGTTTTCCTTTTCCGTATCAATTTTAGTTCTTTCAGTTTTGATAGTATCTGGTTTGCCTGTGTTTTCAGGGATTACCACTGCACTATGAACGGCAGGTTTCCTGAGAACCAGGTCATATGATTTCCTGGCAATACTATTTGGCGGGCCTTTTAACGGTTCGATCATGCCTTCCCGTGCGTCACCGGCATATTGTAAAAAAACACCATTTTTGTGGGACAACAATTCAGGGATCCCACCAGTTTCCTGATTCGTCACTCTCGATCTTACAATATGCATGTTCAAGATCAACTTGTTTGCAATATTAATTTTTTCAGCCAACAAATAACGGCCTGCTGTTCGCTTAAGAAAAGCATCATGTTTTTCATACACAAGTTTATTTCTTTTTTGAATATGCGCCATTATGGCATCTATTTTTGGATTCTTCTCATTTATATGGGTGAGAGGATACCCCATTACGTCCCTGGTCTTTGTGCTTTTACTTACTCCTACTCCTGGAAGATCCGGATCATCGTATTTATCCGGATGATTTTTTGACAGGTTTGCATTTTCCGTTCTTACACTGTTTTGAAATTGTGTTTTTTCCTGCGATGTTCTTCCCAGAACCGGCCGAAATGTGTCCATTATGACCCGAATGTTGCTCTCAGGATCGTGGTTTTTTGAGAGGATTAGTACAGTCTTATTTCCTGCATTTTTTTCCAGTATCTTTTTTATAAATGTATGATGTGAGTTAAATAGACCTAATGGATATCTTTCTTGCTGTATATTATTTGTAAAATTATGTAGTCTAAGTAAATCCGAATGAAAACGAAGATTTACCTGCTTTGTATTCTCGCTTCTTTTTCTTTGATATACTATCTTTTCCGGCAGTGCTCGCGCGAATTTCGTATTTGCTGGAGTCTTTGCTGACACATGCTGATATCCATAACCAGAATCTTGATCGTCAATTTGCTGTAAGTATCTCATCAAGCAGGGAATTGCAACATGTTTTGTATATTTTACACGATCTGTTCGCATATTCACCTGTTTATGCACATATCTTTCAGGTAACAATGAAATATTGTATATGTCTGGGACATGTGCAGTTTGCCATGATTGGATAGTCATATACAGATCAATATATTGCCTGATGCCGACATTCAATAATTTTTTTATGTTATTTATATTGATATTTGTTAACTTAGTTATCCCACCGGCATTTTCCAGTGACCTGAGCAATATTAATGATGGAAATCTGTATGATCTTGTGATGACATCATACTTCCGGACAATTTGTTTTAAAAAAGAAGGTCCGCGAACTTTCATTGAAAATTTTACCGGCAGCACTGCTGGTAGCTTATCCTGCAGTATACTACAATCCGTATGTAATTGGTGTTCACATACAATTGTGTCAATGTTATTAAGTGGAATGTTCATACTATTCTTTTAAGTCCGTGATGAGCTAAAGTCAGGGTCTCAGTTGCAATGTTACTAGTTGTGGCGTTAAGTGATGGACCATCCAGTTTAATTGGATATGCATCAACAAATCCCCATGTTACCAGTGGTGATCCATTCTGATCGCAAAGAAATATCGAGCCGTTTTTCCGTTTGACCTTTCCATTTATAACATCATCATACCATCTCCAGATGAGATCAAAATCGGTAATTCCATGCTTTAACGTAATGTTTGAGTATTTTGTGCCTTTCGGAAGCTTATATTCAATATCATTGGCTCCCCCTTCCTTTATAGATTCGACTTCTGTCTCAATGTTCAGACCCGAGACCTCGCTAAATCCACCTATTATTATTCCTTCAATCTCTACAATGAAATTATGGGTGTTATATGGGTCCAACCTCTGGTTGCCAAATAATGTATTTGATCCGGACACAGTTCCTCCTGATATTATGATTATAGTTAGGGCTTGAGGAAAAATAAGGTGATAACTATTAAAGAACAAAACGCAGATAAACGCGAATGAACGCAGATTTGTTATCAGATGGTATGAATAAATTTCGATAAGTTGTTTTCGACAAGCGCTTAGACTTAGATTTAGCCGTAGTCGGCTTTGTGCATATAGTTGAAAGATATTGTGATTTTTAAAGATAATTGTAACTGTTCAGCCATACATAAACATTATCAATAGACTGAATAATCCATAAATTGATAGTTACACAAAATTGACAAATACCTTTCAAATCGATAGGCATAAACTCAGTATTAAATACTAATAAATGTAGTGCCATAAACACAAATCAGAGGATTTTCGACATCGGTGTCCGGTCTCAAGGGTATATAAATAGTTTCAGATAATTTATTAAAATGTGCAATTACAATTCGTTAACAACTCCGCAATGAATTGCGAGCATCATAACTCGCTGGAAATCGCGTGTTTGAGTAGATGCAGGCAGAGGTGGGTGGAGCACGTGAGTTCTGCACATAGGTTTATGGGGTTATGCGATAAAAATATGCAGTAAGTATCCAGAAATTAAACCCGCGATTATTCCTATTATGAATTCCTTACTAAAAACAAATCTCTTCAATGTGTTGATATCTCGCAATTTATCTTCATCTATTGTATCTATCAACTCATAACTATCTTTTACAACTTCTTTGTATTTGCTAAGAGATGTCATAGATGCCAATCCTATTGATGTCAGCTCTATTCTTCTGGCTTCTTGTGCCAATTTTTTAATTGATTGGAATTTAGTACGAAATTCTTTTTCTGATATATTAAGACCGAATTTTCTTTTGAACTCATCTTTTTCTATAATTATCAATTGCTCATATAGGGTCACCCAAAGCAATTTATAACAATCTGATGTAGCACGAACTAAATGGTTGTATGCCTTTGCAATGTTCTCATCTTTGTCTGAAATATCTAATTCAGAATTAAAATATTGAGATATATGTGCAAGTGTATTTTCGAGTTCAATCAACATTTGGCGGGGTTTGTCACCGATGTATCCAACCAAATCAGAATATGCTGGTACAAATTCAGTTCTATAGAACTTAAAAACTTCCTCTACATCTATATCCATGAAATTTGTTACCTTATCTACAAGTTTATAATCTCGTCAAACCTACGATTTATATCATAATCTCTTAACTTAAAGATATTACCTCTGTTAGATACAATGCCATGATTACGAAGTTCAACGACTTTTAATTTCCTACCAATTTCATCTTCCATAAATTTCTCAACATCTGCTGTTGTAGAGAACTTATCTATAGTTACACCATATTTTTCTTCGAAAATCACAGTTTTAGTACGTCCGACGGTCTGCATTTCATGTGCCCTCCTCTGTTCACAATCCATTTTCAAAACATAAATTCCAAACGGCTTACGTTATATATAATTTTTATGGTATTTACATTTTGGTACATTTCACGTGGAGATTAGGTGAATAAGCGCCGCAAAGCACCGGTTCGCAATTTCGCTCACTTACTCCCACATAACATTATGCCATCTTACTGCAGTCAACGACCACGGACTAATAATCCGAAGGCATCGGGATGGATAAATAGAGTGATGAAAATCTTCCCATTCGGGTGAAATCCTCATCCCAAAACCTTGCAATTTTTGTTCCTTTTCTGCCTGCTTTTCCTCAACAGGCAATCGGTGTTTGCAAAATTGTTTGAATTTAAATCTAATTGCTGAAATTTTTATCTTTATGTACCAGTGACATATAATCGATATTGTTAATATCAAGTGTATAAGATGAATCGCATATACCATCACGATCTTCATCAGCACAGGTCTGGCTAAAGCCTGTGCCGTTCGGATAAGCCCAGAAATTACCGCTAAGATATGGGTCGCCGATGATTTTCTTGTTGCTCGTTTTGGTAGCGTTCCAGCAGTTGTAGTAGATGGGTTTGCCAAAATAAAAATTAAAATTGTTTGTGTTGTTGAAATAGTTGTTATAAATGTTGTTGTTGCTGGAAGCGGTTATCCAGATGCCATAGTTATTGTCCGAGGCGTTGTTTCCAATCAGTGTATTGTTAGTTGAAGAGTCTAAATCCATACCGCAGTCGCCATTGCATGAAGCATCGTTGTCGCTCAATGTATTATTGCTGGAATTGTACATATGGACCCCACGGCCGCTGTTGTTTGACGCAATGTTGCCACATAGCACGTTGTTGTTACAAGAATCCACAACGATGCCGTAACTGTTCAAGGTTGCGTTGTTGCCGTTCAGCATATTGTAGTTGGAAGATTGTACAATCCGGATGCCGTTTGAATTATCCAATGCATTGTTGCCACTCAGCGTATTGTTACTTGAATATCTCAGAAGGATGCCATCCCAAATATTCGAACTTGCATTATTACCACTCAGCATGTTGTTGTTAGAAGAACTCAGATAGATACCCTGTTTATTGTTCGATGCGGTATTATTAGTTAAGGTGTTGTTACTGGAAGCTTGGATATACATCCCATACTCGTTGTACATAGCAGTATTATTCGAAATCGTGGCATATTTTACTCCATTTAAGTATATGCCGGCAAAACGATAATCATATTTTGATTTTGCACGTTTTACTGTGAATCCACTGATAGTTACGTTATTTACAGAGACGTTGAATACATGATCATAGGGATTGGAACCTCTTACAATCGTAACTCCAGATCCTGCCCCTATAAGATTTATCGATTTATTGACAACCACATTCTCAATATATGTTCCAGCAGCTACAGCTACCGTATCACCGTTTTTTGCTGCATTTATAGCAGCCTGTATGCTCGCACAACCCTGACCGCCACCTGATGTATGTGTTTCTGCATTTGATTTACTTATATACGGTGTTTCTGCATTTGATTTACTTGTATACGGTGTTTCTGCATTTGATTTACTTATATACGGTGTTTCTGCATTTGATTTACTTATATACGGTGTTCCTACTTTATCTAAATATACTTTTCCTTTGATAGTAATTGTTTCATACGCGGGATTAAAAGGGTCTGAAATCGGTCTTTCGGAAATCCACTCCACTCCCTCAAAATATATGCATCCAGTTTCATCAAATATAACGACTGCACTCATAGAGACTGCCAATGGAGGTCCCGTTGTTCCCATTTTTACACCTTCGCACTGCCCCCAACCACCATACTTCCCTTTGAGAATAACATCTTTTCCTTCATACAAATCTGGATCTGTGATGATCTCCCCAATCCGTAGGATAGCTATTGAATTATTATTTTGGGTTGTTGTTGTTGTTGTTTTTGGCACCACTGAAATAAGTGATGAGTTAGACATATTGGGCTGCTCTGGTATTGGCGTAGATAATGCGGTTATGGTTGGTGTTTCGATTGAAACAGTGGTTTCTTCCTCAACACATCCTGTGAAAAACACAATGTGAGCAATTATAATAATAGCTAAAATGTATCTAATACTCTTATTCATATCTATTTACCATTTTTCCATAATCATATTATTTGAGTCACGGACCCAGTTTTAGGGAAAAACGGGGCATCAAGCGGGTGCATGAAATTGGGCTGAAATATTTATTTTCAAAAATTCGTAATCAATGAAAGGGCACGAAAATAAGATTAATAGAATTATTTTCAAATTAAGTTAAGCCATTCATCTCGTGTTATCTTAGCATCATTAATAATTTTTCTAATCATCCCTTTGCCAATTTTCTCACCAGGATGAACTGTGATAATAGTGGTCCGTCCATCAGGATGACGCATAAATAAATGGCTTCCTTTTTGTCTTATCTGTTGAAAACCGATCTTCTAAGGAGCCTTGATGACTTTACTGGCCGGAAGAGGTTTGATTTTATCCTTTGATACAGCTACCTCTACATTCTGAATGCCTACGAATTCTAATGGCACTTCATCAACGAGGTCAGATTCAACATCTAATACAGTTCAATAGCTTCTTTGATTCCATCTTTTAATTCATCAAGAGTTATTGCCTGTGTATGGCATCCTTCAAGTTCTGGGACAGATGCAATATATATTCCATCTTAATCCGGTTCACTCATAGGGTGATTTTCGGTATGATTCTTAAACCAGTTAAATTGTTCGATTAATGAAGAATTCGGATTTGAATCAAATTTACCAATTGAAATAAGTAGATTTTTGCCGGATTGATCTATCCAATGAGATTCCTCTCCTACATTCCGATAACCCATACGTAGAGTATCTGTATATTCATCATGAACCCATGCCGTAGCTGCTATTAAAGAGTCCATAACCCCAATATCAAATCCTGATCGCATTGAATTGCTGTGAATAATAGAGGCTGCACTGGCACAATCATAATTGAAGTCAAGGACGGTCACTGAATTAAAGAATTGTTCAACTTGTGGTATCTCATGCGAGTTATAGAACCATGAACCAAATAATACCTCATAAACAGTTATCGGAGAGACTGTGAAGTCATATCCTTCATTATCCAATGAAATAATCTTATTAGTAACTGTTTTTCTCCCTTTTAAAAAATCAATAACAACATTGGTATCAATGCATACCATTTATATACTCCGCTGTTTCACTTGTTCCAGAAATTCCCGGTTCGTATTAGCCCTTTGTTCTTTAATCTTAAGCCTGATACCTTCAGCCGAATCCTTGCTGAGTATACCTGCGAATGACATCATATTATGGCCGGTTTTTTTTCTGGATAGTTGACTTTCCATACGCATGATAATATCATCGAATTCTTCATTTCCATGCCTTCTCCGATTGAGGATATTATAAGTATGGTCTGAAATTTTAATTGTCTGGTATTTCATATTTTTTAATCACTGCATACTTATATAAAATGCTTTTGATACAGAGTCTTTATTCATCACAGTCCATCTTAGTATCCATTTCCTAGTGCAACGATTCCAAAATAGTGCAACCATGGAACATGCCATTATTCCGCCAGAAGGTCCTGTCAACGGCGGTCAAGAAATACACCATTTTCGGCGGTTTAAAAGTACACCACCTTACAATCTTTGGTGAAAACACCAAAGGTTGTGAAATATGCTAGAAATTGAGGAATTTTTTATGATAAAAGATCTACATGCACAGGGTTTTAGCATCAGGGCAATATCCAAAAAAACGTATCCACTTCAAAAAGCAGGGTAAAATACATATTTGGATTGTCTAAATCAAGTGCTGAAGCATCTTTCGATTTACAAAATGTAGTCCATCACCCTTAGATTTGAAGTGGATACATGAAATGGGATATTTACCGTTTGATCGTGAAGGAGCTCATTGTTTTTTCCAGCTGGTTTCAAGAAGGTATGAGATAAGTTCAATGATTTTTACTTCCAATAAGTCGTATGGGGAGATATTCCACGATAATGTTATTGCTGCAGCGATTTTGGATAGAACATTGCATCATTGTACGACCATCAATATCAAGGGCGAAAGTCACAGGCCGAAGGAACGTAGGAAGCATGGGTTGATAAATATGGAGAAGTGAGAGAATATTTTGGAAATTGTGGAGGAAACGCGAAGAATAATTATATATATGGGTGGGGAATTTTAAATCGCCATAAATAGGGATTTTTACACCGCCGTTGACAGGGGTGAGTACATGAATTCTATCGAGATATAACATTGATTGTTTCAATGTTTCTTCATTTTTTATGGAAGCATAAGGATAATACATCGCTTCGAACATAATTTCACTTCCTTGTAATTGAAAATTAGGCCGTGCCCCGAAAATCGTGGTCATCTCTTATATTCGTTATGCTACGAGACTACAGGTATATTTTAAGTGTGTTACTCAGAATCAATGCCAGTAGCGAACTTTAACTATGGTAAAAGCATACCAGATCATGTAATTTAGGACCCTGCCAAAAATTATAACTAAAAATCATTTTTAATTATTCTAATCATAAGTTTCATCGTTTATAAGTGACTCAACTTTATTACCAAAGACCAGTTTCTGAATAAAGACAATGAGATAGCCAGTTACTGTCCCAACGAGAAAGAGTAAAGCATCTCCACTTACTCTTTCACTAAGAGTAAGATAACTCATGAAGGCTATAATAACTCCGAGAAATATGACCAATGTATACAAGACATTCCTATTGTGTTTTGTGATTGATAGTATGTATTTATTATTTGTTTCTCCTTCCTTTTGTTTGAAAGTTATAAATTTATCTGCATAGTCTTTTAAATCATCCAGTAATTTTTCGACTAATTCAGGAGTCCAAACAAACTCTTTTTTTTCAGAA
>DQIP01000151.1 GCA_020793565.1 Candidatus Methanovorans sp.
CAAGG
This sequence comes from Candidatus Methanovorans sp., assembly GCA_020793565.1. Classification (GTDB taxonomy): domain Archaea; phylum Halobacteriota; class Methanosarcinia; order Methanosarcinales; family Methanosarcinaceae; genus Methanovorans. The sequence goes on from DQIP01000151.1 coordinate 6, forward strand.
CCAGGTGCATCAAAATCCTCTGCGCTGTCTTATGAGATACATCAATCTTTAACGCGATCTCATTAGGGGTTACTGGCTCATCAGACAACATTTGGTATACGCGTTCTTTATACTTGCTGGTCATAGACACCACCCGGTTAGGTAAACAGTACCTTATGTGAGATATCTGTTATAATACATTTTTGGAGAGAGGAGCCTGTTGCTCGAAGTCAAATCCTCAAACCAACCCGTTCATCTACGATAAGGGTACGTTAATGTTTCTGATTTCATCAAGCATGTGTGCGCGAAGCACTACCATCTTAAACCACCAAAAAGTTCTTTTATGAAAATAACTACCCATAATTGGGATTCAAATGGCTAAATGTCCTAGATGTCGAGAAGAAGTTTCAAATTATTCAAAAGAATGGGACTACGGAATCTTTCATGTAAGACAATTCAACTGCCCCAGGTGCAACAAGACCTTTAATGAATACTACCGCGAAGGCAAGCTAAGCCACACAATACCAAAATCGAAGTGATAAGTGCACGCGCAGTTTACAATCCCGCGCAAAGATTCGCCGTCCTACTATCCACTTGATGAAGCGTTGAAAATCCATCACATTACGCTCGCATCTAAGCCAACAAATATATTCCTTGCCTATGTATAGAGATTTAAAAAGTAGCAAGATACAACTTCTAGGGTTCCATTGGAAGAAGCAACGTGACATCCCTTAAAATTTCCATAGTTAACGTCGTTGCCACAGCAGCCTTAGATCGTCGTGTGGACCTAGAATCTCTCAGAGAATCTTTTCCTCATGAAGTTGTACACGACCCCGAAATCTATGGCGGTCGTGCAGCCTACTTCAAATCCAACAAGATGCAAGGGAAGGTTTCAATCTTCTCCTCAGAGAAAATGATTAGTGTTGGAACCAAAAGTCAAAAGAGACGTGTGACAATTACTACATTGATCTACCTTAATAATTCGAATTTCATCAGGATTATCAACCATCCTTAATGTTGTCCCAGGGTGGCCTTTTTGACCGCCTACTTTCTTACCACTTTTTATACGCCTACTTTTTGGCTTGGGTTTTTGGGTTGCATAAGCATCAGTTGAAGGGGGCTTACTACTGTTACAACTGTTTTTGTTGATTCGTTCCTCTAATGATTTGATTCGTTCTTCCTGTTTTGCAATTGTAGCAAGCAATTGTTCGATTAGATTGATTACTGCATCTGGCCCAGCTTCATAAATTGCAAGTATTTCTTCACGTTCCATGTCGATCCCCTCAGATTAATGGAAACATTTGGTTGTTTCGAATTATTAATTTACGATGAGGTTATTATATATTGAATTTTCGGTTTTGGTGTTTTTTGAAGAATAAACGGTTTATAGGGTGGCTGAATAGTTACAAAAAATCAAAGATTACCGACCTTCTGGTGTACCTGGCGCAACTAAAAGGTGTCCCTAAAAAGCAAGCCCTGGAAAACGCTGTGTATCTCCTGCGCTCAATTGGAATGTATGAGCACAAGGACAAAAAGATAGAAGAACTCTCCAAAGGTATGCAGCAAAAGATACAGTTCATTGCTGCTGTTATTCACAATCCCGACCTCATCATCGTGGATGAGCCCTTCTCCGGTCTTGACCCTGTGAATACCATGGTTATCAAGAACATCCTTCTCGAACACAAAAAATCCGGTAAGACGATAATACTCTCCACGCACATGATGGAACAGGCACAATCCCTGTGCGACCGGATCCTGATGATCAATAAAGGCAGCGTGGTGCTATATGACACAGTCGAAATGATCAGGAAAGAACACCGGAACAATTCTGTGCTACTTGAATTCGATGGCGATCCGGAAGCACTTTCCGGACTTGACCGCATCCGGAATATCGCAGTGCATGAGACCTTTGTAGAGCTGTTCCTAAAAGATGGCGAAAATATGCAATCTTTACTTGAAGAACTTGTAAATATCAAAGGATTGGAAATCCTGCGGTTTGAGCAGTCGATCCCTTCCTTAAATGATGTTTTCATAGGGATTGTTGAAGGTGGCAGCAATGAATAGGTCACTTACAGTAGCCAGGCATGAGTTCCTGAACACAGTAAAGCGCAAAGAGTTTATTTTCATGACCTTTATTTTCCCCCTGTTTTTCATTTTCATTATGTTTGGCTCGACATTACTTTTTGCGACGACATTTAGCCAGGACCAGACTATAGGATACATCGACCAGACCGATTCATTCGTCCTGTCCAAAACGATCATGACGGATCTTCCTGCACTGGGATCGGTTGAAGAAAAAAACCATACGATCGATTTTAGGAAATACACAGGCACCGGGGAAGCCAGGGAGGATTTGATATCCGACAAAATATCTGCATATATTGTTATTCCATCAGATTTCATCAAGACCGGAGATATTAAACTCTATACACTTAAAAGGGGACTGAACAACCAGAGGGAACTTTCAGGTAAACTCTCCGAAACCGTAATTACAACCCTCTTGAAAGAGGTAGTGGATGACGATATACTACAGCGCGTCAAGGATCCAGTCCATATAAAGGAGTTCAACATAGACGCCACCGGTGAAACCCGGGAGAAGGGATTATCAGATTTCTTAAGTGAATCCGGGATGCCGGTAATCATAGGAATGCTACTGTTTATAAGTATCTTTTCAGCTTCAGGATATCTGCTAAGGGGAGTGGCTGAAGAAAAGGAGAACAGGGTCATTGAAGTTCTACTATCGTCACTAACACCCGTAGAACTGCTTACCGGAAAGATTGTCGGACTGGGCATGGTCGGACTGTTGCAGATCACGATCTGGTTGTCGGTTGGCACGATGGGGGCCGTTTATGCCCTTCCTGTCCTGATCAAGCCTTCACTTTTGCTTCTGGCATTGGTCTATTTTGTCCTGGGATTTTTGGTGTATGCAAGTATAATGGCCGGAGTAGGTGCTATTAGCGGATCACTGCAGGAAAGCCAGCAGTTTGCCGGGATTTTCACATTCATGGCTATTTTGCCCCTAATGTTCATGCAGATATTGATCACAAAACCCGACGGTATCATGTCGGTTACCCTTTCAATGTTCCCGCTGACATCCCCTGTTGCAATGATGGGGCGGATTGCAGCCACGGATGTGCCGTTGTACCAGATAGCAGCCAGCATCCTGATCCTGGGAGCATCGGTCTACATTGTGATTATGCTTTCAGCCCGCCTGTTCCGGACCGGGTTTCTTATGTATGGGAAACGACCGAATATCCGCGAGATCATTCGGTATATGAGAACTGGATAAGTGTGATAAAAATGCGTATATATTCAACCATTTGAATGGATCAGATTTGTTCGAAAGCCGCACAAAATATCCACAACAACTGTTATATAGTAAACATCTGTATGTTGACATATGTTCCTGCCAATAGACGAAAAGCAATTCAAGTTTTGGAAACTCCGGCGAGACGGGCTTCCGAATATCAATATAGCACGCTCGTTCAACATTTCAAGGCAGGCAGTATCCAGGGCGCTTATTAGTATGGACAAGCGTGTTGAAGACACATTGTTTGAGATGGCGCAGTCAAACCAGATAGAGATGATAAGTATGAATGCCGAGCGTGGTATCCTGTTCGGGCATTCGATACCGTTTAATGCAAACGCCATCATATTCGTATCAGCAAAACATGGGGTGCAGGTGTGGTACGAGCACGAAGGGGACTGCAGTGCATGCAGCAGGTATACGCAGTGTATCGAATTACTGTGGGACTTTGCAGATGAGATGAAGATCAAACTTGAAAGAACAGATGACCCCACGAAACTGGCAGAGGAACTGTTTGGGAAATTGAGAGGATTGGTATGACAATTAATATTGTAGAAACAGTACGGAAAGTGATGGGGTGGTGCCCGCAAAAGGATTTCGGGTTTATGCAAGCTGGGGATACAAAGCACAGAACAGGCAAACATGATTTTATTGCCGGATATGGAGACTTGCAAAAAAAGCGGCGGGAAAAGGTGCTTGTGGATGTCCCTGTTCTGGATTCAGGCATGATACGAATTTTACTCCCGGTCTGGATTATAGGATTCATGTTAATGATTATTGTCAATCATTATTCTATCCTTGACATTTTCGTTGTATTCGCATACTATCTGGCTGCCTTACTATGGGTTCTTCAAAACCGTACAACAGTGGAACTTTTATCGGATAAAATAATTATCAATCGACCTTTTCTCCGTTCTCTTTTGATACAAAAAAATGAGATTACAAAAACACAGGTCATAAAGAATTCATCCCATACAACGCGGTGGATTCTTCGTCTTGCTTCATTAATTATGCTGGTCTTTCTGGCTACCCATAGTATCAATGCTATACAATTAAATATAGAACAATCTCTTCCGATGCTGAGAACAATTGTTAATATATTCACAATGCTCTTAGTGACTGTATGGTTCGCGGTTATGTACTACAATTTCGAGATAAGAACACACTACAAGGCTGCACTGAATGTGGTGATAAATAAGCGTCAATTTATGTTTTATGTTGATAATCCCGATGAATTTTCCGTGATGTTGCAACAAACAGGAGAGGATACAATTAATGGCTGAATTTATTGATTGTGTTAAAAGAATGATGGGATGGTGCCCGAATGCAACTCCAGCGAGATATAGATCGATGCAGCCGGTCAATTTTGAATATACTTCACAAACACCATTCAGGCAATCGAATGCTGAAAATGTTCAATCTAAAAATGTAATGTTTCCTGCAAATTCTTCCGTGTTCAATATTGTTATTGTGATAGTCTTAACTCAGGTCTTGATTTTATCACGGAATATGGATTATGCAATCTTGATTCCAATTCTCGTTGGAATGTATTCCTTATTTTACTTTCTTGTGGTCAAAACATTTCAGTCAAATATTTCAATCGATGAAAATGGTATTCATTTGCGGTCTTTCGAACTAAGGAATATAACACTAAAATACAACGACATTAGATCAGTTACTCAAAACAAACCCATAAGATCAATTGAAATAATTACGCTATTTGCAATAATATTAACCATTCTTGCTGCATTGCTTGCTTATTCAGTAATAATATATGGGGAGTGGCAATTGATCATATCAGTTGCTCCATTGCTGCCAGGTTACTTGCTTTTGAAACACAAGCAAATCAAGAAATATCATGATCTGGACACACGACTGGACATCCAATCCGAAAACAAAAACCGGTATGCAAGATGGTATGAACTTACGTCCAATTATTCGATTGTGACTGACGAAATGACTGCATCCGGAATACAGGCTGCGATTGAACATTATAAGGGAGTACAGTAAGATGGTGTCTTTTGAAAGTGTTAAAAGAATGATGGGGTGGTGCCCGAATGTAACTCAATCGAGATACAGATCGATGCAGCCTGTCGATTTTGAATATATTTCACAAATTCCATCCGGTAGATCGAATGTTGAAAACATTCAATCAAATAATGTCGCATTCCCTGCTAATACTTTCTTGTTCACTCTTTGGTGTGCGATAAGCTTTAATCTGGGCTTTACTTTAGCCCAAAACCTGAATTATGCGATCTTGATCCCATTTCTCGTTGTGATGTATTTCTTATTATACTTCATTATGGTCAAAACATTCCAGACAAACATTTCGATTGATGAAAATGGCGTGCACTTAAAGTCCTCTGGGCTAAGGGATATCATACTAAACTACGGGGACATTAAATCCGTTACACCAGACAAACCTACAAAACCTACAATCATATTAATGGTAGCAATGCTAATGATCCTTGTTGTATTGCTTGCTTATTCAGTAATAACCGGGGAATGGCAAATGATTCTACCAATTGTCGCATTGCTGCCAGGGTGCTTGCTTGTGAAACATAAGCAAGACCGGAAATACCATGATCTGGATACACAATTGTATGTCGAATACGAAAATAAAAAGTGGTATGAATTAACGCCTTATTATTCAATTTTAACAGACGAGATGACTGCATCCGGAATACAGGCTGCTATTGAACATAATATGGGGGCTAAGTGAAAATGGTCTTGTCTGTGGAACATATACGAAAATTGATGGGGTGGTGTCCGCAAAAGGATTTTGCTCTTATGTATGCCAAACCTGAAAAACAGGAAATATATTTCAATTCTACTTACAAAAAGCGTGCAAATCCAGATGAAAAAATCAGTGCAATTGTAGATATCGAACATGAACTGGCAATTATCATAGGAAGGGGATTTGTAGCATTGATCATTTTATTCATTGCAAGTTTCATTTTCCCGGGACTCCGGTATTTTATATTTTTACCTGTTTTTCTTGCCGCACTTGTACTTTTGATTCATACAAGAACCAATGTAGAATTTGCTTCAAACGGGTTAATAATCCGAAGATGGCTATTCAAGCCTGTGATGGTGTCTAAGGCAAGCATACTGAAAACCGAAATTGTTACGAATAATAACCATTCAATGCGGTGGTCATTTCTGCCGATGGCAATAATTGTTCTGATATTTTCAGCAAAAAACGCCATGCGAACCATAGGTATTATTTCAAAGGATATTGCACAGGGTGCACCAATTCCAGTGTTTTATCCATTGATCTTTGCCGAAATTACTATGGCAATATTTTTGTTAGTACTATTCTACATGTGGAAAATCCGGTTACATTATTCAAATGGTCTCAAAATAACCTTAAGCAACAGTAACAAAATTACATTTTATGCGGACAATCCCCTTGAGTTGGCTGATAAATTGGGGGTGGCCATATGACCGGATTTGCAGGGAAAATAAGGCAATTGATGGGGTGGTGTCCGAATATTACACCAGCGAAATACAGATCGATACAACCTGTTGATTTTGAATATGCTTCAATCACACCCATTGGCAAAACAGTTAACATTCAAAAGGTTCAATCCAACAATGTAATATTTCTTGTCAATACATCCCTGACTTATATTTGTTTTGCAATAGCTGTGAGTTTACCGGTCAGCATTTCCTGCAATCTGGAATATTCAATTTTATTCACAATGATCGTAGCGCTGTATACTTCATATTACTTAATTGGAGTCAAGATTTTGCAGGCAAAAATTCTGATCGATGAAAATGGAGTGTACCTGAAATCCTTTGGTCTGAGAAATATTACCTTGAACTACAAAGACATTAAATCCATAAAGTCCTCCAAAAAGGATGTTAATAAATATTCAAAAAAAACCTCAATTGCAGTAATGTGTCTGATGTTTGCAGGTGGTTTTGCAACACTTGCATATATAGCAATACTGGGAGAATGGGGATTTATGATCACGATAACGCCAATGATTTTGCTATATTACAGGGAGGAAAAGGTAAAAAGCTGTTATGGATTGAATACACGGATGTATATCGAATCCAGAAAGAAAAAATGGTATGAACTCTCACCTTGTTATTCGGTCATAATAGACGAAACTACATCTGCTGAAATTCGTGATAGCATTGAACATTATATGGAGGCACAGTGAGATGGTGTCTTTTGAAAGTGTCAGGAGGATGATGGGGTGGTGTCCGAATGTGAGTAAAAATGATTATCCAGTATCATATACGAATTCAGCATCCTCCACAATAGATGATACCAATTCATCCATATTCTCACCATTATTTTTGAAGAACACTTATGTTGCAGGTTTGGCAAAAGAGACAGTTATTGGAATAAGTTTTATTTTGGCTGTTGGTGCCCTTTATTTCAGATCGGGAGATAATTCCATATTTTATAATTATGGAATTGAATTAATATTATTTTTCACGGTGTTAATGATATTTGCCATGTCCGGATCAAATGTTGAGATCAACAGTAAATATATCAGGGTCAGCACTATGTTGCAATGGATTTTGGGGTCAACAACCCATACTTTAGATTCAATAAATACAATAAAGGTACAAAAGAATGAATATTACAGATTAGTGTATTGGGGCTTATTCATAGTGGGGACATGGTGGTTTTTCCTACTTTTGTCAGATATATTTGCAGGGGAAACTGTAGCAGAACTCATTCAAAGTTTTGTTTGGTCTTTTTTCTGCTTTGGTTATGGACACTTCATACACATTGCATCAAAATCAGTTTATCATATCAGGATTAGTTTTGATCCGAATCCATCGATCAATTATTTAATGATACATACAAAGAATGCACCACAAATCGCAGACATGATCAAGAACACAAGCACCTATTCAGGTGATATTGGATTAGGTGATGCTAAATGAATACGATTAAGCAGGGAATTGTGATTGCAGCATCCGCATTCATAGCTTCGGTTCTTTTCAGCAATTTTATAGAAGGAACGATTAACTGGACCTCATCCTTTGGTATTGCGAGTGGCTTTCTACTGGGAAGTATCTTGGCGTACCACTGGCAGAGGGATATAAAAAAATAGGAATGTGATTAGATGTTGATGGATGTAGCAGATAGAATGAAAATCATGATGGGGTGGTGCCCGCAAAAGGATTTTGAGTTTATGCAAGCTGGAGATACAAAACACAAAACAGGCATGCATAATTTTTGTGCCGGATATGGCGATACGCAAAAGAAGCGGCGAGAAAAGATGTTTGTGGACGTCCCTGTTCTGGAATCAGGCATGATACGAATTGTACTCCCGGTCATGATAGTAGGATTCATGTTAATGGCTATTGTCAATCATTATTCGATGCTTGATCTTTTTATTGTCTTCATATTCTACCTGTCCTTCCTACTATGGTTTTTTCAAAATCGCACAACGGTAGAACTTACAGATGATACAATAATAATCCACAGGCCTTTTCTCCGGTCTATTGTGATACAAAAAAATGAGGTAATAAAAACTCAGGTGATGAAGAATTTCAACAATACAACGCGCTGGATTTTTCGCTCTGTTGAATTAATTCTTCTAATCTTTCTAGCAACTCATAATATCAATGCTATACACTTAAATATAGAACAATCCCTTCCGATGCTGATCACAATTGTTAATATATTTTCAATCCCCTTCGTAACTGTGATGTCCGCCATTTTATTCTACCATAACGAGATAAGGATGCATTATCAGGCTTCAGGCACAATTCCATAATCTAGTGATTTTCCACTTTTTACGCCAAACATACCCCCTTAATCAGCTAAATACTGTTTTCCAATCACTTATGATTTTCTAAAATTTGATCTTCAATACTCAAATATCTAAAAA
>DQIP01000150.1 GCA_020793565.1 Candidatus Methanovorans sp.
ATTTCAATTAAGCATTATTTTTGACTCAGATCGATATGGATACCTTGTCGCAATATAAACACCTGCGATTCATATCTATACTACGCAACACTTGCGATACTACGAAACACTTATATCCCATCAAGACAATTATGTATTGTAAGAAATTGGAAGATCACATTAACTCCTTCTATTAATACCACCCCCCAACCATTTTAAACAAAATGTGGTCTTCTGTCTTTCTTATTATCCATTTCTTTTATGATCTTTTTTGTTTAACCGGGCGCGATCCCATAATCAAGTGATTTCAACAATTCTATTAGACAACAGATTCACGCAGATGCAACCTTAAATATTTTGGTTCTCTTTAACATTGTGTGGGCAACATTACTATTCCGGATATGTTTTCAAACATGGAAATCATATTTCCTGAATTAATAGACAGGATGAACAGGATTGACAGGATATGAGTGGTCCGCCCCATCCTGTAAATCCTGTTCATCCCGTCGAATATTTACCAATTCAATGTTGGGGAGATCCAATATTTTGTATTTTTATATTTGTGTACTAACTCCGCCGCGCATGTAAAGAGATTCAGTTAAAAAATCGTGACGATTGTTCTTCAACATCAAAACGCAAACAAAAATTTACAATGTAAGTTTTATAATTTCAATTAAGCATTATTTTTGACTCAGATCGATATGGATACCTTGTCGCAATATAAACACCTGCGATTCATATCTATACTACGCAACACTTGCGATACTACGAAACACTTATATCCCATCAAGACAATTATGTATTGTAAGAAATTGGAAGATCACATTAACTCCTTCTATTAATACCACCCCCCAACCATTTTAAACAAAATGTGGTCTTCTGTCTTTCTTATTATCCATTTCTTTTATGATCTTTTTTGTTTAACCGGGCGCGATCCCATAATCAAGTGATTTCAACAATTCTATTAGACAACAGATTCACGCAGATGCAACCTTAAATATTTTGGTTCTCTTTAACATTGTGTGGGCAACATTACTATTCCGGATATGTTTTCAAACATGGAAATCATATTTCCTGAATTAATAGACAGGATGAACAGGATTGACAGGATATGAGTGGTCCGCCCCATCCTGTAAATCCTGTTCATCCCGTCGAATATTTACCAATTCAATGTTGGGGAGATCCAATATTTTGTATTTTTATATTTGTGTACTAACTCCGCCGCGCATGTAAAGAGATTCAGTTAAAAAATCGTGACGATTGTTCTTCAACATCAAAACGCAAACAAAAATTTACAATGTAAGTTTTATAATTTCAATTAAGCATTATTTTTGACTCAGATCGATATGGATACCTTGTCGCAATATAAACACCTGCGATTCATATCTATACTACGCAACACTTGCGATACTACGAAACACTTATATCCCATCAAGACAATTATGTATTGTAAGAAATTGGAAGATCACATTAACTCCTTCTATTAATACCACCCCCCAACCATTTTAAACAAAATGTGGTCTTCTGTCTTTCTTATTATCCATTTCTTTTATGATCTTTTTTGTTTAACCGGGCGCGATCCCATAATCAAGTGATTTCAACAATTCTATTAGACAACAGATTCACGCAGATGCAACCTTAAATATTTTGGTTCTCTTTAACATTGTGTGGGCAACATTACTATTCCGGATATGTTTTCAAACATGGAAATCATATTTCCTGAATTAATAGACAGGATGAACAGGATTGACAGGATATGAGTGGTCCGCCCCATCCTGTAAATCCTGTTCATCCCGTCGAATATTTACCAATTCAATGTTGGGGAGATCCAATATTTTGTATTTTTATATTTGTGTACTAACTCCGCCGCGCATGTAAAGAGATTCAGTTAAAAAATCGTGACGATTGTTCTTCAACATCAAAACGCAAACAAAAATTTACAATGTAAGTTTTATAATTTCAATTAAGCATTATTTTTGACTCAGATCGATATGGATACCTTGTCGCAATATAAACACCTGCGATTCATATCTATACTACGCAACACTTGCGATACTACGAAACACTTATATCCCATCAAGACAATTATGTATTGTAAGAAATTGGAAGATCACATTAACTCCTTCTATTAATACCACCCCCCAACCATTTTAAACAAAATGTGGTCTTCTGTCTTTCTTATTATCCATTTCTTTTATGATCTTTTTTGTTTAACCGGGCGCGATCCCATAATCAAGTGATTTCAACAATTCTATTAGACAACAGATTCACGCAGATGCAACCTTAAATATTTTGGTTCTCTTTAACATTGTGTGGGCAACATTACTATTCCGGATATGTTTTCAAACATGGAAATCATATTTCCTGAATTAATAGACAGGATGAACAGGATTGACAGGATATGAGTGGTCCGCCCCATCCTGTAAATCCTGTTCATCCCGTCGAATATTTACCAATTCAATGTTGGGGAGATCCAATATTTTGTATTTTTATATTTGTGTACTAACTCCGCCGCGCATGTAAAGAGATTCAGTTAAAAAATCGTGACGATTGTTCTTCAACATCAAAACGCAAACAAAAATTTACAATGTAAGTTTTATAATTTCAATTAAGCATTATTTTTGACTCAGATCGATATGGATACCTTGTCGCAATATAAACACCTGCGATTCATATCTATACTACGCAACACTTGCGATACTACGAAACACTTATATCCCATCAAGACAATTATGTATTGTAAGAAATTGGAAGATCACATTAACTCCTTCTATTAATACCACCCCCCAACCATTTTAAACAAAATGTGGTCTTCTGTCTTTCTTATTATCCATTTCTTTTATGATCTTTTTTGTTTAACCGGGCGCGATCCCATAATCAAGTGATTTCAACAATTCTATTAGACAACAGATTCACGCAGATGCAACCTTAAATATTTTGGTTCTCTTTAACATTGTGTGGGCAACATTACTATTCCGGATATGTTTTCAAACATGGAAATCATATTTCCTGAATTAATAGACAGGATGAACAGGATTGACAGGATATGAGTGGTCCGCCCCATCCTGTAAATCCTGTTCATCCCGTCGAATATTTACCAATTCAATGTTGGGGAGATCCAATATTTTGTATTTTTATATTTGTGTACTAACTCCGCCGCGCATGTAAAGAGATTCAGTTAAAAAATCGTGACGATTGTTCTTCAACATCAAAACGCAAACAAAAATTTACAATGTAAGTTTTATAATTTCAATTAAGCATTATTTTTGACTCAGATCGATATGGATACCTTGTCGCAATATAAACACCTGCGATTCATATCTATACTACGCAACACTTGCGATACTACGAAACACTTATATCCCATCAAGACAATTATGTATTGTAAGAAATTGGAAGATCACATTAACTCCTTCTATTAATACCACCCCCCAACCATTTTAAACAAAATGTGGTCTTCTGTCTTTCTTATTATCCATTTCTTTTATGATCTTTTTTGTTTAACCGGGCGCGATCCCATAATCAAGTGATTTCAACAATTCTATTAGACAACAGATTCACGCAGATGCAACCTTAAATATTTTGGTTCTCTTTAACATTGTGTGGGCAACATTACTATTCCGGATATGTTTTCAAACATGGAAATCATATTTCCTGAATTAATAGACAGGATGAACAGGATTGACAGGATATGAGTGGTCCGCCCCATCCTGTAAATCCTGTTCATCCCGTCGAATATTTACCAATTCAATGTTGGGGAGATCCAATATTTTGTATTTTTATATTTGTGTACTAACTCCGCCGCGCATGTAAAGAGATTCAGTTAAAAAATCGTGACGATTGTTCTTCAACATCAAAACGCAAACAAAAATTTACAATGTAAGTTTTATAATTTCAATTAAGCATTATTTTTGACTCAGATCGATATGGATACCTTGTCGCAATATAAACACCTGCGATTCATATCTATACTACGCAACACTTGCGATACTACGAAACACTTATATCCCATCAAGACAATTATGTATTGTAAGAAATTGGAAGATCACATTAACTCCTTCTATTAATACCACCCCCCAACCATTTTAAACAAAATGTGGTCTTCTGTCTTTCTTATTATCCATTTCTTTTATGATCTTTTTTGTTTAACCGGGCGCGATCCCATAATCAAGTGATTTCAACAATTCTATTAGACAACAGATTCACGCAGATGCAACCTTAAATATTTTGGTTCTCTTTAACATTGTGTGGGCAACATTACTATTCCGGATATGTTTTCAAACATGGAAATCATATTTCCTGAATTAATAGACAGGATGAACAGGATTGACAGGATATGAGTGGTCCGCCCCATCCTGTAAATCCTGTTCATCCCGTCGAATATTTACCAATTCAATGTTGGGGAGATCCAATATTTTGTATTTTTATATTTGTGTACTAACTCCGCCGCGCATGTAAAGAGATTCAGTTAAAAAATCGTGACGATTGTTCTTCAACATCAAAACGCAAACAAAAATTTACAATGTAAGTTTTATAATTTCAATTAAGCATTATTTTTGACTCAGATCGATATGGATACCTTGTCGCAATATAAACACCTGCGATTCATATCTATACTACGCAACACTTGCGATACTACGAAACACTTATATCCCATCAAGACAATTATGTATTGTAAGAAATTGGAAGATCACATTAACTCCTTCTATTAATACCACCCCCCAACCATTTTAAACAAAATGTGGTCTTCTGTCTTTCTTATTATCCATTTCTTTTATGATCTTTTTTGTTTAACCGGGCGCGATCCCATAATCAAGTGATTTCAACAATTCTATTAGACAACAGATTCACGCAGATGCAACCTTAAATATTTTGGTTCTCTTTAACATTGTGTGGGCAACATTACTATTCCGGATATGTTTTCAAACATGGAAATCATATTTCCTGAATTAATAGACAGGATGAACAGGATTGACAGGATATGAGTGGTCCGCCCCATCCTGTAAATCCTGTTCATCCCGTCGAATATTTACCAATTCAATGTTGGGGAGATCCAATATTTTGTATTTTTATATTTGTGTACTAACTCCGCCGCGCATGTAAAGAGATTCAGTTAAAAAATCGTGACGATTGTTCTTCAACATCAAAACGCAAACAAAAATTTACAATGTAAGTTTTATAATTTCAATTAAGCATTATTTTTGACTCAGATCGATATGGATACCTTGTCGCAATATAAACACCTGCGATTCATATCTATACTACGCAACACTTGCGATACTACGAAACACTTATATCCCATCAAGACAATTATGTATTGTAAGAAATTGGAAGATCACATTAACTCCTTCTATTAATACCACCCCCCAACCATTTTAAACAAAATGTGGTCTTCTGTCTTTCTTATTATCCATTTCTTTTATGATCTTTTTTGTTTAACCGGGCGCGATCCCATAATCAAGTGATTTCAACAATTCTATTAGACAACAGATTCACGCAGATGCAACCTTAAATATTTTGGTTCTCTTTAACATTGTGTGGGCAACATTACTATTCCGGATATGTTTTCAAACATGGAAATCATATTTCCTGAATTAATAGACAGGATGAACAGGATTGACAGGATATGAGTGGTCCGCCCCATCCTGTAAATCCTGTTCATCCCGTCGAATATTTACCAATTCAATGTTGGGGAGATCCAATATTTTGTATTTTTATATTTGTGTACTAACTCCGCCGCGCATGTAAAGAGATTCAGTTAAAAAATCGTGACGATTGTTATTCAACATCAAAACGCAAACAAAAAATTACAATGTAAGTTTTATAATTTCAATTAAGCATTATTTTTGACTCAGATCGATATGGGTACCTTGTCGCAATATAAACACCTGCGATTCATATCTATAATACGCAACACTTGCGATAGTGCGCAATACTTATATCCCATCAAGACAATTATGTATTGTAAGAAATTGGAAGATCACATTAACTCCTCCTATTCATACCACCCCCCAACCATTCAAACAAAATGTGGTCTTCTGTCTTTCTTATTAATCAAAAGATGAAGTAGCAGGATGCTCAGGAAGGAATTTCCCCATTTGAAGGAATGTGTGGTGACCATCTGTGGGCTCCGAGTTGTTACCACGGTTCTGTGGGCGCTGGGTGGGAACATGGTTGAGAAGTATATTTCCGCGCATAATACATATGAACATAATAAGAAATAATCCAAAAACGCTATACAGGCCTTGTACAATTTGTACGGAGTATACCGTGACTGCGAGAATGGAAATTCATGCTCGAAAATTGATATGAATTTAATATACACTTTTTGTAACTATTCAGCCCTTCTCTCATTTCACCTAACTCATTTAGTTTCTCCAGTTAAGAAACTAAAACATCCATTTATACACTATCGATAAATGGAATAAATGGCTTTCCATTGAATACCGCTCCAATTGCATCAATAACAGAGAGCTTATTTTTCTTCACAGTAGAAATATACCCTCTAATGCAGCAGAAAGAACGTGCGCCTTGAACACTTCTGAAAGTACCTGATATTTTCTGCTGCACTTTCATCATTCTGACATCTCTCTCTGCTTGATTATTGTCAAATGGTACCTCAAAATCATACATAAACCTGAGAATATCGCCTTTATAGCCTACAAAACGGTCCAGTAAATTTTTTGGTTTGGTCTGCCTCTTTCTACCACGCTTCTTTGGTTTTGTATCGAAGGGCAATAACAAATTTTTAGAGTAAATTAGGAAATAATAGTCATTTATAGGTAAAACCGGGCAAGGAGAAGGTCTACTCTCAATCCCCTTATCTGTTTCTTCCTCCACTTGGGTGCTCACCATGAATGTGATTCCTGCCCCCATACATTCTTCAACTTTCCCCTCGCCCCATATCGTCTTTAGTCCGCCCGACCTGGTCCCATTGTTCATGGCATATTAGGCGGGCTGTCAGGCGATTTTAGAATCCAATAAAAGAGCATTAGTGCTATTCATGCTGGTATAGTATCTATGTTACCAATGGGTTCACATTTTAATCCCTTTCATATCTACTTCCCAAATAATTTATCATGAATTTTATAATGACTATATCCATTACACATGAATGCACAAACTCACAAATAAATTGAAATTTTATACTAATAATATACAAACCGGACTATCAATGAGAAGACTTAAATACTTGGGGGTTGTATTTAATAATTAAGGCTTGTCACAGCAGACTAGCCTGATAATAATATTATAAAGAAGAATCAACATGAATGAACAACAACAATTAAACCTGTATGGACGTAAAGAAATTGGAAATGACAAAAGAAGTTGTATGTACACTAAATGGCATGGGGCTATTAGCTTTTTTTGCGTTTGGATTTTTTTCACGTCACTAAGCATAAAAGATAAAAATTAAAAGGAGGTAATAAAAATGAGTTGGATAAAGAACTTTGCAGTCATTCCATGAATTATTTTACTTGTAGCACTTGTTGAGATAACCATAGAAGAAGTTATAACAATTGGTGGGCCAGGCTTTGAACTGATAGAAAACATATTTCATCTGTTAGGCTATATATTTATAGTTTTTGTCTTGTACGTTTTATCACTGCATTTGCTAAAAAGTAAAGCGTTAAACGATGATTGAAGTTTAGATAAAAACACGTATATCTGACATTGTGTTTGAATATACTGAAGGGATGTCCCTTTATGGATGCCCCATTTTTCAAAATGGGGTGGATAGGTTGGGGCTATACCAATACAATCGGGGAAATATAGAAAAGCTTAAATATATAGAGGCTAGCGAAAAATATGGGGAAGATTTTTTCATAGGTGGGGCTTCCTCCATAAAATATATAAGTGCTTAAGCAAATATTACGAAAGGTGAACAAAATGGAATGGATGGAAAATATTGTGGGAATAGTTGGGATCATTGCGGTGTTTACATGGTTAGCGTTGATTATTTACCGGGATCATAAAGAAAAAAAATTATTGATCGAGAAAGGGCTATATAAACCAAAAACACCAACGGAAGTTTTGGAAGAAGCTGCACCTGCTGTAGAACTAGGTGTGTTGCTTGCTGGGCTAATTCTTGCTTGTACAGGTGCAGCTCTCTTAATTGGATTTTACTGGGCGGAAGTGCCACGGCTTTGGTTTATTGGAGGATTAGTTCCTGGTGCCATCGGAATTGCATTGTTGATTTCTTATATCATTATTAGAAAAAAATAATCTCGTAATCAAAAAATCCTGCAACGATAAACTCTGTTTATCTATCCAAAAGCAATACCGATAATCATTTTGACCGGATGCACCGTCCTTCAGGGCGGTGTGCGTCACATTTATTCTCCAAAACACACCCCACTCCTCCAACACATTCCCCCCAAACACAAACCTCAAACCAATCGCAGACACCGTGACCATGATCACAGAAACGGGTCAAGCGAAATACACACATTCAGGTTTTTATGATTTATCTGCGCAGGTCCGGAGATCATGCCCGGATGCAGGTGCGAGATGCCCTGTGCCACGTTCTTCATGATGGTATGATCGTAGAGAACGGTCCGTCACATAAGGTTATTGCGAATCCGCAGCATTTCTACACAAGACTTTTGATCGATGCGTCATAAGGGTAATGAAATTTGAGAGAGGGTTTTCTTCACAACATTTTGTTGGTTGAAATTTGGGTCGTGTCCTAAGCTAAGTGACCTAATATGCTTTTACCATAGTTAAAGTCCGCTACTGACATTGATTCCGGGCAACACACTTAAAATCCACCTATAGTCTTGTAGCATAACGATTAAGATTATAGAAAATCGCGATTTCTGGGGCACTACCGAAATTTCGGAGTGTCAATACTGTCAATACTGTCAAGAATTATATTAGATACCTCGAAGATACATATCTTGTCTTCCATCTGGACAGGTTCTCGTTCAAACAAAGAGAGCAGATCAATTCTCCTAAAAAGATATATGCCATAGATACCGGAATGGCAAATGCACTTACGTTCCGATTTTCAGAAAACATAGGAAACCTAATGGAAAATGTCGTTGCAGTAGATATTTTGAGGCAAATATCGGCTGCAAGTTCGCGCCTAGTGTCGAGTCAACCATACAATATCGCTAGATATATGATCTGACACTGTTCCATTTTCCAGTTATTTTTAAGACGCAGA
>DQIP01000149.1 GCA_020793565.1 Candidatus Methanovorans sp.
CTGATATAGATATGTACACATTTCCACAATAATTGAAATGTGCCGCCTGCGGCGGGTTGCTGCGTGGGGTCTAGCAATTTGGGCTATGCATCGATATTTTATCATATCCAGCTATACAAATACAAATAAACGATTAACTCCAAAACTCCTTTTCATAATCATCAGGCAGGTCGAGTTTCATCACATCATCGATGCTTTTACCTTTCTTTTTGGGTTTTGGTACATCACCAGATTTAATTCCCATTTCACCTAATGCGGGATTTGACTCAATTAGTGTTGTATTTTTATCAGATCGCACAACTTCTCCGATAACGTTTTGTTCCGGGGTCGGGCTTATAGTTTTATTACTGTCAGTTTCCATCTCATTTCGTACCGGCTGCCGTGTTTGTGCTGTAGATGGAATATCCCTTCCAAGACGCATGCTCGTATTTTGTGCATAGGTGTCCTGTAATGGGTCCGATTTAGAAGATTTTCTACTTGTTACACTATATCCGATCGAGCAATTTTCCTCACCGGAACGCCAGTCCACATGATACAGGTGACAGGCACTGGTTTTACATACGGATTTCCCGTCAAGGGGACACACATCAGGTAATGGCATGATACAAACCTCCTATTGCCTCATAAATATTTAACACTACAAGATCCTGATCGCATCTGCAATCAGTGGAGCAACGCTTACGCAACTCTGCGCTTTTTCAATCGTATCCGTTGCAAAAATATCACGAACACCTGCATTGAAAAGCCTGATCACTGCATTTCGTGTAAGAACCGGATGCACACATGCAATATACACATCCTTAGCTCCCTGGTCCCGCAGGAGCCTGATGGACTCTGCCATCGTACTGCCGGTTGCGATCATGTCATCTATCAGTACAACATCCCTGCCAGTTACATCCATCTCCTTTGTCTTGATGGCTACCTTGTCACCACTGATCCTTGTTTTTTCTAGGTAGTCACAATCCATCCCAAGATTTGCAGCCGCACTTTCTGCAAGGGATATGGCACCCGAATCTGGTGCTATGACCAGGGTATCGGTCAGGTTAAGCGATCCCAGGTGGGAACCCATAAGTTTCGATGCATCAAGATCAGACGCAGTTGTACTGAAATAATCAAGTACACTCTTTTCATGTATGTTGACTGTAAATATCCTGTTTAGCCTGTCCGCATTGATGGTTCTGGCAACCGCACGCGCGCTGATCGGCTCGCCGGTCTTGAACTTTTTGTCCTGCCTTGCATAGCCCATGTAAGGAATGACCACATTTATACTGGATGCGTCTTCACATGCATCGATCATCTGCAAAAGATATACAAGATCAGAATCTGTAGTTGTGCTCTGGATGATCGTCACATCATTGATGTGTTCGTCCTGAATGCGGGTATAGACCTCACCGTCAGGAAAACGGTTGAAATCACAAAGGATGGGGTCAGCACCCAGTTCCCTTGCTACTCGTGACGCTAGTAATTGTGATGCGGGTCCGCCTATGATTTTCAAATTTCATACCTCTTTTATTCATTCCTGTAATTGTGGTGTAAGTGTAACACACCCTTATAATACATTGGTTTTGGTTGACTTGTATTTCCCAACAACCCGGATATTCCTGATCATAGTATTCGGATAGTTTCCTGTGTTATCCTTTTCTACCGATTTCACCATGTCCCAGATAGTAAGCAGGGCCACAGACGCACCTGTCAATGCTTCCATTTCAACACCGGTCTTAGCCACAGTTCGCACCTCTACTTCAGTGGTTATTGACCCATCACCGATTGTAAAATCTACGTCAATCCCTGTGATCGGGATCTGGTGACACATTGGTATGGTTTCCGGGGTCTTTTTGACAGCCAGGACCGCCGCCGTTGTGGCAGTTGCAAGGACATTTCCCTTTTCAACATTACCGGCACGTATCATTTCAATTGTATCCCTGGTGAGCATTATCTCACCTGATACGACCGCACGTCTTACAACGTCTTCCTTTTTGCTTATATCAACCATCCGCACGCGATCGCCAGCAATATGTGTAAATTCTTTTGTCAATAGATCACCTTATAATATAACGTTAAAGCAGCATTGCAATTCAATCAATCCGCAGGTGTTTTCTTTGGTCATAATCTTCCAGTGCGTTGTAAATCTTCCCCCTGAGGTCGCGGGCTTCATCAAGTGTAAGTTTGATTACTTCCCTGTCCTCACCGTGGCTTATTACTACACGTACCCTGTTCCTTTCAATATCAACACTTATATCACGATTTCGATCACTATCTTTGTTCTTGTCCATTACTTATACTCCCCGATTTCATCGTTTCAGTTATATTATCAATTACATCAGTAGCAAGCAGTCCAAACCCCATGTTCACAAATGCAAGGTCCCCTGCTGCGCCGTTTATGAACGCACCACAGGATGCCGCATCCATTGCAGAATTGACTGCAAAAAGCGCACCCACAATACCGGCAAGCACATCCCCTGTTCCCCCGACCGTCATTCCGGGATTGCCGGTCCTGTTCAATAAGACCGAGTCGCCATCAGATATTACATCGATATTCCCTTTCTGCAATGTCACGATCCGATTTTGTTTTGAGAATTCCATGACCGCTTCAACACGCGCGCGGGTTTCGGACGGAGTATCAATTTCACGCAGTTTCGCAAACTCACCAGCATGCGGTGTTAATATCATTTCGCATCCTGCAGCCGGGGCCAGCGTTATACCATGAAATCCATCAGCATCCACTACAACTTTCCTGCAATGTGGAATGATCTTTGAGATCGCCGCTTTAGTTCTCTCATCCCTACCAAGTCCCATCCCGATAATAACAACGTCATGCGACCTTATTAGTTCCAGTATCCGGGGCACATCTTCAGGGCACAGTACATCGGAGGAGAGAGGACGAACTATCAGGTTTGGCGAAAAGGACGCGATAATGCCAGCCACGCTCTTCGGTACGGCCAGTGTGACAATATCCGCGCCGGTACGGAGTGCTGCAAGTGCTGCGAGTGCCGGTGCGCCTGAATACGCGCCGCCGCCTATTACCAGAACCCTGCCGGAATGTCCTTTATGACTTTCTGTCCGGCGGCGAGTGAGAGTTTGAATATTGCCAGTACCGACATATTTTTCGGCATCCTTACAGACTCCTATACCAATTACCCTGACATCACCTGCATACTTTTCTGCATCCGGTGTTATCAATCCTGTTTTCATTTTGTGAAATGTGAGTGTTGTATCCGCACGTACGGACCTGTCGAACGGTTCGCCATCAGGGCTGAATCCTGACGGCACATCCACTGCGATAATGTATGCCCCGGAATTGTTAATAAGATCGATTGCGGTTGATTCAGGTTCCTTTATTTTTCCTTTGATCCCGGTTCCGAATATTGCATCAACGATTATGTCAGCATTCCTGAGCCACTGCCACTCTAACTGCAAAAGTCCTGTTGATTCCGTAACTTCCAATATTCCGACATCACTGTGCTTGAGAACATCAAAATTATGGCGCGCTTCCCGGGTTTTTATCTGGAATGCACGACCAAGCAGGATTACATTTATAGTGACATTGCAACTGGATGCAAGATGTCGTGCTGCAACAAAAGCATCACCCCCATTGTTTCCCCTGCCTGCGATAAATACGACTTCATTTTTCCGCCCGATGTCGATCTTATCCCTGACCGCTTGTGCAACCGCAGCACCTGCATTTTCCATAAGTTGCAGGCTGTCCAGACCCAGGGATTCACAGTTTGCATCGATCGCATTCATCTGTGCTGATGTTATTGCGTTCATGTTATTGATCACTCATTTATTTGTAGTAATATCTCTTTAAACGACCATATAATCTTTCCCATTTGGAGAGGTTGTGAATAATTGGTGGGTTTTTGTAACTATCCGGATATCCTTGAACATGCAGATGGTCCCTGTTATATCCATTCTCTCTGATCTATGTTCATAGAACGTGTGAACATGGAACTCAGGTAATATTCAGGTTGATCTGCTTTGATCGATCTGTTTCTCGAAAATTCGTATTTGTTTAGCGATCTTTGACACCGAAGCAATACGCCGTAGGCGCGCATCCCCAAACCACTGGCGCGAACGATGACGTTTTCTCGTTGTATATGATTTATAGGACTATATACCAGAACAAAAATCTGGCTTTTGCAAGCAATATTGACCGTTATACATTTAACACCTATCTTTCATTTAACAGTCACTATGGAACGCAGTAAAAAACACCTTGCACAAGTAAGGACAATGGCTGATTACCAATTTGGCAAAGGTTGTGGCATGTCACTTTTTCCGGATGAGGTTACTTTCCAGTTATCAAAGACTAAGCGTGTGCGGCAGATCTTACATAAGGACCGGCGCATTGCAACTGTTCGGGCAAAGGATGGTACGCTCACATTGAGCATGTATGGTGCGGAATTGGTGCAGGGTTGTATTCCAAAAAATGCCCATAAAGTTGTTGTTTGTGAGGATGCCGTACCTTTTGTATCCAATGGAAAGACTGCATTTGCAAAACATGTTGTTGGTATTGATAACAAACTTCGCGCAGGCGAGGAAGTGTTGGTGGTCGATGAGTCAGGACATCTCATAGCTACAGGGCAGTTGTTACTCTCACCTGGTGAAATATCCGTTCTTGATAAAGGTGGGGCAGTCGATATACGGCGTGGCAAAGATCAGTGATATGTTCACATTGATAAATCTATATATATTAATTATATCATCAATATATTAAAATGATCCAAAATCATAATAAAGTTCCTCAACCCGGAGCGTGAAACAATCGCAGAAGATGATTTTTTAAAGACATTTGTAATCCCCAACAATACAAAAATGGAGGAACACACAATAGTTGTGGATGGGGATATTATTATTGGCAACCATTCTGATATTAAATATGGCCTGATTGCAAATTCTGTGATACTTGGTGAGAGGGTACAGGTCAGCGGCGATATGGTTACTGCATCTGATATACGAATTGACATGTGGTCGCAGATCGGCGGCAATGTAAAAACAGATACAGATGCATATCTTGGAGAGTTTATCACAATTGATGGCAAACTAATTGTAAAAGGCGACCTGGATATTGGTAATGATGTTAAGATCAATGGTGGATTTGAAGCGAAAGGCTGGATAGTTGTAAGGAATCCAGTACCTGTTATGGTTTATTTGTTCCTCTACATCAGTGAATTGTTGCGGCTTGGGAAAGACGAAGAAGTGGAGAAGGCGCTTGAGGGGATTGAAGATAATTTCGAAATTATCGGTGATGTGGCGATGATCGTTCCAAACGGTTCAAAGATATCGATCGATTCCATCCGCGTTCCGGCACATGCCGTAATTGGGAATAATTGCAGGCTTGTTGGCAACATTCGTGCATCTTCCCTTGAAATGGGGGATGGCACTACATTGTATGGAAGCATCAGGACAATCGAGGATATAGTGATCGGTGAGAATAATACGATACATGGAAACCTTATTTCAAGGGGTAAGGTGCACATCAATGAAGGTAGCCACGTTCTTGGTGAGATCAATGCTGATTCAATCAGTATACATGAAAGTGCAAGAGTGGATGGTATAATGCGTGCTGCCCGGGGAATTGAATTTGAGCGCAATGAAGACGAAACAATTAGTGAACACGAATTAATGGAATTGGATGTTTGAATCTCATAATCATGAAGAGGATAATGTATCATTATTCATATATGAAGTTTAATAGAATGTAGATACTGAATAATATAATCATGTATATTTTCAAAAGAAAAGGTGAACTATGACGAATACTCTGTTTTTTGATATTATCGATATGGTTTTACGATTATTTCTTGTAGTTTTATTCATACAAATTTCAAATCTACTCAGGGTTATGGATGCAGATGTAATCAGATCTCGATTATTCGTGCAATTTGAAACGATTAAACGCTTTTTCGTTCTTTTGACAATTGGCGGAATATTATTTTTAGCGGTTTCACTGGTAAACATTGCACAAACACTCGATCTGGTGCAAGTAAATCTTGACATGTTAGAAACTATTTTCACAACACTGTTTCAGGTATTTACATTATTGCTTATTTATTGCATATATTATGCACTCCGATCTCCTAAACGAGGCGTGCTATAATGCTAATGAAAAAGCAGGTGCCTGGCGAAATACTCTCTGGTCTTGAATCAACCGGTGGTGTGGAACTTTCAGCAATTGTTTCAAAACATGGTTTGCTTATGGTTTCCACAGGAAGTGATACACTTAGCAATGAGGCTTTTGCAGCATTTACGGCAACCCTCTATATGTCTGCCGAATCCACTACTATGCGGCTTAGCAATGAAATGCCTAAATCTATTATTGTAGAAACCGGAACTAAATACGTTATTATGGTGGAAGCGGGTCCAAAAGCACTGTTGGTGGTTTTAGCGGACAATGCAGGCGATCCTGTTTTGATACTTAATGACATGAAATCGGCAAGTGAAAAAATTGCCAGAATACTTTAACCAGTAATACATACTAATTTGATGACACAACTACATTTATTGCAATTGCAGGTGTTAATTTGACAGGGAATATTTTTTCTAAAACAACAATCGATTATGGATCGATTGTGAATAAGGATGCGCAGTATGTGATGCAGACATATACACGACAACCAATTGCACTGGATAGTGGCAGTGGGTCTGTTGTCTTTGACACAAATGGCAAGGAATATGTTGATTGTGTTGCAGGCGTTGCAGTGAACAATGTCGGACATTGCCATCCGCGCGTTGTGGAAGCAATAAAGCAACAGGCTGAACGATTGATCCACGTCTCAAACCTGTATTATACAGGGATCCAGGCAAACCTTGCCGAACAATTGGTTTCACTGAGTAACATGGATCGTGTATTTTTTTGCAATTCAGGAACTGAGGCTATTGAAGCAGCCATGAAACTTGCTCGCATCACGACAAAGAAAACTGATTTTGTTGCAGCGGATAATTCATTCCACGGGCGCACGATGGGTGCGCTAAGTGTAACACACAAGGAAATGTACAGGACTCCTTTTGAGCCATTGGTCAGGGATGTGACATTCGTACCTTACAATAATGCAGAATCTATCACCGATGCAATTACAGGGAATACTGCGGCAGTTATCCTTGAACCGATCCAGGGCGAGGGTGGTATAAACATTCCATCGGGTGATTACCTTAAAGCGGTTCGCGAGGTATGTGATGATACCGATACCCTCCTGATCTTTGATGAGGTGCAGACTGGATTTGGCAGGACCGGTAAATGGTTTTGCAAAGAGCATTTCGATGTCGTGCCAGATATTATGACTATGGCAAAGGCACTTGGGGGTGGGTTTCCGATGGGTGCGATTGCTGCGAAGGATGATATTACGTTTGGCAAGAGCGAACATGGCTCTACTTTTGGTGGAAGCCCCTTAGCATGTGCGGCATCACTTGGTGCTATCGAGGCGATACGCGAGGAGAAACTTGTCGAACGTTCAAAGGATATGGGGGCATATTTCAAGGCGCGTCTTGGGAATCTTAGGCGCGATGACCTGGTTGAGGTGCGCGGCCGAGGTTTGATGATCGGTGTTGAGTTGAACACAAAATGTACGGATATTGTGGATTATGCACTTGAGCATGGCGTGCTGCTGAATTGCACATCGGATTCGGTGATACGCATTGCGCCTCCGCTTGTTATTACAAAGGAACAGATCGATATGGTGGTGGATGTTATTGAGCAGGCTTGATCTGATCAAAAAAGAGATATCCAGTATCAATGAATACGTGCCTGGAAAGTCGATCGAAGATATCGTGCGTGCGTATGGACTTGACCCGGATTCGGTAATTAAGTTGGGCTCGAATGAAAATCCGCTTGGCCCGTCTCCGATGGCAGTTGATGCGCTTATCGAACACGCGCCGCAGGTGAATATCTACCCATCGGCGGATGCGAGCGAATTAGTGGATGCCCTGTCCGGGCATACCGGATTTCCTGCGCACAATATTGTTGCATCCGGGCCCGGAATGGATGGCTTGATAGACGGTTTGATGCGTCTTACTATCGCGCGCGGGGATGAGGTGATCATACCTATGCCGACATTTTCATATTATGAGATTGCGGCGAGGGCGAATGGTGCTGTTCCTGTGCTTGTTGAGCGGAATGTGGATTATGCTGTGGATGTCAAGGCTGTGCAGGATGCGGAGTCTTCACGTACCAAAGTGGTCTTTTTGTGTTCCCCGAACAATCCGTCAGGAAATCTTGTTCCAGTGGAGGATGTACGTGCGATTGCAGAGTTTACGCATGGTCTTGTGTTTGTTGACGAGGCATATGTGGAGTTTGCGGACAGCAGTCTTGTGCATCTTGTGAATGAGTATGACAACATAATAGTCGGAAGAACTTTTTCAAAGGCCTTTGGCCTGGCAGGTTTGCGAATTGGATACGGGATCATGCCGCAATGGCTGAAATCAGAATATATGAGAGTCGCGACGCCATTTAATGTGAGTGTAGCAGCGATAGCTGCGGGTACGAGTGCGCTTTCGGATACGGAGCACTTAACTAAGAGCATTGAACTTGTGCGGGAAGGACGGGAGTTCCTGAAGGAACACATTCCGTTTGAGGTGTATGATTCGCAGGCGAATTTTGTGATGGTGGATGTAGCACCGCTAAAAGCGCGGGATGTGTGTGAAAGTTTGCTTCGAAAAGGGATAATTGTCCGGGATTGCACATCTTTCCTTGGTGCAGGTGACTCGCTTGTAAGGGTTACGGTTGGCACCAGGAAACAGAATGAAAGAGTTGTTGAAAATTTTGGTGAGGTTCAGGGTTTATAGTTGCGGCATGATTTTTTGTGCTTTTGTACTTATATTTGTACTTAGGGATTTCCCAATAAATAATTTACCCACCAGATATATTCGCTGAACTTTTCACGTCACGCCTGTATGTGCTTCTGATTTCGAAACAACGAAA
>DQIP01000148.1 GCA_020793565.1 Candidatus Methanovorans sp.
CCTGGAACTTCATCGAGGACATGATGGATATCATCTCAAGCCTTATGGTTAAAGAGAAAAAAGATGCATGGGACATTCCTGCCATAAAACATGGTCTATATACATACCACTCACTCGATTCGATATCATTTGAGATCGCACAACCCGGGCGCATGTTGGAAGTGCTTGAAGAAATGGAGCGCACCGGCAAGCTCACATCGCTGATAAAAGACGGAAAAAAGTTATGGAAACTTGCATAGAACGTGGGGAATCTAAATGAACGAAAATGTAGATATTGCAATAATCGGTGGCAGTGGAATATACGATGTCAGTCTGCTCGATGACGTGAGGGAAGTTAATGTGGATACACCATTTGGACCACCGTCCGACAATATCACGATCGGTGAACACGGCGACAAGACCATTTGCTTCCTGCCACGGCATGGGATCGGGCACAGGATATCACCATCCCTACTAAACTCACGGGCAAACATCTTTGCACTCAAGAAACTTGGTGTCAAACGCATAATCGCAGCATCTGCGGTCGGCAGTTTGAAGCAGGAACTCGCACCTCTTGACATCGTCATACCTGACCAGATATATGACCGTACAAGATCAAGACCAAGTACCTTCTTTGAAGACGGCATAGTAGTACACATGGGTTTTGCCGACCCGTTCTGCCCTGCCCTGTCAAAGACCATACTTGACATCACGAAAGAAAAAGGCTACAACGTCCACAATGGCGGAACATACGTATGCATGGAAGGTCCCCAATTTTCAACACGGGCAGAATCGCGCGTGTATAAATCACTTGGTTTTGATATCATCGGCATGACTGCCATACCCGAAGCGAAACTCGCACGCGAAGCAGAAATGTGCTACTCCATGATCGCCACGGTCACAGATTATGATGTGTGGCATGAAGAAGACGTAACCATTGAGAAGGTTATTGAAAATGCGATGAAGAACGAAGCAGCTGTCAAAGACATCATTACGGCTACGATCGAAAAGGTGTCACCAGCGCAGGATTGCATTTGCAAAGATGCACTAGCGGGTGCCATCACAACAGTGCAGAGCATGATCCCTTATGAGACAAAGCAGAGACTTGACCCACTCATCGGCAAGTATCTTGTCGATTGAACAAAGACCGTCTTCGGAATCGTAAATACTTAAATACACCACAGCCCATAGTAAAGATCGGTGAATCGATGCCACACAAATGTACCAGATGTGAAAGCGTTTTTGAAGACGGAGCTTCCGTAATATTGGACGGCTGCCCAAACTGCGGCTGGAATAAGTTCCTTTATGTTGGCAGCATGGAGCCTGCCCCCTCAACTAAGGATGAGGACTCAGAGGACACAATTGTTTCCGATATCATCGATGAAACCAAAAAAAACACAGAGGATGCAACAACTTCCGAGCATGTTCCTGCTGAGAAATTCATTAGGGAAATTGATGAGATACTCGGTATCGACCATCAGGAACGCAGTGTGACAGAAGATGATGGCGAGCGTGTAGAATCCGTCCGGATCCTTGGTCCCGGCTCCTATGAACTAAATCTTGATTCACTTCTTGAACGAAAGGAGATCGTGATGGCGATCAAGCAGGATGGAACGTATGCTGTAGATTTGGCATCGGTATTTAAGAAAGATAAGAAGAATAAGTGATTTAGTATATATTCTAACCACTTTTTTGCTACAAGTTAATCTAAGGCTTGATTAGATATTGTGCTATATGTTTCCCAAACTGTTCGATATCTTCTAAGTTATTTTCCAGATAATAATGAAGTTTTTCAACATCAATTTTTGAGTACATATGTACAAGAACATTTCGAAATCCTGCCGCAGGTGCCAGATTTATTGCAAATTTTTCAGGTAGTATTCCGTGTTCACCAAGAACGAGAAAAACATCTCTATACGTGTCGGGCCGCTTTAGTTTTTCCCTTGAAATTATCATCTCACCGATATCGATCATACATTCCAGTGCAACTTCTATATACCGTTCTACTGCACCCTTCAATGTATGATCAGACATCATGTCTTCCATATCGTAATACTGATACTCCCTTAAATATGACACATACTCCTCAAGAAGTTCCAGTTTAGAAGCAATCTCATCACTCATGCAAATCCACTCTGTGCAACCCTATTGAGGATATTATTCGTATGCTGCTCAATATAGTGCTTTTCATCCAGATATGTCGATAAGGTCATCGTTTCGAATTGGATGCGTATTGATTCATCGGATTTCAAAATTTTGCCGTTCTTGATGATGTTATAATTTAAAAGAAGAGGTGCATCGTTCATCACGACCAGATCAACCTTGTCTGTTTTGAGGATACCGGTAAGTTCGCTGATGAGGCTCAATTCCGCACCAAATACATCTTTTTTTGACAAACTTTCATCAAACTTGACAGCAATATCCACGTCACTTAACTGATTTGCATCCCCTCTGACGGTTGATCCGAACAAATATGCAAGAGTTACACTATCTTTAGTTTCAAAAAACTCGATGAGTTCCTGTTCAAATCGTATCATATTATTTTTATTTAGTTCGTACCATCTATATATCTTGTGTGGCTTGAAACAACTACATATAGGAGAATCTGATGGATAAGTTTGCAGACAAACGTTTCTGGGAAATTGACCTCCTGCGTGGAATTGCGATACTCCTTATGATTATTTTCCATACCTTGTATGACTTCAATTACTTCGGAGGCTATAACTTCGATCTCAATTCAGGTCTATGGTCCTATGTGGGGCGCGCATCTGCCATGATGTTCATTTTTGTGGTCGGAATATCCCTGACCCTCAGCTACTCAAGAGCAATTGAAATGAATATGTCAAAACCGGAGATGTACCAAAAATACATAAAAAGAGGCGGGAAGATATTTTCATGGGGGCTTGCCATAACTCTCATCACATGGCTATTTTTGAAAGATGGCGTTATTGTTTTTGGAATACTTCACTTCATCGGATTATCGATTATACTCTCATATCCATTTTTGGGACTGCGCACCTACAACCTGCTGATAGGTGCAGGCATCATACTTACAGGATTGTATTTAGGCGACCTTGTTTTTGATTTCTCCTGGTTGTTATGGCTCGGACTAAAACCATATGGCTTCTATACTCTCGACTATTTCCCGATCCTTCCATGGTTTGGCATAATACTGATCGGCATATTTGCCGGTAATTCATTGTATCCGAATCGCACGCGAAAAATTGCCATCAAAAACCACACCGGGTTTTTACCAATACAGTTGTTCTGCATGCTTGGCAGAAGATCATTGCTAATATATCTCATCCATCAGCCAATATTAATCGCTTTGCTCTACCTTCTGGGTTTTGTGGATATTGGGTCATTATTTTGATGAGTTTTTGCAACGCACCAATTGTCTGACGTATAGTAAAGTAACTTACTTGACAGTACATGAGGGGGTAAAGATTAAAAATACAAATTATTGACCTTAACATGTTGGAAATGGTCACAAAAAATCTGTGATCAACTTTTGCCTCACATCTATCGTCTCAAAATTCGACACTCCAACACCAAGAAGCCGAAATCTCCTTTTCCCCATAAATTCGCGCATCAGGTCTTTTGCAATTATCTTTATAGTTTCAAGATCTGTTGAATACACCCTGAGCGACCTTGCCCTTGTATATGTAGAAAAATCCTCAAAACGTACCTTAAGTGTGATCGTTTTGAACAAAAACTTCTTTTTCATCAGGGATACATGTACACTCTCTGCAAGTGAGTCCAGCACCTGTTCTATGACATATGGATCTGCCGTATCCTCATCGAACGTGTCTTCTTTACTGATGGATTTAACATCTCCGCGCTCCACCACTTCCCCATGATCGATGCCTCTTGCCATCTGGTGCATCTTTATACCATATTTGCCGAACCTCTCGATCAACAACTGAACATCACACGCAGCCAGATCCCATATTGTCTTTATATCCATACCCAGTAATATATCAGTGGTTTTCTTTCCAACACCAGGGATTCTGGAAACCGGCAGAGGAGTTAGAAAATCCACCACATCCTCTGGCTTCACAACAGTCAATCCATCAGGTTTTTGGAAATCAGATGCAATCTTTGCAACCAATTTGTTCGGAGCAACACCGATCGAGCAGGTAATTCCCTCACGTAAAAGTATCTCATCTTTTATGTTTTGTGCAAGTCGGGATGCCACAACACAATCTTTCACATGATCACTGACATCAAGATATGCCTCATCCACACTCACCTGCTGGAACATATCCGTGAATCCCCGCATGACATCCATAATTCGATGTGATACATCTTTGTAAAGTTTCATGTTCACCCGAAGATATACTGCATCAGGACACAGTTTGTACGCTTTTGAGATCGGCATCCCCGAACGTATGCCGAATTCCCTGGCTTCATAAGAACATGTACTGACGACACCCCTACCCGTACCGTTCTTTGGATCGGAACCAACCACAACGGGCTGTCCTTTTAGTTGAGGATTCTCACGCACTTCAACTGATGAGTAGAAACTATCCATATCTGCATGGAATATGATGCGAGTTTTGGATGTTGTGGACTGAGTCATTGCTTGTTATTTCAACGCCTTTGTTGAAATCATTAACCATCCAGCCCAAAATGATTTAACCGTGAAGACCATCGAATACCCTTATACTAACCGAGAAAATTCTCACTCCGCTTGAATTTACTCGCACTATATATTTATAAAATATATACAATAAAGAAAAGCGTGATAACAATATGTACCAGCAATTAGCAATAGCAGCATACATAGTCGTTTTATTCCTGACCTTGCGCGACATTCGTATATTCAAGCGTACGCGCCTTGTTTCATACAGAAAAGGAGCACTAAGAGGACTGGCGGCTTCAACCGTTGTACTGCTTGGCACATTCTTTGTCGGTGCCAACCCGAATCTTGGTTTGCTCATTGTACTCATAGGTCTTTACATCAACCGTAAGGGTATCAGGGAGGATGTTTTTAGGGACACGGCTGCAATGGACCGATTTCTTGGAAAAACTGACTATCATGGATCGGATGAAGTATAAGAATAGGAATGAAACATAAGATCGAACCGACAATAATCTTTCAATCCAAAAGTATAAATGGAAAGGTTATCAATAAGCGGTTACCTAAATATATCGTTATAATCATAATAAAATTATCAGATTAATTTTGGAGATCAATACATGGGAAATATTAGACAGAAAAATATCAAGAACATATCATTTCGCTTATTAGAGAAATATGAAGGTGTATTCACAAAAGATTTTGATGAGAACAAGCATCTTGTCACCAAATACACCGATATTGAGAGCAAGGTTATCAGAAATCGTGTCGCAGGATATGTCACACGAAAGATAACACACGTTCGCCCAGAATAATAATATAAAGGCGGAGATACAATGTTCAAAGGGGTTTTACCGGCGCTGATCACTCCTTTTAAAAGAGACGGCTCTATTGACAAAAACGGATTCCGGGAAAACGTCAGTTTTGTAGAGGCAGGTGGCATCTCAGGCATTGTACCCTGTGGAACAACAGGGGAATCCGCAACTCTTTCTACAGCCGAGCATGAGCAACTGATCGATATTTCAGTTGATTGTGCAAATGTTCCTGTTGTGGTTGGTACAGGTTCAAATAATACTGCAGAAGCGGTAGAGCTTACGAAATATGCAGATGACGCAGGAGTGGACGGAGCGCTCCTTATATCACCATATTATAACAAGCCCAACAATGCAGGACTGATCAAGCACTTCAAAACAATTGCCGAATCGGTGGACATTCCTTTACTTTTATACAACGTTCCCACCCGCACGAGTCAGGACATGCCGCTTGAAGTTATTTTTGAACTTTCAAAAGTCGATAATATCGTGGGTATTAAGGAAGCGAGCGGAAATCTCGACAAGGTCAGCCAGATAATCGAAAATACGGCTGACGAGGATTTTTCAATCATCTCAGGTGATGATGGACTTACACTCCCAATTATCACACTTGGAGGCAGTGCAGTGATATCGGTTGTTGCGAATATTGTCCCCCAAAAAATGGTAGATCTATATGATGCTATCAGGAATGGCGATATATCAACAGCGAGAAATATCCACTATGAACTCGCACCGCTTATACGTGCGCTGTTCAATGAAACTAATCCAATTCCTGTAAAATGTGCTGCTGGATTAATCGGACTCGCAAGCGGACCTCTAAGGTTACCCCTTGCACCAATTAGCAGCGATAATGAACGGATACTTATAGATGCACTAAAAAATATAGGTGCATTAAATGGTTAACGATAGCATCAATGTAGCAGTAACAGGCGCATGCGGTCGCATGGGCGGTATGATCATTGAGAATATCGTAAAGACCGACAATATGCAACTTTCGGCTGCTTTTGACATAAACAATATCGGAAAAGATGCCGGAGAGATGGCGCACATCGGGGCCTTGGGTGTTGTCGTATCGGATGCAAATGACATCAAAGCGGTGTTGACCGAAACGAACACAGATGTCCTGATCGATTTTACAATTGCACCTGCAACAGTTATCAATGCACCCGCAGTAGCCGAATGCGGTGTGAACCTGATTATAGGCACAACAGGATTTTCAGAACAGCAGAGAACTGAGATCGATAACGCAATTCTAAAGAACAACGTTTCAGCAGTCATATCACCAAATTATTCAGTTGGTGTCAATGTATTTTTCAACATATTGAAAGAAGCAGCAAGATCACTTTCCGATTATGATATCGAGATCATAGAAGCCCACCACAACCAGAAAAAAGACGCTCCAAGCGGCACTGCCATAAAAGCGGCAGACGTGATAAGCGAAACACTTCGCGGCAAAGAATACGTATATGGGCGAAACGGTCTTGCACCACGCGGCAAGGAGATAGGGATACACGCTGTTCGCGGCGGCGATATTGTTGGTGATCATACTGTCCTGTTCGCAGGAAATGGCGAACGCATTGAGATTAAACACCAGGCGCATTCGCGACAGGCATTTGCAGGTGGTGCAGTGAAAGCGGCTGCATGGATTTGCAATGCAAAACCCGGCATCTATACAATGGATGATATTCTGGGATTTTGAGATCAAAAACCTTATTACTTACTAATTTGGTAACTATTCAGCTATGCATAAACGTTGTCGGTAGATTGAATAGTTCATAAATAGATAGTGGCACAACAATTGACTGGAAGTTAAGAAAACGTGGCATCAGTTCCCGCCGTAGGCGCGCATTCCACTGCCACCAAACCCACAACCGGCCTTGGGACAATATTCCTCTAACCCACATTTCTTGGCCAATGAGGTCTTATGCCATCTAAAATCTCAATGTAGCCAATTCTTCTGATATCATGAGCAACAAGTTTCAACTTTGTTTCAGTTGCTTTTCTGGGATCAAGCTTTTTCCTTATGGTCGCCCCAAATCGACACTTAACCATCGAATTCACTGTCTCTGATATTGACCGCATATGATATTGTTCTAACCACATTTGAGGATCATTCCATAGCGAGAAGAGCATATCATACCATCCCGCAAACCCTTTGCTTTGGAAAGTCACATTACTTTTTGGCAAAAAGAATGGGGTGACATTGCTTTTCGCCACAAGATCCGTAATCCAACGAGCAGAATATATTCCATCTCCAAGGACATTCTCCAAATTCGGATAACTTTTTAGCGTCTGGTAATAGGCATCGGGAAACATTGTTGTTTCCCCTATAGAATGATTAGCACAAATGGTCATTCCTGAAATCAGTTTGTACTTGACCCCAATACCCATTACGCAATATGAAAATCCCTTATTCGAAGTTGCATTTGTCACCGGAAAACTATCATGGCTATCGTCATCCTTTGCAGGCTGTGCTTTCGTCCGACTTTTTTTTGAATTCTGCTTTTGTCGTTTGTCCGCATAATTTACCTTGTTGGAAGCACTGAAACCGGTTCCATCAAATGAAGCGTCTTTCTCGTCATCTTTAACACATTCATTGGTTATTGCAACGACTTCATCCAAAATGATATTCACTTTTTCCCGATCAAAACCCCTTTCGATTGTTTTGTAAGAAAAGTGTTGGCTTATGCCTAATTTTTCTTGAAATAAAAATAACAATCCTTCAGCTACTCTATTCGGTGATTCTGTGTATGTCTGCAATAAAAGCAATTTTGTGATGTCTGCAGGATTCGTTTCCGGTTTTCCTGGGCCACGTTTTTCGGAAATTGTTCTACTTTTTATTCGATTGTCGGCTTCGTTGACAATATCCCTTATATTGTTCAGGTAGTCTGCCATCTCTTTGATCTGAGCATAATCATATTTGGCCCAATTGATTTCAGATTTATCTCTACTCTCATATTCAAAAGTGCCATCTCGAACGTTCTTAATGAGATCCCTCAGTTCTTCTCCAACGTGTTTTTGGGGCATATGGATTAATAGACCACTAGGTTTATATATTTATGGGTATTATTACCCACAATGCTAGGTAATATTATCGTATTTAGGTTCAAAGAAAAAACAGAACAAAAATCCATCAATCAATTCTGTAAAAAATTCTATGGGCAGAATACAAGCTCCCATGGAGGTAAATATCAATACAGAAGGCATGGTTTGTTAGACAATATACCCCACATAAAACTTATTGGAGGAGTCATTATTGTCACAAAGGATGTTACTGAAAAAGTGATTGATTTCTTAAAAGAGTATAACGCGAAGTATTATATTAGAGATATAATTTTGTTGGATGAGGATGAGGTTGTTTTAAGCAAATTTGGGCAGATCTAATAATATTGTCCCAAGGCCCATGTTCACAGTATTGAAAGGTGTAGTTTGTCAAATTTACCCTGTAATCTTTTATAAAAACTGTGT
>DQIP01000228.1 GCA_020793565.1 Candidatus Methanovorans sp.
AAGATTGGAAAATTTACCAAAGTGGGATGTAACTATAAACCCCATATTTGGGTAAATTATTTATTGGGAAATCCCTATGTAGTCTTTCTCTAATGAATCAATTAACTCAATTCGACAGTCAACAAGGCTGGCAGTTCCATATTTATATTCTGTTTCCGGTCGGATGTGTTTGATCTTTCTCTCCTTTACTTGATTATCATCAAGGATGGTGAGATAATATTCATCACTGTCGTCAAAAGCCCTAAGCGTTTTCACACCATTGCCTCCACCATCAAATACCAGTATCCTCTTCACAGAAGCATGAGCCTCCGGACTATCTAAAAGTTTTGTCAATTTCGTGAGCATACCTAATGCATGTTTGCCAAGATCGGCGTGTCCGTGAAAAGTCTGGAAATATAGTGGATGTCCCCTGCCATCATGAATAAACACGTTTTCAAGACAGTTCATAACACGACCAAGCATTGTTACTCTACCTTTGTAGCACCTGTTTGATGACCACAATGGTCTGGTATTGCCGTCAATATAGTAACATACAAGATACGTTTCCTCCCCTAATTCATTTTGCCAGAAATCCTGCCAGAATTTCGCTGTTGCGGCAATCAATTTGTCAGATATTTTGAGATATTTCAGTTCCTGAAGGTATCTCTCAAGCGATGCATCTTTGTAATTTTGTCCACAAAGAAATGCTAAATCGTTTCCTTTTACACGGTTCACCCTGCTTGATTTTCCATTAGATGTAACGAGTGGTAAACAAAGCAAAGCCAGATTGTAGCGAAAAATTGTTTTTTCAGACATTTTGAAGATGTTCATGGTGGATAAATTCTTTGTCAGGATCTTGTCATCGATAGATTTGAAACGGTTTTCTCTTACCGATTTTAATTGATTGTATTCGTTGGTGAATTTACCCTGCTGACGGTAATCCTGATTGTCTTGTGGGATATTTTCGTTCTGTTTAAATAAGGGAGATTCTCGAACTTCGTTCATTCGCTCTATTATTGTCTGGGTGTATATGTCGATTATGTGGGTAAAAAAGGATAAAGCGGTTAATATCTCGCCTCCTCCGGATTTCTGCTGTTTGCATTCTTTTTTAGGAGGAGGTGGTAATCTTGTTAATGAGGTAGATGCCCTGAAGTTATTCAAATTGGATAGGGAGATATTTGTGCCAAACTGGTTCTGAATCTTGATCTGCAGTTGTGATGAAGATATGCTCCTGTTCTCGGTGACGATGGGGATGATATAATCTTTTATACGCTGTGTTAGTTTCGTGTTGTTTCCAGCTGTTCTTTTATCATGAAGTCCTTCTTCACCGTATTGGCGGAGTGTTTTACGATAGATGTAGTATTGTGGTCGCGTGAATGGAACTATGTTTTGATCAAAATATTCTCTAACGGAGAGGTTCGAATCTTCAATTATTTTAATGGTGCTTAGAATTTCTGCAATTCGGTTATCATCCTGCATCAGGTATACTTATGTATGTTCTCTTATATAACTGGGTGGGGTTAAGATGGCAGTAAAACCAGTTTGCCCGAAAGTCATGTAATATCAATTACAATTGCTGCAGGTAGAAACGAGAAAATCCTCCCTGCGGTCGGATTAACTCGGACTACATAATCTTATAGATTATATACAACGAGAAAACGTCATCGTTCGCGCCAGTGGTTTGGAAATGCGCGCCTCCGGCGTATTGCTCGGCGTCAAAAATCGCTAAACAAATACGATACATTTATTAGAAAATCATTTAATAGATTGTCTATGCAACTTAAACTTACTTCCCCTGTAGATTGTATCTGTGATTTCACGTATAATTTCATCTGGCAGCATAAAGGTGAAGACCTTGATCCCGATGCACCAATTCCCGATCAGGTAGGTTCTAAATATACCTACCACCAGCTTGTAGAAACCCTTTCCGGTGGCGATGATATTCATATATCAAATTCTGTTGGAAAACGGTTTGCATCCGGTCTTGGAGTTGACCTCGCCTATTTTGGAGGTGGGGGAAAAACACTTGATGTAGGCTGTGTGTTCGTTGACGGTAGTATAGGTACAAGAGCCGGGATCAGCATGGTAAGCGGTATTATATACGTAAGCGGCACGATCGCTGAGCCCATGGGAAATATCGTTGAGGTTGTATCTGAAAAATATGGATACAGGAAATACGTATCAATAACCGAAATTTTGCGGAGTGGGAATACCGATATCGGGTTTGCGGATACGAAAAACACATTTGATGGCAAAACCCTCATACTCGGTGATGGAATATTACGTGATACTGTGGGTGCCCGTCTTGATGTGGATGCAACGGTTGTCATATCAGGTGATGTTGACCTCAGTACCGGTATCCTGATGCAGAAAGGAAAAGTGGTCGTTGAAGGCAACAGTGGCATGAATGCAGGCGTCCTGCTAAATGGGGGCCGTGTAGTTATTATGGGGAGCACAGGAGAGTTTGCGGGTACTGACATGCGAAAAGGCGAACTGGTAATTGGCGGAAAAGCGCAGGGATACCTGGGTGCTAATATGAAAGGCGGCAACATATACGTAAAAGGTGATGTCAAAGCAGTCCCTCCTGCGAAGGCTGGAGCAGTTGATGACATGGGATTGCTGCAAAAGGAACTTGGTATCAACAGGATGATTGCAATGATGTTTAAAAAAATTGGAGTTTAAGTCATAAAAGCAAAACTACTTTAACATAATATGATAATAATGTAGTGTGGATAAATTTGTAATCGTTTGGGTTGGAGACTTTTTAATTTCTTCTGGCTTGAATTATAATGAACCGTAGATGAACGCAGATTTCACATGCATTATCCGCGGTTATCTGCGTTACCTGCACGCCTTGCAGGCGTAGCAGGCATTCAACTCCATAGGAGGTGAGTGTGTTCGCGGTTAACAGAACTGGTCAATAAGTGTGACCGGAAAATAATAAAAAGTATCTTGGGTTGACCTATATATAATCTATATCTTTAAATCTTTAATATGTGCCAGCGAGCAAAACCATGTTGCGACAAAGATTTATTATTGATACCACTGCACTGACCGATATACAGGTACGGGAAAACATGGGTTTTTCTACTTTGTGTGACGGAATGCGCGGAATGCTTGAACTGATAGCAGACTCTCGCCTACAACTTGGCATTAGTTGCTATGTCCCGTTCCCATCTGTATACGATGAACTGCATGATTTTGCCAAAAACAATGGATGTGACAGTGATGTATTAGCAAAGATCGATACATGGCTTGTAAAAAAAACACCGGACAGATACAGTGTTATGGTCTCATCACTAATGTTCCATGAATATGTATCCCACATGCGCGAGCGTATCAATAAGGGAATGAACGTGGCAGAAGATGCTATATTGGAAGCCGCTACCGAGTGTTTGTTCCTTACATCCGGGGCAAAGAATAAACACGAGATCGAAGAAAACATTGAACGCGAGGTCATCGGCAAGATCGTGGGAAAGTTCCGTAACAAATACCGCAATGCCCTTCGCTATGGTATTTTAGATAGTGCCCCGGATATTGATGTTCTGTTGCTTGCGAAGGAACTCGATGCGGCTGTTGTTGCAAACGATTTTGGGATACAGAAATGGGCTGAACAAATGGG
Source organism: Candidatus Methanovorans sp. (assembly GCA_020793565.1). Taxonomy (GTDB): domain Archaea; phylum Halobacteriota; class Methanosarcinia; order Methanosarcinales; family Methanosarcinaceae; genus Methanovorans. The sequence goes on from DQIP01000228.1 coordinate 3,602, forward strand.
AGTCCGTTATGTGCCTGCAAATACATTTCCGATGATGCTTAACGAGTATCTCAAGCATACGTCAACCCTGGCTTATAGGGGAGAGGGCAAATTGTTCGACAAATTACAGTTATAAATGTAGATTGAGAGTAAAGCAGAGGTATTTGTATAGGTGGTTTCGATAAAATATCGATGCATATTCTATATTGCAAGATCCTGCATAACAATACCACCGCAGACGACAATTTCTCACATCACTGGTCGAGAAAATCCTCGCTATGCTTGGATTTACTCGGACTGCATAATCCTATTTATCATATACAATGAGAAAGTCCTCCCTACGTTTGGATTTATTCGGACTACATAATCCTATTGAACATATACAACAAGTAAATTTCGCATGTTACTATGATAATTCACTTTGTTCATATATACTAATTTCATCAGTGATGGGGGATGCACTGCCTACGGCGCATTGTCCCGGCATCAAAACTACCTAAACAAGTATATAAATTTAAGATACGATTCCTGTATTGCCCTAACTGTTTTTTTAATAATTCAAGTGAGCAGCGCCAATCGTCCTATCAATGTTTCCTGCACTTCCCCCGAATAAAAATAACTGAGACCCCGCGCTTTTCCATTTTCCCCTGTATTATGTCCAGTAAACTATCCCCATATTCATTTTCTCCATCATCCATGCCCATTTCAATACTAAAGATCGTTACATCCGCAACCCATGCCCGCACAACATCGGTCAGGTCAGGAACATCCTGCCCGCCTGTCATTGCAGCAATCCGATTCTGAAGCACGATAACTACCACGTCAAATCCACAGTGTACGGCATTGATAAGCCCGACGATCCCCGAATGCGCCAGGCCAAAATCCCCTATAACTGCAATTCCTTTCTCCTCAAATCCGCATGCAACCGCTATGGATGAACCAAGGGCAAAACCCGTATCCACAGCTTCTAGTGGCGCAGGAGCACTGCGCACCGAACAACCAAGGTCGCCTGCGACCATTACATCAAGATCATGCAGGATATGATACAGTGGCATGTATGGGCAATCATCACATATTGAGCGCGTACCCCTGCTGGCAATTGTCTGGATATCGGTATGCCTGTTAATTGTATCTTCATTAATATGGTCAAGTGCGTATTCAATATGCCTGACATTGACCTGCCCATATGGAATATGTCCCGTTATTTTGCCAAATACGTTGTCAAGCACACAAAGGTGAGATTCAATAAAACTTTCAGTTTCCTCTACAATAAGAATACGTTTGTGCAATTTCACAAATTCACGCACTGCCTTAAATGGGATCGGATTTACCATCGTCAGTTCAAGATGTGAAATTCCAGTGCATTTATCCATTACTCCAGTGACCAGCGCGGAAGGATAGCCTGATGAAATGATGCCAACATTCCCATCCCCATAAATATTCCCATGCCCACTTTCATCTTTAGACCCCATTGTAAGCTTGTTCAAAGGTGTATGTTCCGTTTCTTCCACAAGTTCCGGATATGATTCAAGATGCAACTTTTCATGCTTTCCGCGCATCGTAATTGCCCATATTGACCTATCGAAAACAATTTTGCGGGTATCGTGCTGCGCTTTCTTTATTCTATAAAGCGAACCTTCACTGATCTCCAACCTATGCGTGATCCTGACGATAACAGGTGCACTGACCTGCTCTGAAAGTTCAAATGCCCTCATAACTGCGCTGTATGCATCCTGAGGTGTTGATGGATCATAAACAGCAACTTCAGCAATCTCTCCATACCATCTGGAATCCTGTTCATTCTGGGAAGCGATAACACCCGGGTCGTCGCCCGCAAAGATGACCAATCCCGCGCCGATTGTGTGTGTCACGGACGTTACTAAAGGATCTGATAACACATTCATGCCAACGTGTTTTGTGAGCACAAGTGCGCGCCGACCCGATACTGATGCACCCAATGCACTCTCCAGCGCAACTTTTTCATTTGACGTCCATTTTGCATCGATACCCGTATCCGTGTTGTTTTCCAGAAACCGATCCATTACCCTGGTGATTGGATAACCGGCAACGGCTGTGACAAGCGAAACATTGCTGTCAACAGCTGCAAGATATAGTGCTTCAAGTCCTGTTGTGCGAATCGTTGGTGTCATTTGCGTTGCCATTGAACATTGCCAGTATAATATCATATACTAATTATTGTTATTGTCACAGTAATTCTGCATCTCGCTTGATGGATTCATCAGGGCGTGCAAACCATGGCAGGGCAGCAAGAGCACCAATGACCCCATTACCATCAAGCCATATTCCAACCCCGTGGTCTTCTGCATACTGTATGGCGAAATCAAGGGTCAGTTCACCATTCCTACACTTCTTGCTGTATTCATAAACATTGTTTGCTTCAAAATTCGAAAGAACGACCATTCCTGTTTCATCGGAAACACTGTATTTTAAGAGCGCTTCAGCGATCTCCTGCAGGAGTTCTTCCCTGGCATCATTGCTCACGCATCCGAATTCAAGCACTGTGGATACACAATTTTGTGTTTTTGCAGCAACAGGAAAAAGTTGCACAAGTGAATGTGATAGGTATACCGAATCATCACAACTAAGCTGGCTTGCGATGTTATGGGTCAGTGACCATGTCGCACCTTCTTCTTTGGTATCAGTGTCATCAATACCGATCAACACGCGCTCACGCCTTGGAACTACTATTGTTCCTTTTGCAGCACGTCCTCCCCCGGATTCGGTCATATCAGCCCGTAGCACGCCATTGGCAATTGCTCTGCATTTTGTTGCACCTATGCCACCTCCCCCAAGTCCTGCATAGGTTATCTTGACCTCATTATCTTCCACAAGTACAGATTCAATGCCTGCTGCTGCGGTAGAAGCCTCAAGTTTAAGTTCGGATGTGCCGATTTTCACAAGATACCTGAGCATATCCCCGATTGCCCTGGTCTGCAGGACAAGCGGTGCATGGGAATAATGGTGCCTTGACCATGCAGCACCGCTATAACAATTCGTGTGCTCTATGATCTCTGCGTATTCATTTTTGGAATCACATACAGCGTATATTCCTTTGTACGGTATCGTATAAGGATCATTAAGTTTTACTTCTCTCATCTTGTTCCTGTTCTATGTGAAAGTGTTTAAGTGTTTTGTTGAATTGCGCGATTTTTCACTTCACCTGACCAGACCTTCGTCCTTGAGACTGACATATCGTCCATCTCCTATTATTACATGGTCAAGTACATCTATTCCGAGGAGTTTGCCGCCCTCCATCAGTTTTTCTGTGACCGCGATGTCCTCTTTGCTTGGTGTCGGGTCACCGGACGGGTGATTATGTGCCAGTATCACGGATGCGGATGATTCAAGGAGCGCGGATTTAAATACCTCCCGCGGGTGCACGATATTAGCATTCAGTGTGCCGATCGAGATAACTTCTTCCCGCAGGATCTGGTTCTTTGTATCCAGGTAGAGTGCAGTCAGTTTTTCCTTTTTCTGCTCACGCATTTTTGGATATAGTAAAGAATATACATCAGCAGGTGACTTGATCTTTCGTTTGGGCTCATCAGTAAAAGCCTCAAGTTTCCTTGCAAGTTCAAACATGGCAGCGATCTGGGACGCTTTTGCATCTCCAATTCCATGTATTTCCATCAGTTTTGCGACATTTGCCTGGCTCAATTGCTTTAGATTGTATTCAGAAAGGATGCGGGTGGACATGGTCAAGACATTTTCTTTCTTTGACCCTGTTCGCAGGATTATCGCCAGAAGTTCCGTATTTGAGAGACTCTCTGCACCGTATTTGATCAGCCTCTCACGTGGACGTTCCTCTTGCGGCATGTCATGGATCTTGATCTTATATTCACTCACATGTAATCTAAATTATATGCATGCTTGATAAAATAATCGATTTATCGTGGCTAAGGTTTAAAAATAGTAAAGAAATACGAAAATCGTATCGCAGATATTTGCGGGCTAAACCAAATATCCTTATGCAATAGTGAATACAATATCTACTTTCGCAATAACACAGATGCCCCTAATATAAGTGCGTTGGCATAAAAGATCAACTCAAAACCAAACTGCCCGATGAATGCACCAGTTATAAGTGGCATAATTGCAAGTCCACCGTAAGTGCATGTATTAAATAAACCCATTGCAAGACCCCGATCGGCATCCATATGGGATGCTGCAATGGGCAGTCCGACCATTGCAACACCTGAACCCGCGCCAAGTATGATAAATCCCGGTAGGGGGTGTTGTATTGCAATTAAAGCACCAATGGCTGAAATTCCCATTCCGGCACGTATCATTGTATTATATCCGATAAATGACCTGCTTACTACGAGGGATGTGATCATTGCGCTTACGTATAAACCGGCTATGGTGGCACCAAGTTCTGTTTTTGTCAGTATGCCTGCGCTGTAATCCGGATAAAAGGCTACAAGGACACCGGTCGATCCGAAGAGAATAAACGAAAGTATCCAGATATTGATAAAACGACTATCAAACAATGTGGAAATTGTTTTTTTGATTTCGATCGATATCTCTTCCCTTATATTCCCATGTAACTGTTTGGGGCGTGAATGTTTAGTGATTAACGGTTTTGCATGCACAAATTTAGGCAAAGCCAGTGCCAAGACAATGCCTGAAGCAATTGTGAATATCAGTATTCCACTTTTAATATTGTTCTTTGCCAAAAGTCCTGAGATAGCTACACCTGTTGCAAGTCCGGCGTTCAATAAAAATGTAAATTCACCCATGCATCGGTTCCTGTTCTTAAACTCAGAAAGCATTGAAAATGCTGCTGGAAAAAACGCACCACATGCCGAACCCTCTATAAATCGTGCGATAGAGATTATCCACATATTGTTTGATAGCATTATTAACGATCCTGATATTACAGTCAGAAATACTCCCAGAAATATGAATCGAAGGTTACCGTACCTAACAGCTAAGATTCCAAATGGAAGCATTGTGACAAGTGCTCCTAAAAAATATGAGGAAAAAAGTAAACTCGATGCAATTGGACCGTAGTGTATGTGGTCAGCAGCCGCAAGTTCCGGTAAAACTGGAATGGCTGCGTCGGACAGCCCCATCATTACAAAAACAGAGGCATACAATAAAATCTTATCAGTATCCATATAAGCCGCCTTTTTAGTGGTAGAACTTGTGTATTGTATACTGCAAAACAAGCTAATAAATATATCTGAATATTAAAGTAGAAGTCTTACGCTGGTTGCATTTAATTGATTGCACACCTAATAGTTTCTATACTTTTTCAAACACTTTTTTTGTCCTATTCTGAATTTTATATTTTTCGATATTAAATTAACATTTAACATTTGTTACATCACACTCATTTATTATTTAAATTTCGGAGATTTTAATATAACTATTATTATAACTATTATTATTATTATTATTATTATTATTATTATTATTATTATTATTATTATTATTAACATATATTTATTTTAATATAAAAATATGTGCATATTTAACAACATATTAGAAACACAAGCCAATATAACTGAGTAACCAAAAAATTACACATTAATAGTTATTCCGAAAACATTCTCAAAAGTGTCATATTTTTTGCGAGCATTATAAAGATACTGGCGAACGCATTCATCACCCTTTGCACGTGAAAACATAGCATTGATCTCCGCAGGAGAGAATATTGTTTGTAGTTGTTTCATAGGAATATTTTTTAATAATTTAAAGTTTGCACAAACATCAGATCTGCGATCTTCTTGCAAACCACAACCCACATTCTCGTTCTGGATATTTTCCGACAAAAAGTGAGAGATAACAATCTCATCCAGCCATATCCAATCGACATTATAGATATTTGCAGAAATTAAATTACAACTAGAACATTTTGCCACTATTACCAGATCATCAAATGAATGATAACTAATACTTAATAGATTTGCAGCACATGCACTACAAACCCCGATCTCATTTTTTTCAATATTATATGCCGGAATGCTATTTCTATCGATGTACAAAACGTTATTTTTGAGATCATATCCATAGTTCATAAAATTCACCTATGCAAATCTACAATATGTCTTTTCAATATATCACAATTGTGATATGCCGACCTGAAAAATGAGAGTTGGAATTAGATTCATTTTCTTGTAGTATATAATCTATAGGATTATGTATTCCGAGTTAATCCGACCGTAGGGAAGATTTTCTTGCGCCATCATCGATCATTAATTTACAAACATATATATAGTGTATCACACAAATATAATATGAATTAGGAGGTATCACTCGTGAGTTCCATCCGATCTAAAATAAAACGGCGTTTAGAAAAGTTCATTGAACTTGATGCAAATGGCGTTCGCAGTTACATTTTATCTGTTTTTTTGAAAGTCAAAAAGACTACTGTTGACACCTTATACGAAACCATTGCAAAGAAACATGAGGTTAGTCGAAGTGCAGTAGCATCCATGGTAGGATATATCCATTCCAAACTTGGAATACTAAGGGCACACAAAGAATCATACAAAACACCAATCGTCTATTCTTTGAAAGAAGACTATGTCGATATGATAAAAGCGGTACTTAATTCCAGTCCCTCAACCATTGCCACTTAAATAGTAACAGCAAGTTTGAGATGTTATGACACTTGTTAAGGATGCACCCAGAACATCCACTACACTTATTGTACGTTCCGATGCAAACGCTCGCATAACCCATTCTAAAGACCCGTTTTACAATTTTATGCGCAGATTGTTCCAGGAGGATACAACTGCTGCACGGGGACAGATGTTTCTCACAATGATTGAAAACCGACAGCAAAGCGGCAATCCTATCAAAACCAGTGAATGGCAAGAGATACTCGAAGAACTTGACATCGGACGCGCATCATTTTATTCAATGCGGAATAAACTTCTGGGCGCAGGGCTGATCAGTAACAAAAACCGCGAGTACCGTTTATCGGGTCAGTTCAGTAAAGACCTCACAGATATGGCAAAATGGTGGTGGTCAGTCATGCTGGATGAAAATCCCGATAACCTATGACCAGGTTACAATTAATAGCATAGAATTAATCGATGCAAGTGGCACATTCCACACCATAAAAATACAAACCCAGGCAACAATTCGATTTTCTTTTCTACTGTTGCACACCAACCGATAGATTAATACAGTACTTTTGCAATTAAGGTGATGCATTCGTATTAGCCCGGTAGTGTAGTGGTCAATCATGCAGGACTCTGGATCCCGCAACCTCGGTTCGAATCCGTGCCGGGCTACCAAATAATTTTGCACATAATATTAGTTATTTGATGCTGATTTTAATGAATATGATGTGAGCGGGTAGTTTGTAAATCTTCTAATTTCATCAAATCACCTAATATCAATCTTTAAAAAAAATGAGTGTTAAATATCAGTTTCTCGTTGTACATAATCTATAGGATTATGCAGTCCGAGTTAATCTGAGCGTTAGCGAAGATTTTCTCGCCCATAACGGCCGGCCGTATGATGTAGGAAAATCAGCACGTTTACACAATGTCGATTGAAAACACTTAAAACTCAAATTTTCAGCCCATCAACAAAATCGCCGATCCTGTCAAGTGCAGTATGGATATTTTCCCTTGATGCCGCATACGAACAACGCAGGAAACCGACTCCTGCTTTCCCAAATACATCACCTGGAACAGTTGCCACTTTTTGCTCGCTTAGGAGTCCTTCTGCGAAATCAACTGATGTAAGACCTGTGCTTGAAATTAACGGGAACGCATAAAATGCGCCTTTTGGTTCAAAGCATTCAAGTCCTAGTTTATTCAGTCCCCCAACAATGAGATGCCGCCTCCGGTCATATTCGCGCACCATTTTTTGCATTTCCTCATCGCCGTTTTTGAGCGCTTCGATCGCTCCGACCTGGGCAGTTGTAGGTGCGCAAAGCATAGTATACTGGTGGATCAGCATCATCGAGTCAATGATCTCAGGTGCCGCAAGTGCGTATCCAATCCTGAAGCCTGTCATTGCATGGGATTTTGAAAAACCATTCAACAGTATCGTGCGTTCGCGCATGCCTTCAAGTGATGCAAAACATGTGTGAACCCCATCATAGGTCAGGCAGTCATATACTTCATCCGATATAATCATAAGATCGTGTTCAACAATAACATCCGCAATGGATTCCAGGGAATCCTTGTCCATCACAGCACCAGTTGGATTATTGGGATAATTGATTATAACAGCCTTTGTCCTATCTGTGATCACATTTTCCAGTTCCCCGGGGGTCACCCTGAAATCATTTGACATTTTTGTGGAAACCGGCACAGGCACACCGCCTGCAAAGATAATTGATGGAACATATGAAACATACGATGGCTGCACCACAATGACCTCATCACCCGGATTGATAATTGCCCGGATAGCAATGTCCAGCGCTTCACTCACACCAGTGGTGATAAGTGATTCAGATTCCGGATCATAGTCAACACTGTATTTTTGAGAATATGATTTTGAGATGTCCTCCCGCAGTTCCAAAAATCCGTAATTAGAAGTATAAGCAGTTTCCCCCTGCCCAATTGAATGAATACATGCATCACGGATATGCCACGGAGTAATAAAATCCGGCTCACCCACACCAAGTGAGATCACATCATCCATCTCTGAAACAAGGTCAAAAAAACGACGTATACCAGATGGCGGCACGGTTTTCAGGTGCTCTGCAACAAAAGCAGAAGGATCACATCGTTCTCTCATGAGTGTTTACTCCATGTATTAATGAAAAAATGATAATTACGGTGATATCTGCAAACGTTTTATATGTTCCGTCTCATACAATATCACACCATCTTCCTTGTATGTCTTTAAAACAAAATGTGTAGTGGTGCCCTGAACCTGGTCGAGTGTTGCGATCTTCCCTGCTACAAAAAATGCAACTTCTTTCATCGACCTGCCACGGATAGTTAGTGAGAGATCATGCCCACCTGAGAGAAGCCTTACCGAGCGCACTTGCGGAAACTTGTACAAACACTCTGCGATTGCCTGATAGCCAAGTTTGCGCTCAAGCGTAACCTTGAGTTCAATTATTGCATGAACAAATTCCTCACCAGCTAATTCCCAGTCAATGATGGTCTTGTACTTGCGGATAATTCCGCTTTTCTCAAATTGTTCTATGCTCTTTGTTACATTATCAATAGTCATGCCAGTAAGGTTTGCGATCTCTTTTGGAGTAACTTTTGCATTATCTTCAAGGATCTCCAGTATATGTTGTACCTGTTTGTCCATACTTTTTCACCACATATGATTTTTTAAATAATGTTAGTCTGTTTTGTTGATATGTTTTAACCCCAAAACACCCGAAAAAATAACAATAGAAAGAAAAGAAAAGAAAAGAAAAAATAGTTGAGTGCTTACCCAACCAATATTGCGTTAACAACACCATCCTGTCCGGGACGGCTTGTTACTCTTGCATTACCGAGTGCAGTCTGGATTATCGCACCTTTTGTAATAATATTTCGCCTGATGTGATGTTCATTTGCAGCGTTGTCAATAACATTTTCGATCGGACTTGTCACGGTTTTACCATCAGCCGGATTAGTCACATTTACAATGTTGCACTGAAGGAGCCTGACTTTTCGATTTCCGCCTTTTGTAGAAATGATTTTCCTTTTTGTCTCATTAACGTGTGTATCAGCAGATTCCCTGCCAATCTCAAACTTTCTCCTGCTGCGTGCAGCCCTTATCTTACCACCAGTATATGTCCTTCTTGATCTTCCTTGCCATCTCATTTATATATCCTCTATATTTAATTGTGAATTTAAGTAAGTTTTAAGTTAAGATTATAGCTTAAATAAGCGTTCATAACATTTCAGATGTGCACAAAAATGCTGTTATCAAAGCTAATTTAAGTTTAAGTTTAAATTTAAGTTAAGTTTTATTCTTAATTTTTATTAATTGCAAGTTTTTTATGTTTGCAGATATCATATTTATAGACTCCTTTACTAATAGGATTATATATCAAGGTTTCGAGTGACAAACGCCGTGTGTGCTTGTTCATTGCTGAACATTCAATTTACCAATATACTTGCAGTAACTAATAAGTAATTGTAACCACTTAATTATATCCATGCTTCGTGTAATATTTCTTGGAACCGGAGGTTCATTGCCAACTCCTAATCGAAATCCTTCAGGGATAATGGTCAACAGGGAAGGAGAACTCATGTTATTTGATTGTGGTGAAAGCACACAGCAGCAAATGATGAGGGCAAAGACTGGCATGATGGCATTATCTTCGATTTTTATTACACATTTTCATGCAGATCACATACTTGGAATTCCAGGGCTTGTCCAGACCATGTCATTCCACGGACGTACAGAACCCCTGACTATCTATGGACCTCACTGGGTAAGAGAATTTACGGAATTATTGGTTGCACTTGGATACTACAAATTGAAATATGAGATCAAAACAGTGCAGTTAGAACCCGGGGATGTCATCAAGCGTGATGGCTATTCCATACATGTTTTAAAAACGGAACATAGTGTCCCAAGCATTGGCTATGCGCTTGTTGAGGATAAACGTATGGGTAAGTTCAACCGCAAAAAAGCCGTTGAACTTGGTGTGCCGCCGGGACCACTGTTCTCAAAACTTCACCGTGGGGAATCAATAGAAGTTGATGGTAAAATTATCCATTCAAAAGATGTTGTTGCAGACTCGCGAAAAGGCAGGACTATTGTCTATAGTGGAGATACACGTCCATGTGAGGGTGTTTTAAACGCCAGTCTGGACGCAGACCTACTAATCCACGATGGTACACTTTCGAATGAAAAATACGATCGTGCAGTAGAATCCATGCACTCAACCGCAGGTGAAGCTGCCGCACTTGCAAAGGAGGCAGGGGTGCATCACCTTGTACTGACACATATCAGTTCAAGGTACACAGATGATACTGCACCCATATTCGAAGATGCTAAAAAGATATTTGAGAATGTAACGGTTGCGGATGACCTGATGGAGATCGAGGTTCCATATCGGAACTGACTGAAAAATATTCGATAAAACTCGGATTATAGTCAAAAACCAAACAATTTAAGCTATCTGTCAGGATTGCGGACTTCACGCTCTTTGCGATGACCAAAATCATACACCACAAAGGACACTCACCCTTGTGGAGTTGAGTGTTGCTATGCCTGCGGACGTGCCAGACGGCAAGGGCACAAAGTGTTCTACATATATCAAAATATTATGTTCTTGACTATAATTTGAAATATAATTATATACTACAAAATAATCTTCGCTGACGCTCAGATCAACCCGGATTACATAATCCTATAGATTATGTACGACGAGAAAATCCTCCCTACGGTCGGATCAACCCGAACTACATACTCTTATAGATTATGTATAACGAGAAAATAATCTGATACTGCTACTATATTTAGATAAGTGTCCAGTCTATTTTTTCATTATCAGTATTATAGAGGGTAATTTCCATTTCTTTCTCTTCAAGGTCATAAGTTATTGGTTTTGCACCTACGTAAAGTGTATCACCCGGATTAATTTCATTTTCATCTGCTTTAACCTTCCCGAAATATACACGACCGCCGGATTCAACATCCTCTACTGTAACGCCTTTCCACAGGAGATTTTCAATTACATTGATCACTACACATTCAAACCTATCAGATTCACTTATTTCGCTCATTTGATTACACCTTTTTCTGCATTATCACTTACTAATATATTTTCGAATTATATATACATCCGGTTCACAACATCTGAATTGTTGTTTTTCTGTATTTTCAAAGCTATATCCACGAAATGTTGCCCTATTATTTTATCTTTATCGTCAATGATTGCCTGGTGAAGTGCAGTTTTCAAGACTTTTTCAACAATATCCCTGCCTGACAAACCCGCTGTTAATTTTGCAAGTCCGGACAGGTCAATATCCTCGATGGGTAACGGGATTGTTGCAATATTCAATTCAATGATCCTGCGACGCTCGTTCTCATCAGGCAGCACGAATTCGATCTCTTCTTCAAACCTGCTGCGAACAGCAGGATCAAGAGCCTCAGCCCTGTTCGTGGCACCGATCGTGCATACGCCTGATCGTTCGGCAATGCCGTCCATTTCGGTTAGCAGTGCGTTGACGATCTCTGCAACATCGCCTCGCAATTCCTGATTTCTTCGATCAAGGGCAATAGCATCCAATTCATCGATGAATATGATACAGGGTGCCATTTCTTCCGCATGGTCATATAGTTGATGTATTTGCCGTGCACCTTCTCCCACATATTCCCCTATCAACTGGGTCGCTTTTACAGGAATTATCGGCACGTCGGTCTTGCTTGCAAGAGCTTTTGCAAGCATGGTCTTGCCGGTACCTGATGGCCCAAAGAATAATACGTTTCGTGGTGCCCATTTGCCGAATTGACCAGGTTTTTCCAGAAACCGCTCGATCAGGCGGCACTTGCGCCGGGCATTTTCCTGGCCGATCACATCATCAATACTGACATCACTCGTAAATTCGAGACCAGACATGTTGTTATCCGCCTCTTGTACAATGATCGATGTCTGAAAACCGATTATTGATTCCGGTGGTTCAACATCAATGATCTTGTATGCGAAATCAGGATACATCCTGTGGTCGAACAGGTATTCATCCTTGCATGCCAGATAACCATTCCACTGCTGACGTGCGTAATGCTCAAACACATCCCTGTTCTCGACCTGGGGGTCATCATCCAGCATACCGCTTAATGGATATCCCATAGGTTTGATGGTGATATATTCTGCTGTGGATCCTGCAAAGTCAGTGCTCTGTTCCCGACTCTTATTATGATTTACTCGTTGAACTGATCTAATTGATATCAACTCTTGAATTCAATTGTATTATGGTTGTTTGATAATAAAATAAAGTGATAATTAAAGATTACCCTCAAATAAAGCAACAGTTAAAGATTACCCTTAACCTGATGTAAAAAATCCCATAGTGTCAAGTTATGGCTGAATGGTTTTGCAACAAAATTTGGATAACTCATTATATCTAAAGTAGTGCAACGTATAAATCATGAAACATCGTAACATCTGAAGTGCTGCCAGAATCAAACGTTGCGACGACACATAAGACCACAGCAGATCTGGTTATATAGCCATTAAAATAAAAGCCCCTTGCAACAAACTGCCAGGAAGCCGCCGGAGGGATTCGAACCCTCGGCCTGCTGATTACGAATCAGCCGCTATACCGGGCTAAGCCACAGCGGCACCAGATGTTCCTAATATCAATGTAATGATTTAATGATTTCGCTCACCCATACCAAAATTCCAGTTCAAGTAACCCTGGCCTCAATACATATATTGTACTGGTGCGGGGCATACGACCTGACCGTTCGCTTCTCCACAACCTCGACCCCCCTGCCGGCGCGCTTCGCCGCAGCCTCAATAAGTTCAATGGAACTATCGAAAAGATCATCCTCATGTGTCATCCCGTAATAATGTATCATGCCGCCCGTTTTTGTCAGGTTGACCGCAGAATCCAGGAACTCGTATGCATTGTGCGGCAGGTTCATGATCACATGGTCGGCAATACCTGCAAACCTTTGCGCTTCCACGTTCGCATCACCATTTATTACCTCAATATTACCCACATGATTTAGATCGACATTCCTGCGCAAAAACCCGATAGCATCCGGGTTCTTGTCGATCGCGATAACTCTTTTCGGACTGGCTTTTTTTGCTATGAGAATACTATATGGACCAACGCCTGCAAACATATCCACGACCACATCATCCGGCTTTATCCATGACAATATTCGCTCGCGTTCCGTTGAAAGGCGCGGGGTGAAATATGCTTTTGCAAGGTCAACCGCATACCTGCAACCATATTCCTTATGGATCGTACCAGTCTTGTCCACTCCTGCAATTACCGTAAATTCCCTTATCCTGTATTCCCCGACAACAGGTGTTGTTGCACCAAGCACAGTATTAAGATTAGGATGCACTTTTAGCAGTGCCTCACCAATCCGATCGGCATCCGGGTCATCAGCTTCGATTAATGCAATGTCGCCAATAACCTCATAATGCGGCATAAAACCCAGGATGCCTTCAAGTGTCGGTGCACTCTCCTGCACCTCAAAAGCGTAACACACAAACTCTACATCGCTTGAAAAGTTCTCTTTTCCCACATCATCCGGCTCCCTTACAAGCGGAAGAAACAAATATCCCGCATCTGAAGCAATCTTCCTGGAACCATCGAGTATCTTCATCTCGATCAGGACACGGCGAACTGTCTCACCCTGGCTTTTTGGAACCCTTGCACAATTTATCTCCACATCACCACCTCAGCCAATAGCAAACCATGCACCAAAAACTATCAGGAACAGGCCACATGAGACCAAGATCCTCTCATAGGTCTTAGAAGATATCACACTTTTCCCGCGGCTAAACGATGTGGAAATCACACTATACCATCCAAGATCAGCTATCCAGTGCCCGATCACAAAAAACGCCACTGCAACCAAACTGGTTTCAAGCCCGCGCAGGACAAGTGCACTGCCAGCAGCAAGCCACCATATCCAGAAATACGGATTAGATATAGACGTGATCAAGCCAGCTGCAACAGGATTTGATATAAAACCACCACCTGTATGCAAAGCATTCGATGCATCACTCGCACCTTTAACCGTCATTGCACCAAATACAATAAGGACAAGACCCCCGACTACCGATATAGTGGATATTTCCTTACTTCCGATAAAGGATGACATACCAAGAACAATCAATATAACTATAATCAATTCAAGAAAAGCGTGCCCTAAAACCACTTCCGGACCTGCGATCCATCCTTTCCGAAGCGATGAATCAATTGTTGCGAACAACATCGGTCCTGGCACGAGTGCACCTGAAAGTCCGACAGAAAACCCGATCAGGAGCATATTTATTATTTCAAACATAGTTGATACAAAAAATCTGTTATTGATTAAAAAGGTAATTGGTCAAATCGGCTTTGAGTATAAAGTCAATTATTCCATAACTTTATCTTACTTTCCGCACACCTCAAAACCGCTTTAATCGTATTTAATTCAAACCAATTTCCCGGTTTTTGGAAAACAAAGCATTATTATCCAAATTCCAGAAAATATGGGATGGATTGTTAAAGAATACTACGATCAAACTTATTGTCTGTGGTTCATCAATCCCAATGATGGAAAATTATCTTCTGGATATTAAAAGTCCCCTGTATGGCAGACGCACAGGTCAAATATTTATAGAGACACTAAAAGCATCGCATATACTGAAATAAATCATCTAAGCCATAAAATCATCCATATCAAAAACCAAAAACCCCTCTTTACGAAGCGACTCTTTCCCTCCAACCTTCTTTGCAACAAGAACGAAATACTCTTTTCGGGTATCATTGTTCCACTGCACGAGGTCGGACTTGACTTGCAATTTATTCAAAACTTTAAGTGCACCCATCTCACTCATGTCCTTCCATTTGCACTCCACAAAATGGATATCTCCTGTGCCCTCATTCAAACCAACAATATCGATCTCTGCATCCTTATACCACCATCTGCCAATCTTTGAGAACGAACGATTTTGAAGAAAATTTCCTTTTTTGATCTGATCTGTCACAAGGATCTCGAACATATGGCCGGAATATGTTGAAAAATCGCTTTTGATCAATTCAAGAACTTCTTGGCTCCTATTGGCTTCCAGATCGATCCTGTTAGGATAAACGTACCTGAACCAAAAATTAAAATACGGCTCCTCCATAAAATACAGCCGCCTTTTGAACTTTGAAGATGCCGTCACAGGCATTTCATTCCTTACTATATGCATCCTACATAACACGTTCAAATACTTGGACACCATACTCTTATCAAGACCGGTATAATTGCATATCTCTCCAAGAGAGTTGTATCCCAGTGCAATGCCTTTAAAGATCAACTTATAATTCTTTGGTTCCCTGAATTCTTCGCTTAAAAGAAAATCAACTTCTTCAGAGAGATACGTTCCTTTTGTGATCACATTCTCCAGTACATTTTCCCAAAATGTCAAGCCTGTATCAAACTTTAAAAGATATTCAGGAATTCCGCCAACAACAAACCATGTATTGATGAGATCTTCAGTGGAGTATGGCAAAAAATCCTTTGTGTGTTTAAAATCCAGTGGTGCAACCTGCCATTGACCTGTTCGCCTTCCATACAATGGACTTTTATGCCCCAGAACCTCGGATTCCATAACACTCACAGCCGATCCTGATAACATGAGCATGATGTTTTCATTCTTCATCACAAGTTCCCATATCTTTTGGAAAATTGATGATATCGCTTTGTTGTTTTGTATCAGGAATGGGAATTCATCAATAATTATAACAAATTTTTCATGCTCAATCAACTCGTAAAATGACCTGTGCTTGAACAATGTTTCAAACAAAGAATGCCACCCGGAAAATTCGATCTTACCAAAATTGTCATCATTAATTATCCGACCGACGATTTTAGAAAAATCCAGAATGTTTTGCCTATCTCCTTCTGTCGATACCAGAAAATACATTCCCTTTTTATTTTCAAGGAATTTTAGCATCAACTCAGTTTTTCCAACACGCCTTCTGCCGTAAATGACTATGAACTCAGAAGACTTGCTTTTATATCGGGTTTCAAGGAATTTCAACTCGTTTTTGCGATTGACGAATTTTCGTTGAGACATAAGTAGTATACTTTACTCTCAACTACTTATATATTACTGTTGTTTGCCAACTGCCAAAGTGAAAGATGCTTTGGATTGTGTTAGATGGCTGGAAATACTCAATATATCGTGAACACTTTCATTTGGCAATAACATGTCATGAATGCGGGGTCTGTGTAAGAATGTATATTGAAGTCTACCCGATTGTGATATTTGGGTGAAGGCGATTCTATATAGAACACTTTTTGAGATTTAATACTTTCACCACACATTCAAAATCTTTATTGTCAATTTATAATAATGATGATTAAATTTAAATTCATGCGCCCTTTAGATGGACCGTTTTTTTAAAACTTGATCGTTCACGAACTATAATTGTATATCTTAATAGCTTTGTTTTAAAAATTGTGTAACTATTCAGCCATCCTTAAGACCGGACGTCGATGGCGAAAATCCGCTTATTTGTGTCAATGACGATACATTTTTTGGTTTTTAATACTGAGTCCATTTCCATCGATTTCAAAGGTGTTTGACAATTGTGTGCAATTATAGATTTCCGAACCATTCATGAAAATAATAAAAAGTTTCGATTATTCTACGGACAATCTTAAGTATAGAATTACTATTTTAGTTTCATGCTAATTTCCTATGAACTTCTTGGCAGGTTGTTTGTATGTTTAGCAGTAGCTGTTTTTATAGTAACAGCAATAGCGTTACTGCTTGGTGCCTACAGTTTCAGGAGACACAAGATAATATTTCCAAATTTTATACTGTTTATGCTCTATCTCTTTTACTCACCTGCAAAATGGATATGCCGGGTATTTATCATCAAAGAAGATATTGTAGATGAGATATTGATCGAGATACGAAATGCAGTGATGCTTGATAGGTTCAAAAATACAAAGGAGAGGCGCGCTGTGATCTTGCCGCAGTGTATGAGGAGTCCTAAATGCAGGGCGCGCTGTGATCCGATACTGGGCTATGAGTGCACCAAATGCGGCATGTGCGACATTGCACGTATCGTTGAAGCTGCAGACAAATATAATTTCAAAGTGTTTATAGTGCCAGGTGACAGTTTTGTCCGCAAAATACTCAAATCCTATAATCCTGGTGCGTGTCTTGGAGTAGCATGCTACGTAGAACTAACTGAGTCAATGCAGTCAGTTTCAAAGTTTATGCCTGTTCAGGGTGTCTGTCTAATTAAGGATGGGTGTTATGACACAAAAGTAGATGTAGATGAAGTCATTCATAAAATGGAGATATGCGATGTATGATTTGATCGGTATTGCATTGGTTGCCATTGTTGTAGTGTCCATTTTCCTGATCACTTTAGCTTTGTTCATGAGCCGTGTCAGCCTTAACAGGAATGTAAGGCTTGCAGGATTTTTTGCGAATATCCTTGATTATTTCTATCTGCCGATCAAAAATATCTTTGACAGGTATTCTGAGACCGAAAAGTTGGAAGGATGGATGGTTTCCCTCAAGAACATGGCGCATATATCTGGTTTTAAAAAGACAAAACACAGGTTGATGCTTGCACCGCATTGCATGCGTGCACTTGATTGTCCGGCTGCATCCACAAAGTTCGGTATTGAATGCATCTCATGCGGAAAGTGTGTATTCTCAAAGATGAAAGACGATGCACAGCGGTTTAACTATACTTTATATATTGTTGCAGGTTCATCGTATATTCGCCATATCATTAAAAAAGAATCCGCAGACGGTGCACTTCTTTTAGCATGTAACTATGAGCTCAACAAAGTCATGCGCTCATTGAAGCGTAAGAATATTAAAACATATGGTGTCCCGCTTTTGAATGACGGTTGCTACGCTACTGAGATCGATTATGATAACCTGATAGCAGTTATGGAAGATGTTAGCGAGTGAGGGGAGTAAGCTCCCTTCTGTTCGTGCAAAAATCCTGCATCAATTGATGAAGATGGCTCACTAAGGAGCACTTGCATTGACGGCATTCAGCTAAGCGTACCAATTTTTCAGGCGCGGTCTAAACTCCCGTTATCGCCTTACTCCGACTTGCACCCACGAAGTTTCGCCGTTCCATCCACTTTCCATGCGACCTCAGCCTTGTAGGCATCATTGCATTAACATGGGGTGGTATCGTTTCTGTGCCAGCATATAACCATGACATAATCAGGGATACATGAGTTGTAAACAACTGCCCGAACTCTCGCTCGACGCCCTTTACAGGCGTTCGTGTGTTTAGGTGGTGGGGAGACTTTCCTCAGATCATATAGACCCGGTAGCCGTCCTTCCTCTCTCGCATTTGAGTTATATGGCACGGTTTGAACATAAATCTGTTGGATGTTCCTGTGTAACTTTTTGATTTATTCAGGATAATGGATAATAATATTTATCGCAGAGGACGCTGAGAGCGCAGGCAGGTGGTATGTGTGTGCCAATAGAGATGTGCGTACTGCGCTTTGCTCTTTAAGTGCTCGTGGATTGGTGAAGATGTGGGCGTGGTCTTTATATTTCCAGACACGGATTCGGACTTGAGGGAATTGAATCATGGAGTTGAACGCAGGCATTGCATCTAAAATCAGCATGGGGCGTAATATAATGGAAGGGATTGACAGTATACCACAGACCAACATCCAAATCTCTTCCATACAGTAAATCCTGTATGAAATTGTTGGCATGATCGTATGCGTTTGGCATGTTTTCCAATCTGCGCATGTGGTGGAGTTTTGTTCTTGTATATAATTTATAGAATTATGTAGTCCGAGTTAATCTGAGCGTTAGCGAAGATTTTCTCGTTAAAATAATCATAGTACATCTAAAAACACATCTCTCATCAACACCGCATCCCCTTCAAGATTCGGACTCTCACATATCACAAGCCCTTTGATGCTAAAATCAGAAAATGCTTCCATCAGTTCAATATACTTGAAATCCGATTCAGAAAGATTCAGGTGATTCTTCTCGCCCTTCCTGCCATATTCTATTCCGGAAACATGAATATGCATATCATCAAGACCCTCACGTCCGAGCGCATCCTCGACCTTGCCCAGTGTAGCTGCAAATTCTTCATGGGAGTTCTCGGCACCCACGCTTCTTGCATGCAGGTGTGAAAAATCAATACATAGCATGACGCCTTCAAGTTCACTGCTAAGTCGCAACAACTCGTCCAGGTCACCGAACTGCGAGGGCTTTCCTGTGGTCTCAGGGCGTAGTACGGCATTAATACCTTCATCATCAAGTCGCGCCGCAAGGTTCCCCAGAAGTCCTGCAACCCTTGCAGACACCACTTCGCTACTGTTCTTAAGATAGAATGCCGGATGGAACACAATTGATACTGCCCCGCACAGCGCCCCGATCCGCGCGGACTGGTATATCCGCTCAACACTTGCATCTATCTTCTCCGGCTCCTTAGAGTTCAGGTTAATATAATACGGCGCATGTACGCTAAGAGCCACATCCTCGGCCCGGGCAGTATCGCAAACAACCTGTGCCGTTCCTTCTCCCATCCGCACGCCGCGCACGAATTCAAGTTCCATACACCCGAGTCCGAGTTCACGTATACGCTTGATGCCTTCGGAGCTGCTTCTTTGCTTAGTACTTATGGGCGTACCTGCGGTACCGAACAATAAACTCTTGCGTGGCATGCGTATTCCTATTTCCTTTCTCACTTTTCAGAGAATTCCAAGGTAGTCTTTCAACTCTTCAACACGCCCAAGAGATATCTTTTCGGCAATTATGTCCATAAGAACATCGACATCCTCAGGATCAAGTGACCGTACTTCCTCTTTTCCTTTAAGGATGAGGTTCGCAAGAAAATCAAGTTCCCCGGCATCCAGCCTGTTGAGCCTCTCTCCGAAATCCTCGGACGATTCTGCAAACTTGTGGGATATGGGGCGCAGGATAAAAGGATAAGGATGTCCCATCTGTGAGTTCATGCTGCCACCAGCCTCCGGTGCGAGTTTGTTAAATATCTCTATCTCTTTTTCGCTAAATTCTCGATTCATGATAATCATTATACACAAATAGCGTATAGATTTATTTGTTTTGGTCACTGGTTTTTATTTATATCTTCAAATTCCCGTGTTTATCGATCTCACCGCAGGCGATCCGTGTAGAGGATATGGGCACTTCGTCATCTGCCATCACGTATTCAACAATGATGATCTTGATCGGACTGCGACCATCCTGTTCTCTTAACTCATTGACCCCGAGAACAACCTTATACGTTTCAGGGGATACCACTATGTAATCAAAATCATAGGTAAGGGTCGTACCATAGGGGTCTGTTAGTTTCATGACAAGGTAAGGTTTATTCGAAAAACCAAGGATTTCGATATACTGCAAAAGGTTATTTTTACGTATCTGGTAATCATCCACATCACGACTGCGCTGCCGTGCCATTTCATTAGAGGTAAGCCCTATGTAAACTTCTCCGCCGGCTGCTATTTCGAAGGCTTTTTTTATAAGGGCCTTGTGACCGTCATGGAGATATTCGAAAGTACCGCCTACTGCGACTTTTGCCATGCTTGGAAATAGAAGTCAAGTAAAATAAGTGTTTGGTCACCGGATGTTATCCTGCACTCATATGAACATCGACACCGGACGACATACAATACTTTCACCCCGCTTACCTCGATTATATATACTCACAAAACTGTATAGTCGTAATAAATTGTGCACCTAAACCAACCATGTGCACCGAGAGGAGTTACTAATAATGTCTGAAATATTTTTAGAAGAGTTACCGGGCGTTGGTCCGGCAACGGCAGAGAAATTAAAAGAAGCAGGATTCAATACGATTGAAGCGGTTGCAGTAGCATCACCTGCAGAACTTGCAAACACTGCTGAAATTGGAGAATCGACGGCATCAAAGATCATCAACGCTGCGCGCCAGTCTGCTGATATTGGCGGATTTGAAACTGGGGAAATGGTTCTTGAGCGCAGGAAACTTGTCGGAAAACTCTTAACAGGATGTGTTGAGTTTGACGAGATGATGGGCGGCGGGATCGAATCACAGGCGATCACAGAGATGTATGGCGAGTTCGGTTCAGGAAAAACACAGATTGCACATCAGCTTGCCGTTAATGTGCAGCTTCCAAAGGAGCAGGGAGGACTGGGTGGTTCCGTGATAATGATCGATACGGAAAACACATTCAGGCCGGAGCGAATAAAACAGATGGTCGAAGGTCTCTCGGAAAGAAAGGGTGTTGACTACGATTACGAGGAGTTCTTAAAAAACATACATGTGGCACGCGCATATAATTCAAATCACCAGATACTTCTTGTAGACTCAGCATCAGAACTCGCAAATGAACTCAAGGATACTGATAAACCTGTGCGGCTATTGATCGTGGATTCGTTGACAGCGCATTTCAGGGCAGAGTATGTAGGAAGGGGTACACTTGCCGATAGGCAACAGAAGCTCAACAAGCACCTGCACGGGATCCAGCGTTTCGGTGACCTCTACAATGCAGTAGTGATCGTAACAAATCAGGTCATGTCAAAACCCGACGCATTTTTCGGTGACCCGACAAAACCCATAGGCGGACATATAGTTGGACACACCTCTACATTCAGGCTGTATCTCAGGAAATCAAAAGGTGACAAAAGGATCATACGTCTTGTGGATTCTCCGAATCTCCCTGACGGGGAAGCAATAATCTCTGTCACAACCGGAGGGTTGGTTGACCAGTAACATAAATAATGGCATAGGGCAATTGTTTAATCCCTGCAAGGCAATATTCCGGGTATGAAGTTCAAAGCCATTGTTCTGGACATAGACGGTACGATCACATATGAGAACCGACGCTTGAACCTTCGGGTAGCAGAGCTGCTTCATACCCTTGATATTCCTGTTGTACTGGCAACCGGCAACATATCGTGTTATGCCCAGGCTGCTGCAAAATTGATCGGTCTTGGAGGTTATGTAATATCTGAGAACGGTGGAATTATTCTGACAGGATATGATGCAGAACCCATTGTCACCGATGATATTGGGGAATGTGAAAAAGCGTTCATGTTCCTGTCAAAACATTATGACCTGACAAAACTTGATCCTGAATTTCGCAAAACAGAGATTGCTCTTGGAAGGGATTTTGATATGGATGAAGCCAGAGCTTTGCTCAAGGAACGGAATTTTGAAGTGGAGATCATCGATACAAAGTATGCGATCCACATTAAAAGCAACAAGGTCAACAAGAGTACAGGACTAAAGATCATTTCAAAATTGATGGGCTTGATCCCTGCTGACTTTGTTGCGATCGGGGATTCTGTAAATGATGCTGAAATGATCAGGTCTGCGGGTCTTGGGATTACCGTTGCGAACGGGGATGCTGAAGCTAAAAAGGCTGCAGATCATGTGACAAAAGCATCCTTTGGCGATGGCACAGTGGAGGCTATTGAATATTTGAGGTCAAAGAGTTATATTTAGTTACATCCCTTTAACATATTCAATTGTCCAGTTAAGCTTGAACTTAAGCTTAAACACAACATTATGCAGTTGTTTATATAACTTCTGCAGGTAGTCCTTTTGCAAGCGTTTTGTCCACGACAATATAATCCTTGATCGCACGCACGGCTTCAAATGGCAGGATTATGTATTGTTCATCAGTGTGATACTTTGATGTATCGAGTGCCAGGTCTGGTTTTACAAGTAAATTAACCAGATCACCAGTTTTTATATCCATCACCATATTAAACAATATACCCAATTCAGTCCCATCCGTAGCCATAACCTGCTTGCTTGACAGGTTTTTTGCAAACACTTTTGACATATTTATTACTCCATAAATTATAATTATTAGTCGTATCTTTACCTGTATCCTATATAAGAACTTGGTTCTGTACCCTGCACACCGCCTTTGAACAGGTCTTGCATCTTCTCGTAATACTCAACCATATTTTCCGATATCGTTGGTCTCACTTTTTTGAGTGCATCCTCAAAATATGCCATAGTGACAGTATTGGTTTCAAAGTCGCTTCGAAGCGCAAGCATAACTGCTTCCCGGCACACGGATTCAATATCAGCACCAACATACCTTTCAGTCATATCTGCAAGAACTTCAATATTGACATCATTCGCAAGCGGAATATCCTTTGTATGTATCTTGAATATCTTGATCCTTCCCTTATGTGTAGGTGGACCCACAAGCACCAACCGGTCGAAACGCCCTGAACGCAAAAGTGCAGGGTCAATGATATCCGGCCGGTTGGTTGCAGCGATCACAACGATATCTTTTAGTGTTTCAAGCCCGTCAAGTTCAGTCAATAGTTGGTTTACAACCCTCTCTGACACTTTTCCATCCCCTGATGTTCCGCTGCGCATCGGTGCTATTGAATCGATCTCATCAAAGAATATAATACATGGAGATACCTGTTTGGCTTTCTTGAACGTTTCACGAACCGCTTTTTCCGATTCTCCCACCCATTTAGACAACATCTGGGGGCCTTTTATGCTAATGAAATTTGCACCAGATTCGTTTGCAACAGCCTGTGCGACAAGTGTTTTTCCGGTACCTGGTGGGCCGAATAGCAGTATACCTTTTGGAGGTTTGATTCCCATTTCTACAAACTTTTCCGGATTTTTGATAGGCCATTCAACAGCCTCAATAATCTCCTGTTTAACTTCATCAAGCCCGCCAACATCAATCCAGTTGACAGATGGTATCTCAACCAGCACTTCCCGCATAGCAGACGGTTCTATCTCCCGCAGCGCACCCTCAAAATCCACCGCAGATATGATGATCTGCTCAAGTTTATCCTGTGGGATCTCTTCATCCAGATTGAAATCCGGAAGGAATCTTTGTAGGGAGCGCATGGCTGCCTCCTGTACCAGTGACAGCAGGTCTGCGCCTACAAAGCCCTGTGTGTGGTTTGAGAGATGTTCAAGGCTAACTTCTTCTCCAAGAGGCATTCCTAAGGTGTGGATCTGCAATATCTCATTACGGTCATTGTTATCCGGAACCCCGATCTCGATCTCCCGATCAAACCTGCCGGGTCTGCGAAGTGCAGGATCGATAGCATCAATACGATTGGTTGCACCGATCACAACGACCTGCCCGCGCTCTACCAGCCCGTCAAGCATGGTTAAAAGTTGGGCAACAACCCTGCGTTCCACTTCACCTGTGACATTTTCTCGTTTTGGTGCTATTGAATCGATCTCATCTATGAAAATAATAGAAGGTGCGTCCTCTGCGGCTTCTTCAAACAGATTACGGATACGCTCTTCGCTCTCACCGTAATATTTTCCCATGATCTCGGGTCCTGCGATGTAAAGGAAATTCGCACCCGATTCATTTGCAACAGCCTTTGCAATCAGTGTTTTTCCCGTACCTGGGGGGCCATATAGGATAATCCCTTTTGGAGGTTCTATGTTCAGGCGCTGGAATATCTCGGGATGTTTTAGCGGCAGTTCGATCATCTCGCGAACGCGCTCGATCTCATCCCCGAGCCCGCCTATATCCTCATAAGTAATCCCTCTTGCAGCAGTTTCGTATCCTGTGACAGGCTTTTGGCGGAGTTCGATCTGTGTCATCTCATTTATGATCAGCACTCCTTCATCAGGTTCGGTCTCTATCGCAATTAATGGGATTGCCTGCCCATTTGCCATAGGGCCCACAATTGATTGGGTCATTGAACTTATTATTGGGATCTCATCACCATTGGTAACCGGGCGTTTGAGAATGTTGTGTTTTATTATCTCACCTGAATTCTCATTGAACTCAATTGGCACGTCTTCCGGTGGAGCCAGCAATATTCGCTTTGCAGGAATAACCTCTGTTTTTTTGATCGTGATTCGATCACCGATACCGACCCCTGCATTTCGTCTTGTAGAACTATCGATTCGGACAAAACCTTGCCCCCAGTCCTGGCGATCTGCTCTCCAGACTTTTGCAGCCGTTCGTCTCTTGCCAGTAATCTCTACAATATCACCCGGTGAAGTTTGGGTACTTAAAAGCGTATTTGGGTCAAGGCGAATTATACCACGTGCTAAGTCGCCCGGGTGTGCTTTTTCAACTTTTATTTGTATTTCATTCATTGAGTTCATCCCGAAAAACAATATGGTTTGTAGTTTTTTTAATTATAATTATAATTATAATTATCTGATGCTTATATTCAGTCCAATACATAAAAACTATATGGTTTCAAATTTATTGGTTGATAGTGATTTTTGATGCAGGCGTTGGTTTTTGACCCATTTTCCGGTGCTTCGGGAGATATGATCATTGCAAGTTTGATCGATCTTGGTGTAGATGCATCTGTAGTATGTGAAGCAATGGAATGTGCAGCTGATGTTTCAGTCTCCGTAAATCGTGTGACAAAGCGAGGTATTGCTGCTGCTAAGGTTGAAGTTAAGGTCAAGACTGAAAATGAATATTCCCGTGGGTATCCTGAACTGTTGGATAAGATAAGATCAGCGTCCCTGCCCGGAAGGGTGGAAAAGGATGTACTTGCGGTTTTTTCCCTGCTGGCAGACGCGGAATCAAAGGTTCACGGGCAGACCCTTGAGAATATCCATTTCCACGAGGTCGGACAGAATGATGCGATCGCTGATGTTGTTGGTGCGTGTACCGCGGTTCACGAACTGGAGTGGGAAATGATATACTGCACACCAATCACAACAGGCAGCGGCTTTGTAGGATCAGCACACGGCACATTACCGGTTCCTGCACCTGCAACACTTGAGATACTGCGCGCCGGCAGGATGCTGTTCAAAGGCGGCACAGTACGGCGTGAATTGCTGACCCCCACAGGTGCGGCGTTGCTGTCATATTTTTCAACTATTGTTGATTCATTCCCCCAGTCCACCCCGATCCGTGTAGGATATGGTGCAGGAGATGCGGACACTTCGCATCCGAATGTGTTGCGCACGGTTCTGGCTGGTGTGGATGATGCACTGATACAGGATCATATCGAGGTGCTTGAGACCAATGTGGATGATGTTACCGGTGAAGTTCTTGGAAACCTGATCGAGCAGCTCCTTGAAATGGGCGCGCGGGATGTTACGATAACCCCCGCAACCATGAAAAAAGGCAGGGCAGGTCATATTATCCATGTCATTGCAAAATCACATGATACTTCAAAACTCGCGCGCAAGATTATCACTGAGACCGGCTCGCTGGGGGTTCGCGTAATTCCTACGCGCCACCGCTTGATAGCAGACCGGCGCATGGACAGCGTCAGGATAACGATCGGGGAACATGAGTTTGGGATCGCGGTCAAGATCGCGCAGGATACACACGGCGCGCTGCTCAATATCTCGGCTGAGTTCGAGGATTGTAAAAGGGTAGCGAATATGTGCGGGGTGCCACTCAAGGATGTTATAAGGAGGGCTGAGGGAGTTGCATGGGAGCAATTTGGAGTTTAGTAGCCAGACTTAACTGGGGATATTAACATAAATAATACCTGCCATATTTTATTTTTGTGTTTATTTTTGTGTTTATTTAGATGGTTTTGATAAATGTCGATGCATAGTCCATATATCCAGACCCCGTGGAGCAATCCAGTTGCAGGTGGCGCATTTCGAACATCACAATAAATATACCCCTGTCGAATGAACCTTTACATTTTCAATAATATTGGTGTGTAATAACGCTATGCTGCACTGTAAGAAAAGTATTTATGAAGTTGGGGGCATATACATAGACTTTTCCTACAGTCTCATTGTATGTAAAAATGCCGCGAAAAAGTCCATATCGTTCGCGCAAGTTATTTGGAAATATACCGCCTGGGGCGTATTATCTCGGTGTCAAAGATCGCTAAACAAATATAATCAAATATAAAAAATGAAAAAAAAGTAATGCAAAATGCATTACTTTGCAAGGTTATAATTCTTGTTCACTATTTTAAGAGCGCAGAAATCACCGCACATTGTGCATGCATCATCGTCTTCAGGTGCACGGCTGTTCCTGATCTCTTTTGCATGTTCCGGGTCAATTGCAATATCATACATTGCATTCCAGTCAAGTTTTGATCGTGCACGTGCCATTGCAAGGTCCTGGTCGCGCTTTCCGAGTTTGATCATATCTCCGATATGTGCCGCGATCCTTGAGCACATGACACCGGTTCTCACATCTTCTATATTTGGAAGCGCAAGATGCTCGGCAGGTGTTACATAACACAGGAAGTCTGCTCCTGCTGCGCTTGACATTGATGCCCCGATAGCTGTAACTATATGGTCGTAACCTGGTGCAATATCTGTGACCAGTGGTCCAAGCATGTAGAACGGCTTATCTTCACTCATACTCTTCATGAGTTTTACGTTTGTCTCGATCTCATCAATAGGTACGTGCCCGGGACCTTCTACTATGACCTGTACGCCCTCTTTGTGTGCCTTATCTGCAAGTTCGGCATTCATGATAAGTTCCTGGATCTGTGCACGGTCTGTTGCATCGTGGACTGCGCCTGCGCGCATCCCGTTACCCGTGGAAAGTGTAACCTCGTGCTCTTTCATGATCTCAAGCAGGTAATCGAATTCACTGTACAATGGGTTTTCCTTCTCGTTATGGAGCATCCATGAGGTCATAAACGCGCCGCCTCTTGAACACAATCCGCCATATCGACCCTGTATTTTAAGCCTCTCCACAGTTATCCGGTTGATACCTGTGTGAATTGCCATGAAATTTGTTCCCAGTTTTGCCTGGTCTTCTGTGGCTTTGAAAAGTTCATCCTCTTTCATATCCACAATTGAACCGTATTTCCTTGCCGCTTCAATGAATGCCTGGTATAGTGGAACACACCCAACGGACAGTGAAACTGCATCGTTGACCTTTTTCCTGATGTCAAGGAAATCCCCGCCGGTTGAGAGTTCCATCAATGTGTCCGCGCCTGCTTCTTCTGCAACTATTGCCTTTTTGATCTCCATATCCACATCAGAAATATCGGATGATGTACCAATGGATGCATTGACCTTTGTGGTGAGTCCTTTTCCAATACCGCAGTGTTTTACATCCCTGTAAGGAGTGAGCGGGATGACGATCCTGCCTGCTGCAATTCCTCTTCTGATGAATTCAGGTTCAAGTCCTTCTATAGTAGCTACGGTTTTCATTTCTTCTGTGATCTTGCCATTCTGTGCGTCGGTTACTATACTCATATTTATACCTCTATTATTATCGATTAGCAAAAGGTGGGATTTTATATAACATTTCTTAAAAAGACAATTTGTGTTTAAATCAAGTAAACTTGATTTTAATTAATGTGCCCCGCAGTTCTAATGCGTTGGGTATGCTGCCATAACGTTTGACACATAAGGCGCATTTGTCTGAATATATATAGGGGATCAGCAACTGTTTAGACATCTTACAAGCCATTCACTCTCAAAAAAGTATAAAAATGTGAACGCAACATACAATGTTTTTTCTCCTGAATTAACATCTAACACGATCAGTTTTGTTCATAGTATAGGGGCTGTCCTGCGATTCAAAAATTCAGGGAAAAGAAGGTGAAATATAGGTCTAAATACAAAAATCTTCATAAATTGTAAGAATATCTTCACGTTCCATGTCAATCCCCTCAGATTAATGGATATATTTGGTTGTTTCGAATTATTAATTTACGATGAGGTCATTGTATATTGAATTTTCGGTTTTGGTGTTTTTTGAAGAATAAACGGTTTATAGGGTGGCTGAATAGTTACCAAAATTGTAATATATCCCTATTTATACACAAAGCCGATTAAATCCTAACCCAAAAAAACGAAAGAGGGATTGCGTATTCAAATATTAACGCCGTTCCCATTATATATTTTCAAATGGTGCAAAACTTAAAATTAAACTCACAATCACAGGATTATCTCAATATCGAGTTCCTCTGCCAGTTCTTTGTACCTGTTCCGGATAGTAACCTCTGTAACCCCTGCAACATCTGCAACTTCGCGCTGTGTCCTGCGCTCTCCGCAAAGGATAGATGCGATATATATTGCAGCAGCCGCAACGCCAGTCGGTCCGCGCCCGCTTGTCAGTTCCTTCTCAGAAGCCTGTCGAAGTATATCGACACTCTTTGATTGTACTTCACCTTTCAATTTCAATCCTGAACAGAACCTTGGCACATAATCGATCGGGGATGTAGGCATGAGTTTCAGGGACAATTCCCTTGAAATAAAGCGGTATGTCCTGCCAATCTCTTTCCTGCTAACCCTTGATACCTCTCCGATCTCATCAAGTGTTCTTGGAACACTGCACTGGCGGCATGCTGCATACAATGCTGCGGCAGCAACTCCTTCAATGCTTCGCCCGCGAATAAGGTTCTTGTCAACGGCTTTTCGGTATACGACCGCTGCGGTCTCACGCACAGTTCTTGGAAGACCAAGAGCGGATGCCATACGGTCGAGTTCTGAAAGTGCAAAAGCAAGGTTTCGTTCTGTCGCATTGCTTACTCGTATCCTGCGCTGCCATTTTCTCAGGCGATATAATTGGGCACGGTTCTTTGATGATATTGACTTTCCGTATGAATCTCGGTTGCGCCAGTCTATCATAGTAGAAAGACCTTTATCGTGGATCGTATATGTCATCGGTGCGCCCACACGGGAACGCTTCATACGCTGGTCATGGTCAAATGCACGCCACTCCGGCCCCTGGTCAACAAACTCCGCATCCACAACAAGACCACAATCCGCACACACAAGTTCAGCGCGTTCGTAGTCATGTTCAAGATTACGGCCTCCGCATTCAGGACATTCTACCTTTGTTTTTACAATCTCCGGAGTTTTATCCTGTTCTTTACGTGCCTTGATCATTGCACGTATTTTTTCTCGTTCAGAGGTTTCTGAATATCGTACTCTCTCAACTTCAACCATTTTTATATCACCTTGAATTTATAAAAATAATAACAATAATATTTTAAATTGTATCTCTAATTTGAGATTTAGGCATAAAGACCATAAGCAGGTTTACCTGTTCATTGATTTGTATTATAGGACATAAACACGCTCATTTGCATGAATGTGTTGTTCAGGATCGATATCATTTGATATTTTAACGTAAATATATGGATGTTCCACAGGTCCGATTATACCACTAATTTTCCCAATTTGCTTGACATTTTTGTTCAAAACAGCTGAATTTAGTCCTGGTACTTTTTTAGTCGATCTTTTAGATCCGGATAGATCAAGTTTATCACCACGGACGACTAAACCCAGAGGTATAGAAGATATATGTAATACAGTGCCAAGTCTTTTCATTCATCCCTCTCTATTTAGCCACATATAAATCAACTTAAAAGTATATATAAATTGACTTTATCATATAAAAAGAGTTCGCAACCACTTTAACATTTCAATTTGTTTTTTTTCTGAAAAAATATTCAAAACCACCTTCATAAATATCCACGATCGAGTCTACACACACTCGATTAAAAAGTTAACATGGGGTAATCGAAACAACAGGATTAAATACGGAATGGCACTTTTTGAGACTAACAATTTATTGCCAATATATAGCTAGCGAAATTATCAATAAAATATATTACATTCCGTGGAGGAAAATTGGTGACAGATCAAAAATTTGTATACTTTTTTGGGAACAGTGAAACCGAAGGTAAAAACAGTATGAAGAACCTGCTCGGCGGGAAAGGTGCAAATCTTGCTGAGATGGCAAATTTAGGGATTCCAGTACCAGCTGGATTTACGATAACAACCGAAGTGTGTGTCCTGTATCTTAAAAATGAGCAATACCCGGATGGATTGATGGGACAAATCGATGAAGCTATCAAGAATCTTGAAATTGTTAATGATAAAAAGTTTGGAGATATAAAAAATCCGTTACTTCTATCAGTTCGTTCAGGTGCACGAGTATCAATGCCCGGTATGATGGACACTGTCTTGAATCTGGGGCTAAATGACAAATCCGTACTGGGACTTGCCCACAATAGTAATAATGAAAGATTTGCCTATGACAGTTACCGAAGATTCCTCACAATGTTTGGTGATGTTGTTCTTAATATTGAATATGATAAATTCGAATCCATTATAGATTCATTGAAAAAAGAGAAAGGAGTTAAACTTGATACCGAACTTGATGTGGATGCGCTTAAGGAACTGGTTAAAAAGTTCAAACATTTGATCAAGAGAAAAACAGGCAACGATTTCCCGCAAGAACCACGCAAGCAACTTCAAATGTCTATTGATGCTGTTTTCGGTTCATGGAACAATCAGCGTGCCAACACATATCGACATCTCAACAACATTCCGGATGATTGGGGAACTGCAGTAAATGTCCAGACTATGGTATACGGCAACATGGGTGAAAACTCTGGCACAGGCGTAGCATTTACAAGAGACCCTGCAACCGGTGAAAAACGTTTCTTTGGTGAATACCTCATCAATGCACAGGGTGAAGACGTGGTAGCCGGAATCAGGACACCCCAGCCAATTGTGACCCTGAAAGAAAAAATGCCAGAAAATTATGAAAAATTGGTTCAAATATACCAAAAACTTGAGAAGCATTTCAAGGACATGCAGGATATTGAGTTTACCATAGAGGATGGCAAACTTTTCATGCTCCAGACAAGAACCGGAAAACGAACTGCAGCTGCAGCTGTTAAGATTGCGGTTGACATGGTGGATGAAAAACTGATCGATAAGGACACTGCACTTTTGCGGATCGAACCTGAACAGATAGACCAGCTGCTGCATCCGATGATGGACCCTGATGTAGAATTGGAAATTATCGCAAACGGATTGCCTGCATCACCAGGTGCAGCGGTCGGAAAAGTCGTGTTTACCGCAGAACATGCTGAAGAAATGGCAAAAGATGGTAAGAAAACAATACTTGTACGTACCGAAACATCCCCTGAGGATATCGGCGGCATGAATGCGGCAGAAGGTATACTCACAGTTCGTGGAGGTATGACCTCACATGCAGCAGTTGTTGCGAGAGGAATGGGTAAGCCATGTGTAGCCGGATGTGGCGACATTACTATTGATATGAAAAAGGGCACGATCTCAGTTGATGATTACACAATCAACGAATGCGACTACCTGACTCTTGACGGTACTACCGGAAATGTCATACTCGGTGAAGTTGAACTTATTACAGCAGGTTTTAGCAAAGACCTTGAAAAAATACTCAAGTGGGCAGATAAGGTACGCACACTTGGCGTGAGAACAAATGCTGATACTCCGCATGATGCCGAAGTTGCACGTGATTTCGGTGCATGTGGAATTGGACTTTGCAGGACAGAACACATGTTCTTTGGAGATGACAGGATTCCTGCTGTCCGTGAAATGATCATGGCAGAGGATGAATATCTAAGAAAAGAAGCACTGTTAAAGCTCCTGCCAATGCAAAAGAGTGATTTCGTCGGGATATTCCGTGTAATGGAAGGATATCCTGTAACAATCAGGCTTCTTGACCCGCCGCTGCATGAATTCCTGCCAGACCATGAAGAACTTACAAGGAAACTCAGGGAACTTAAAACAAGTGATGGTAATCGAAAAGAGATCGGGCAATTAAAAAAAGTAATTGCGCGTGTGGAAACGCTCCATGAGATCAACCCAATGCTTGGACACAGGGGATGTCGTCTCGGAATCACATATCCGGAGATATATGAGATGCAGGTTGAAGCTATCATTGAGGCTGCATGTGAACTCAAATCCGAAGGTATGAACATAGTTCCGGAAATAATGATCCCTCTTGTAGGTCATGTTGAAGAACTTAAATTCACAAAGAAAAATTTGATTCGCGTTGCTGAATCTGTGATAAGTAAAAATAATGTGAAACTTGAATATCTTGTAGGTACGATGATCGAACTTCCAAGAGCTGCTATCACTGCTGACAAGATCGCAGAAGAAGCCGAATTCTTCTCATTCGGTACCAATGATCTTACACAAACAACTTTCGGATTCAGCAGGGATGATGCGGGAAAGTTCCTGCCGTATTATGTCGAACACGGCATACTTGACAATGATCCATTTGCAGTGCTTGACCAGGAAGGTGTCGGACAACTTATCAAGATAGGGATCGATAAGGGACGATCTACGCGCAAGGACCTGAAGATCGGGATATGTGGAGAACATGGTGGTGACCCGCAGTCGATCAAGTTCGGATACAAGATAGGACTCGACTATGTAAGTTGTTCCCCATACCGTGTGCCGATCGCAAGGCTGGTAGCAGCACAGGCTGTTCTGGAAAAGGATGAATAAATGGCAACTTCCTGAACGGAGATAATTGATTTGAAATATATAAGTTCATGCTATGTCCACAGGTGATCCGTCGATCCAGCTAACATTGCAGAGAAAGTTATTTTATTGGATCCGTTTTCCTGTGAACATTCATCGGTGTCCTGGATTTTTCCTTGAAACACCCCGTTTCACTGCTATTCCCGGGATCGTTGTATCTTCTGATCAATTTCCGCAACCGCATTCCTGATCTTCTAAGACCTGTGCAGATTTTAGGGGGGTTTTGCCTCCCTGATACTAATTCTCCGCATCGATACGCTCCTGTTCCTTTTCCATATATGTTTCGTTTGGTTTTGCCATGACGCATCATTTAACATGCGCTATGGATATTTGATGCTGAATCACCACAATTGTAAACGATGTGTTGGGCCTATTGAGTATTTGAAAAAGTGTAAATGATATGTTGGGCCTATTGAGTATTTGAAAAAGTGTAAATGATATGTTATGTTATGATACGTTGAACCTTTCCAGTTGATCTTTTAGGTCATTTTTTTAAGAGATTCATCCTCTGCCATGATCTTGTGATAATGCTGGCAATAATCAATTTTACCAACATGCCATGCCATTCCCAAAATTAACAAGTGTTTAGCAGTTTATTTTGATTTCATTTCCAATTACCCATTGGGGAACAAGTTTTATGTGGGGGAAGATATATGTAGTAAACTCCAGTTTACTTTAGTTTGGTGAAAAATGACAGATATATTATCCATAAGCGGCGGTCCCACAAAACCGGAAATTATTGCGGTTTCATTATCCAAACTCGGGTTGGTTGACGGCAGCACATTTATTGATATTGGCTGCGGCACAGGTGCCGTATCCATAGAAGCATCAAAAATGACACGCGATCTTCGAATCTGTGCACTTGATGCACGCTCCGAATCGATCGGCATCGCAGCAAAGAACTTTGAAACTCACGGACTGGCAAACACCACACTTTTGCACGGAGAAGCATCGCAGATATTGAATGACAATATAGACATTGGATCAATAGACTCTGCATTTGTAGGCGGTACAAAGAATATTCGCCGCGTGCTTGAGATCCTCTGCGAAAAAAGGGTGCTGAGAGTCGTTGTAAATGCTGTGAGGATCGAGACGGTAGTCAGGACGATCAATACGATGCGAGAACTTGGAATATTCGATGAGGTTCTGCATGTTGCAGTATCGCGGGGTGCACCCATTGCAGGAGAAACAATGTTCAAACCCGAAAATCCGGTGTACATCATTGTTGGAAAAATGAATGATCAAGATAAAGGAGATAATAAATGCTGATTGGAGTAGGACTTGGACCCGGTGACCCGCAACTTTTGACGCTCAAAGCCGTTGAAACGTTAAAGAACAGTGATATGGTATATGTACCCGGTCGTCTTGCAGCCGACCTTGTGACACCATATGCAGATTGTGAGATACTGGATTTCCCGATGACAAAGGACAGCGATGTGCTTAACGCCATCTGGAAAAAGAACGCTAATATTGTGGCTGAACATGCAAGATCCGGTACGGTAGCCTTCGGATTGATCGGAGACCCGAACTTTTTTTCCACATTCTCGCATCTTAGCCGCGTCATACACGAATATCACCCTGGCATTAAGATCACTACGATCCCTGGTATAAGTTCGATTACATCCTTTGCAGCAAGAGCGGGGGTTGCCATTGATTCATCATTTGAGGTCAGTGATGGGACCGGTGTGCGATCGAAGATAACCCTTAAAGCGCGCCGTCCACTTGATATTGTGAACTCATTGGCCAATGAAGGATATGATGAATTTATCTTTGCAGAGAAATTATTTTCAGGCGAAGAGAGAGTGATAAAAACGAGAGAGGACATCCCTGAAAAAGGGGATTATTTCAGCATCATATATGCAAAAAAGCGGGAGAAAGAGGATTGAAAATATGGACGACAAAAACAAAGTACATTTCGTTGGTGCAGGTCCGGGAAATCCCAAATTAATAACCGTCATGGGGCGTGAACTTCTGGAGAGAGCAGACCTTGTGGTCTATGCCGGCTCTCTTGTAAACCCCAAAGTGCTGGATTATTCAAATGGTGAAAAGATAGACAGTTACGGACTGACACTTGATGAGATCACAAAAACAATGGCAGATCATGTCAAAGCCGGTAAAATGGTGGTCCGGCTACATAGCGGTGACCCGTCATTGTATGGTTCGGTTATAGAACAAATGAATGAACTTAAAAAATACGGCATCAAGGTTGAACGCGTGCCGGGTGTTTCATCCGTATTTGCATCCGCTGCTGCACTCAACACCCAATTGACATTGAATGGGGTCTCAGATACACTGATCATCACGCGCCCGGCAGGCAAAACACTTGAGAAAGATGACATAAATGAACTATCGCGTCACAATGCCACGATGGCTGTGTTCCTTGGAACACAGAAGATAGGGGAGATCATGAACAAGGTAGAATACCCACAGGATACGCCTGTTGCGGTTGTTTTCCATGCGTCATGGGATGATGAGCAGGTCATATGCGGTACGGTGGCGGATATCGCACAAAAGGTAAAGGATGCTGGTATCAAACGCTCGGCAATGATAATCATTGGCGGGGTGGTAGACCCTGTGAATTACAGGAGGTCACACCTATACGGAGTAGCACAAGAACCGCTGTGATCACATTTGAGCGGAATCGTGATACTGCAGCGCGCATCGCAGGGCATCTAGATGCAGACATACTGGCGTATGACAAAAATGCATTTAAGCATGCGTTTGAAAAATATGATGCAATTGTGGCGGTATTTGCAACAGGTATTGCTGTGCGGGAAATTGCACCCCTGCTTGTTGATAAGTGGTCTGATCCTGCCGTGGTTGTCGTGGATTCGAACCTGACCTTTGCCATACCACTCACTGGCGGTCACCACGGTGCGAACGAACTTGCGCGCAGACTATCGGAACTTGGTGTTGTGCCTGTTATAACAACTGCAACAGAAGTGCACGAGCGCCCATCTGTTGAAGGGATCGCGAATGCGCTTGGTTGTGATATCGTAAACAGGGAATCAACCATAAGCGTCAACTGCACCTTGCTTGAACAGGATGTGGAAGTGCTTGAGATACGGGGTCCGAAGGTGGTCGTGGTTGATGATGACGTGTCTGTGCTGAAGAAATACGAGGATGGCCTGGCATGATACTCGGAATCGGGACACGGCGCGGCGTAACATCGCAGGAGGTTATTGACGCAGTCAACGAGGCGCTGCGTGAGATCAATACCGAACCCGGCAGCGTGCACTCTCTCGCATCTGCTAAGATGAAAGAGCACGAGGCGGGATTGCTTGAAGCCGCACTGGTGCTCGGTATTGGAATAGAGTTCGTGCCGCATGATATATTGAACAAATTTGATGCGCCTTCTGCATCACAGGCAAACCGCTTTGGCTTAAATGGTGTGGCAGAACCTGCCGCCCTTGCACTTTCAGATAATAAAGAACTGATATTGAGGAAGAGAGTATATGGAAGGATTACAATTGCAATCGCACAATGAGAAAATCGTTAAAAAAGGCAAACTTTACATTGTCGGCATAGGACCCGGCTCAGTTGAGCATATCACAATTCGCGCGCGGGATGTTCTCGCAGTTTCGGATTATGTGGTCGGTAACGGCACATATCTGGACCAGATCGAGAGTCTGGTAGATGGGCAGAATATTATCCGCAGTTCGATGGGAAAGGAGGTAGACCGCGCGCAAAAGGCTGTTGAACTTGCCAAGACATCGATCGTATCCATTATCAGCGGAGGAGATGCAAATGTTTATGGCATGGCAGGATTGGTGCTTGAGGTCGCAGAGAATTCGGGAGCTGATGTGGACATTGAGGTGCTTCCGGGCGTGACAGCCATAACAGCGTCGGCAAGCATTCTTGGCGCGCCGATTGTAAATGATTTTGCAGTCATCAGCCTTAGCGACCTGCTGACACCCTGGGATGTAATAGAGAAACGTCTTGGAGCAGCGGCGAGTGCAGATTTTATCATATCACTGTATAACCCGAAAAGCCGCCAGCGCAATTCCAACTTTGCGCGCGCGATTGGGATAATCAAACGCCATAAAGCGGATTCCGTTACTGTCGGGCTTGTCAAGAATGCATTTCGGGACAGCGATGAAGAAGCAATTGTTACAACGCTTGGTGATGTGCTTGAATATGACGATTGGGTGGATATGCGAACTACAATACTTATCGGGAACAACGAATCCCGCATCTGGAATAATGGTTCCAAAAAACTGATAATTACTCCAAGGGGGTATCATCGTAAATATGACTACTGAAAATATAACAAAAGATGCAATAATAGAAACACGATCACTTGAAGAACTCGGCGACCTTGTTCGGTTCACAACAGAAATTGACCCGGAACTTGTAACAGCCTGTAAGGACCTTGGTGCACACACACAGGAAGCAAAGGCAATATCCATGACAAGCCGCAATATTGCGCGAAAGGCCGTGGGCGACGAAACTCCGGAAGACCGTGTGCGCCAGCGTTGCATGATAGCGACAGGCGACCCTTCTGTGGCTGATATCATGAGGTTCAATAACGATCCTATCAATGCGGGAGTGGAAGCAATCAAAAAAGGCGCTCCGATTTTTGTTGATATTAATATGGTCAAGGTCGGCATAAGCAAAAAAGGGCACAACTGCGATGTAATCTGTGTTCTTGATGAAGATGCTGATGCGACGATCGCACACGAGTATGGAATTACCCGGACCTCGGCAGGTTTTCTTGCATGCCGCGACAGGCTTGATGGTGCTATCATTGCAATCGGTAATGCGCCATCTGCCGCACTTACAGCATGTCGGTTGATGGAGCACGGGGTGCTCCCTGCGCTGGTCGTGGGCACGCCCGTGGGCTTTGTAAATGCAGCCAGGTCAAAAGAAGAGATCGGGAAGATGGATGTGCCATCCATCACCTGTGCCGGTACGCGCGGGGGAACACCGATAGCGGTTGCGTGTGTTAATGAACTTATTGCGATGGCAGGGGATTGAATTGCATGGCAAGCCAGTATGTTTAATATTGGTTTGCAGAACTTTATTTTTGGTATTTGTTTAGATAGTTTCGATGAAATGCCAATGCGCAGCCTAAATTACCAGGCCCTGTGCAACAATAACGTAGCAGGCGGCGCGTTTAACTGCTACTGTCATCTCAACAATGCAATATTGCTAAACGGAAAGGGGTTAAGGCCGATGTGAAAAACGGCGCGACCATATGCGCTTAAGCGCGGCATGTTCCAACCATAAATATGAAATATAATACTGTTTTCAAGCGGTGTCGTATTTGTATATCTTAGAATTGTATGTTTGGATTGTGGATTTGGCAGTAGTGAAATGTCCCATCTATGATGGGAACCGGTGCTTCGATCTCTTCAGTTTCGGTAAAATAGTACGACACTTGATAGTTGATACAACACTACTACCGACCTGCAATCGCAAAATACGCAGGTGCACTGCTAAACAAATACGATCATTGTATTGTGCTGGCAATGGCATTATATGATGAGTCAAAAATATAATATCCAGATAGAATTGACTGGATGTACAGGATGGGACCAAGGTTTGCAATGAGATTATGTTCATCCTGTAAACACTATATATAATTCACCTGGATGTATAGTGGAAATGTCTAAAACTTCCCCCGTCAATAAAAATTTGAGTGGAAATGTCTTAATTCCAGCAATAAAAACTTAAACCAGTATAATTTAAGTTAGTATAACTATGGTTCTATAATTCAATTTCCAGACAATAGTTACAGTTCGATAAAGCCATTAGAATTCAACCATAGGAGATACAGAGAGGACAAGGACAATTGTAAAGTCAATTTTAAGGACGATATGAAACATGTTCAACCAGTTTAAAGATACTATAAGGACAGCAACCATCCCCATAGCAAAAGCCGTCCCCTTTTCCCCGAATACACTAACTGTTATTGGCTTACTGGTAAGTATGGCAGCAGCGATTGCATTCGCACGCGGGTATATCATCATGGGCGGCGCATTGATCCTCATAAGCGGAGTGTTTGACATATTCGATGGTGCGGTTGCCAGGGCGCGTGGATGCATGACATCTTTTGGGGGAGTATTGGATTCGGTATGCGACAGGTATGCGGATGCCGTAGTGTTCATTGGGATCATGTACGGTGTGCTGGATGGCAGCATCCCAACACACGCGCTGTTTGGCATATCCCTGTGGCTATGGTGCGCATTAGCACTTGCAGGCTCGTTGCTTGTGAGTTACACACGTGCACGGGCAGAAAGTGCAGGTGTTAAAAAGATGGATATGGGAATGGCAGGGCGTCCGGAGAGGATGGTCCTGCTTACTGCCGGTGCATTCAGCGGACAAATTACATGGGCAGTAGCAGCAATTGTAATTTTGGCCAACATTACAATAATACAGAGGATGTTGTATGTGAAAAAGCATTCAGCATGATATGTGACAGGTAATAAGTTTACTCAATATCAGATATGGTGACACGACCAAAGCAATATTATTTTATGGTTTGATACCCATTATACATTCCTGATTATATTTCAGTTTACATTCGCGTAAAATTATAGAGGACACAAAAATGCAGTACCATGCAGAAGTAACTATTGAACTTAAACCGGGGATGCTTGATCCGGAAGGTACAACTATAAAACGGGCTCTGGAACACCTTGGATACCAGACAGAAAGTGTCGCCACAGCAAAAAAATATATGATCGAACTTGATGCAAATTCAGCTGAGCGGGCAAGACAGGCGGTCGATGAGATGTGCCAGAAACTCATCGCAAACCCGATTATCCACAATTATACTATTGAACTCGGGGAATCCAGATGAAGATTGCCATAATCCAGTTTGGCGGCAGTAACTGCGATCTGGATGTGCTTCATGTGCTAAAGGATGTTGTAGGGATTGATGCTGAACTTGTATGGTACAAGGAAAAAGACCTGAGCCAGTATGATGGTGCGATCATCCCCGGTGGTTTTTCATACGGAGACTACCTGCGTGCCGGTGCTATAGCTGCACGCACACCCATTATGGATGCAGTGAAAAAGATGGCATCTGAGGGAAAACCGATCATGGGAATATGCAACGGATTCCAGATACTCACAGAATCAGGACTACTAGATGGTGCGCTTACAACAAACAAGTATCCGAAATTTCGCTGTGAAAAAACATACCTTAAAGTTGAGGATACAGACACGCCATTTACGTCCGGATTCAAGAAAGGGGAAATTGTCAAGATCCCTATCGCCCACATGGAAGGTAACTTTTATGCAGGCGAAAAAACACTTACCAGGCTGAATGAAAACAGGCAGGTTGTGTTCAGGTATGCGGATATTAACGGTAATGTAACCGATGATGTAAATCCCAACGGCTCACAGGAAAACATAGCAGGTATCACTGATGCAAACAGGAATGTGATAGGGCTCATGCCACATCCGGAGCGGGCATCGGAAACAATACTGGGTTCGGAAGACGGGATCAGGATGTTCAGTTCAATGGTGGATTATATCGAAAACAGATGATGACATTTTACTTTTTTTAATGATTGGAAGAGCTTGATACACTCCGGACATTTATTTGTAATTTCAGTTCAATCGCACTTTCCACATATTTTTCACAAATCATAGTGATTTTCATATTCCCGCATATGGGATAATTGCACCCGTAATTTATAGTTGGTGTTTCAACAAACTTTATGAACGTAGACTGAAGGCGGCAGGCTAATCTTTTTACGGCATTGTTCGGAAATTATGGATTATTGGCTTTAGTCCTGCGACTCTCCGGTAATTTAATATGTTACAGTTCTGGTTCTCAACATTTGTTATGCCTTCATCCCCTCCCTCCAAACCCCCCTCTGGGACTCCGGTATTGGCTACATCCTCACCCCCTTCTCTCTATACCTACCTCATCCTCGCCCGGACCACCTGGTCCCTCTCCAATACCATGCTTGGCTCTGTTGAGCAAGCCTCACGCTCCAGCCTACTAACCATCTTCGCAACCTTAGTGATCCTACTTGGTTTTCTCTCCCTTGCAGACATTGCCATAGCCTATGTTACCGGCAACGATCTATTCTTGCTGCAGGTAATCTATGATCTCTTGTCATCACCTCCGAGTGTGGATGATGTTGTGATGTATGGTGTTACTGGATCTGTGGATGTGATTAATCAGACGATCAATCAGAGTGTGATCTAAATGCGCAAAGATGGCTTCCTGTGGGGAGATCATCTTCTCATAACCATAATGGCCATAATCGTTTACATATTTTCAAAAAGTGTAGGGTTTTTACCTTGAATTATTTCCCGGGAAATAATCAAAAATGTGTTGTTGAAGTATGGTAATCTTTGTATGGAAAGTCGATCCTGTGTAAAAAGTCAACGACCACGAACCAGAGGTCTGAAAAGCATCAGAAAGATGCTCACGGTTTGCATTTCGAACGGTTCGCTGAAATTCATTAACTTCTTTACGGCGCTGTACTCGGAAGTTGATTTAAATTCTAAAAAAAAATGGCAATTCGGGGCTCTTGAATTGCCAGCGCACATTTTTAAGCTTGCGACAGTGCCTTAATATTGTCCACTGTTTGACTCGCTGAAAGAACCGGGTACACCTTGAACTTGATATATGGACTGTACTTCATTAGTCCCAAAGCAAGATCCTGTTCAGTACCTTCATTAATTGCGTATCCTGCACCACCACCAACAAACTCACCCCAGTCTAACATGCCGCTTTTAAAATCTTCATCGACCATATTCATAAATCCATCAAAATTATTACTGATTCGCATATTGCCCCATATAAATTCATGGTGTCCTAAGTACTTATAGTTTCTTCAAAATACAGTACTTCCGAAATTGGCTGAACACTTTGTGCTTCAACTCAAGTCAACAAATCAAAAAATATTATCTCCTTTGAATCATTCTGCTATATCTTACATTACCGGTAATTATCTATTCCTGCTACAAGCAATCTACGATCTATTGTCAGCACCGCCAACTATAGATGATGTTGTGATGTTCGGCATGGATGGATCCATTGATATGATTAACCAAACGGGCACAATTCCATAATCTAGTGATTTTTCTCTTTTTACGCCAAACATACCCCCTTAATCAGCTAAATACTGTTTTCCAATCACTTATGATTTTCTAAAATTTGATCTTCAATACTCAAATATCTAAAAA
>DQIP01000147.1 GCA_020793565.1 Candidatus Methanovorans sp.
GGGTTATGGAAGGCTTGAGCCGGATGTGGCGAAAGTTGCAAGTCCGGTTCTTAGAAGAGGGAGAGCGAGTAATCGCTCTTTCTTATTCGGCAATCTTCACGTCCGGTTCTGTGAGGGAGCTCATAGTAATTTCGGAGCTATTACTCCAATAAGAAGTGCGCTATGAGCTCTACTTGACGATAAAAATGTCATCGCAAATCCTGTAAATCCTGTCGAATATTTTTGCTCTCCATGATTGTTTTGGCATTTGTTATCACAGAATAATTAAGTTATTCCACTATTTTTGAATATATCTATACAATTTATTTTTTATGGAATAAACTTTGGACAAGATCTTCTTTGTCCATTTTCAAATATGCAGCCATACTCTTTAAAATGTTATTTAGCGTTCCGATCTTTATAGGATTGTGGGCTGGAATTGTTATGAAATGTTCATGCCCCATGAACTCACTTTTCAATCGAACGTGGCTTCCTGTTTGTCGGGAGATAGTATAACCATATTTTTTTAGAACTGCGTGCAAGTCTTTATGCGAAACATCCCTTGGCATTCGGGGCATAAGTTAAAATCTCCTCCTTGACAAAATGAAGCCTTATTACTTTAGGTATGTCTTCTAAGTTATCAAAATGACAGCTTAATGCATCCACGATATT
The DNA here is from genome assembly GCA_020793565.1 of Candidatus Methanovorans sp. Taxonomy (GTDB): domain Archaea; phylum Halobacteriota; class Methanosarcinia; order Methanosarcinales; family Methanosarcinaceae; genus Methanovorans. Next base: position 652 of record DQIP01000147.1, read on the forward strand.
TTCTTTTATTTCGCTTACAGTTTCGCCTTCGGTAAAAATTGAATACCCGAGTGCTTGAGCATTATAACCCCCGTAAGGATCATCTTCTATCAAAAACATGATTTCATTCATTAGCTCACTTCCTTTAATATCAATTGATTTTCTTATAGTTTAAGTTTACCATCCAATATCGAATTTTTAAATTGTTCTTAAATCTGGATATCATCATGCTTCTACTCCACCGCTTAAATCCTGACCTTCCCCGTAAGCAAGTCCTGCATAAGCACCTTTTTAAGTTGCAGAAGTTTGTCGCGATATGTCTCTTCTTTTTCGATACGCTGGTCTGCTGCCGTGAGGATTTCGGCTATGCGGCGTTGTTCTGGGAGAGGGGGAAGAGGGATTTGAAACTCTTTTATGTCCTCTAGATGTAAATTTATTACTGACATTTGTTTTGACCTTATCAAAATTTGTTTTTTAATTATTTTTGAAGTCAATGAACGAAAAAGGTAATCTGTTAGTATCTTATTAGTGTCAGTTTTAACCCATGTTCTCCAGTATCACGCCAAAAATCACCATTTTCATCCATAAATAACCCCTCATAACGTCTACTCCTATCGATTTTCACCAGTTGAACACTTTCTAAATTTTTCAGATGTAGAACAGACTTTAATACCATAACCCTTTAATACTACCTGTTTCTTATAGTATGTACAGAACAGACCATGTATTTACAAAAACACCCAAGAAAAAAGAAGAATGATACCTACAATTACTACTCAATTGCAGAATCATATCGAGAAGACGGCAAGAACAAAAAAAGGATCATTACATACCTCGGTAAACTCGATTTGGAAAAAGCACAACAAATACGCAACGTGCTGAAAATAAGCATGTCCACTGACACAATCGTTACAACCATTGATGACCTGCTTTTCGAAGAACATTGGCGCTACCTTGACGTAGCTTTTTTGAACCATTTATGGGACAATGAATGCCCCCTGAAAATTCCCACCTAAAATTGACCCACTTTTCCCATTGAAAATTGACCCACCTACATTACTAAAATCCCCCTGTTTTATTGCAGGAGGTATTGGGTGATCTCAATGGAAGATTGGATAACAATAAGAAACCTAAAGAAGCGAAATCCCAAAATGGGAACAAGAGCAATTGCAAAGGAACTCGAATTATCGAGAAACACTGTTAAAAATGCGCTACGATCAGACGATCCACCGGCGTATAAAAGAAAGACGTATACAAATCCGGAACTAAAACCATTTCAGGAATACATCATTGAACAATACTTTGTCAAAAAACTGAAAGGAAGCCGTGTTCTTAATGATTTGCGTTCCAAAGGCTGTGAAGTTTCAAGTTCGGCGTTTTATAGGTACATTCAACAGTATAAGACGGTATTTACACGAACCTATATGCGATATGAAACAAAGCCCGGAGAACAAGGACAATTCGATTGGTCGCCATACACCGTAATGATCGAAGACAAACCGATCAAGATCCAGGTATTCTGTTTTATTTTGGGGTGCAGTCGATATAGAACATACATGTATTCATTATCTCAGAATCAATCATCTGTATTTGAAGCATTAGAAGAAGGTTTGATAAGAATAGGGGGAGTTCCTGAAAGGATTCAGACTGATAATCATGCAACATTATACAATGCAAAAAAGAAGGAGTGGCATCCAAGATATCTTCAATTTGCCAGCCATTATGGTTTCCAACCATCGCGATCCGAGGTTCGCCACCCCTGGTCAAAGGGAAAAGTAGAAAACCCATTTTCATACCTCGAAAACCACTTTATTGCCGATAATAAGTTTGAATCCTTCGAAGACTTCGACTTGAAACTCTTAGACTTTGAAAAACAAGTCAATCATCGTATCCACACAACAACAAAGAAAACACCAATTGAATTGTTCAATGCCGGAGAAATAGCAGTGCTTTCGCCATTACCCAATAATAGATTCATATGTGTTTCTGAAGAATTTCGCAAAGTTAGTTCGGATTGTCTAATATCAGTTGATGGAAACCGATACAGTGTACCTCATATCTTTGCAGGTAGAGATGTCTGGATACGAATTAGTCAAGGCAGATATTTAGAAGTATATTCCCAATCGAACAAATTAATGGCAAAACATACCCTGGAAAAAACTGAAAAAGGCAAGATATTCATGAACAAGGAGCATTTTCAAGGATACAGGGGAACCAAAGGTACATGGAACTTCTTGTCACAACAATTCTTAACAATTGTCCCGGGCCAAGAAGATTTTTTAAAGAAGCTCAAAGCCCAGAAACGGATCAATCCATCACGGCATCTTACAATAATCGTTGAAGCAGCCAAACACTTCAGCAAGATGGATGTAAAGAATGTGATTAAGTTATGTGATCAATACAATATCTACCGGGGTGATCTGTTTGTTGACCTGTTACATCAAAATTCCGAACCCGTTTTCATTCCCAAACTGGAGCAGGTGAATGATCTGTCGCTCTTGAGTCCACCTGATGTAATTCGTAGTTTGGATTCATATCGTACTGAAAACTTTGTAGAAAGATCAGGAGGAGATATGAATGGATGATCTTGAACACTATTTTGAAGAATTGAAACTAAAGCATATTCCTGAGATATATAAAGAAGAAGCTAAAATAGCAGCGGAAAAAAAGCTCGATTATACAGAATATCTGTCCAATCTTATTGAAAAAGAATATCAAGGTATGATAGAACGGTCAGTTAACCAGAGAATACGTAGAGCGGGTTTCCCTTGTATAAAAACAATTGATGGATACGATTTTACATGCCAGCCGCAACTGAATGAAAAACTGATACGCAACCTTAGTACGTTGGAATATCTTGATAAGGCGATCAACATTATTTTTGTCGGGCCACCTGGTATTGGCAAATCGCACTTATTGATTGGCTTGGCGATTAAAGCGTGTGAGAGAAGAAAACGGGTCATGTTCTATACTGCCCAGGAACTTGTAGATGATCTGGCAAAGGCAAAATTAATGGGTTATCTTGGTCGAGAGTTATCCAAATTAGAACGGATTGATCTTTTAGTATTGGATGAATTGGGATATATGGATCTGACAAAAGATAGTGCTACACTGTTTTTCCAATTGGTGTCAAGAAGATATGAGCGTGGTTCAATAATATTGAATACGAATCGACCATTTGAAGAGTGGGGTTCGCTTTTCAAGGATTATATTATCGCAACCGCGATTTTAGATCGACTGTTACATCATTCACATGTCTTTTACATTACTGGCAAGAGTTATAGACTGAAGGGGCACGAGCCACTGCAGGGCCAGGATGGGACTGGGGGAAATAGTAACTATTAAAAGTATGAAAGGTTATATGGGGGTGGGTCAAAATTGGTGGGAGAAAGGGGTCAATTTTCAACGGGAATCTTCACTTTATGCATAAAGCCCTACACGATGAGATTTGGAAGAGATATTGATTGGTTCATGATATGTTGACACCTTCCAGTTAGGCCAATCGAAAGTATCTTTTTTTCGGTGGTTTTTTCTGTAAAGTTTTTGAACTTCTTCGTTTTGTTAACGCTGACTCTCAATTCCCCTGTGTTCTAAAACAAAATCTTTAGATTGACCTAACTTTTTGAGATAATAAGTATCAAAATGGCAGATAAACAGGATGTTCTGCCTGTTTTTAGGTGATGCTATGACTAATAAATAGTATTACAAATATAAATTGAATGAGAATATGGAGATATAACACAATACTTATAATACATTAATTCATACTTCCCGGTTGCTTTGTATGAATAATATGACGCTTAAATTTAAATCGTCTTGACGCAAGGCGGTTTAACCACTTAAAAGTATAATTGCTCTTGTTAAGTTTATGTTACAATTTCGTACCTGCTAATGTTCAGTAAAAAAAAGAGTTTGATGGTGCTACTTGATGAATAAAGGTTTCCTGTTTGTTATGGCTATAAGTTTATTGTTAGTATCACCAGTATCAGCATCCGAATATACGCTCGGCATCTTCGGAAATGCGAACGAAGATGATACTATAAACGCAGAAGATCTGGAATATACCGAACAGATCATTCTGGGATTCAATGAGCAGACACAGCTTGCAGATAGTGAGTATGATGGCATGATCAACATCCTTGATGTGACACAGGCCGAACTGATCATTCTTGGAAAAGAGAAAAAACTTACTTTCATCGACAACGCTGAAAGAACAGTAACGGTTGAGAAACCAATCGAAAGAATTGTCATGCTCAGCACCGATTCGGCAGAGGTGGTGAGGAGCCTTGGGGGAAAGGACAAAATCGTTGGCGTCACCACACATCTTGCAAAAGATACAATATTCTTCCCGGATATTGCTTTATTGCCGACAGTCGGTTCGTCCTTTAATCCTGACTGGGAAGTACTACTCAGTCTCGATCCTGATGTCGTTTTTGCATATACTTCGGCACTGGCACCGAAGTACTTCGGAGATAAACTAGAAACACTGGACATAACGGTCGGTGGTTTTTCAAACTGCAAACTGTTGACAAGGGATGTACAATTACGAAAGCAGGGATACATTATCGAGAAGATCGATTGTGCCGAGAAACTCATAACCTTTTATCACGAGTGCACGGATTCCATAGAAGCGGTGGTAGAAAATATTCCTGTGGAAGAGAAGCCACGGGTGTATATTGAGTGCTATAGCGACTACAAGGCTCGCACCAGCCGTTCAGGAACTAATTCGATGTGTGAAATGGCTGGTGGGGTTAATATCGGTGCGAATTTGCCAGGAGGTGGAACAACGGCAATAGTTGATCCTGAGTGGATAATTGATCAGAATCCTGACATAATTGTAAAGGTCGTATCGGGTAGCAAGGTTTCAAGTGGATACAATGAAGATGAAACTGCGGAAATAAAAGTGATAAGGGATGCCATCATGAACCGCCCAGGTTTCGATGGAATTTCAGCAGTGCAGAATGGCAGGGTGTACCTGATCTGTACAGATATATGTGACAGGTCAAGTAATTCTATCGGAGTTGCTTATATGGCAAAATGGTTCCATCCTGATCGATTCGAAGAAATGAATCCGCAGGCGTTGCACCAGAAGTACATAGACGATTTCTGCGGCATTGAATATAACCTCCGGGAGCACGGCGTATTCATTTACCCGCCACTGGAATAAAGTTGATATTGATACATAAAAAGGAGATAGTCTACATGAAAATAAAAATGCTGTTTGAAATAACCATTATCATGATGCTGCTTTTCTGTACGTTGCCAGTATCAGCATCCGACGACGTTCTCGACATTTTCGGAAATGCGAACGGAGATGATACCATAGGTGCAGAAGATGTGGAATACACTGAACGCATCGTTCTGGGACTTGATGACAAAACAAAATTTGCAGATGCAAAATATGACAACGAAATTGACATCCTTGATGTGACCCAGATTGAATTGATCGTTCTTGGAAAGGAAAATGAACTTACATTCATTGACGCTGCTGAAAATACGGCAACTGTGAAAATGCCGATCGAAAGAATGGTTATCCTCAACACCGATTTTGCAGAAGCTATTGCTGTGATAGATGAGCGGGACAAAGTGGTTGGCGTTACACATTCCATGATCGAGAATAACCGGTTCTTTCCGCAACTCAGCACGGTGACCGATGTAGGTGGCTGGTCAGCACCGGATATCGAGACAATACTTTCATGCGATCCTGACACTGTCTGTGTATATGCTAAATGGCCAGGCGCTGAAAAACTTGATGACAAATTGCCAGGTAATATGAACATTGTCCGGTTGGATTTTTACAAAGCAGAAACACTCAGGATAGAAATGATAAAACTCGGATACCTGCTTGACAAGAGAGAACGAACAGGCGAATACATCACCTGGCATGACCGGTATGTTGATGCGATAAACAAGAAAATATCAGAGATCCAGGACAATGAAAAAGTGAGGGTATTCATCGATAGCGGTGGAGGGAAAACGTTTGGTCGCAAGGCATACTCAACCGGTACCGGAATGCATGATCTTTGCGTATTGGCCGGTGGTGTGAACATAGCAGAAGGATATGTTGAAAATTATGCTGATGTGGAAACAGAATGGATCCTTACACAGGATCCGGATGTGATTGCAGGACTATCATATAAGGGCGGATATGAAACTAATAATAACACCTTGATGAAAGCTCATTACAATGAGATTCTATCCCTTCCGGGTTTTGAACATGTCGCTGCATCGCAAAACGATCGTGTTCACATTATATCGAACGCTTTTGCATTCGCGCCACATTACCCGGCAGCACTTGCAACAATGGCAAAGTGGTTCTATCCGGAAACATTCGATGACCTGAATCCGGAGGCAATCCACCAGGAGTATATTGATACATTCATTGGCATTGGGTTTAACGTGTCTGAAGAAGGTGTATTTGATTATGGTCAGGTAACTGGCATTTGACACTGGTATTTTAATTTACATATGATTTCTGATATGGCTAAAATGAAGACATTTTGAAAAAAAAATATGTAATACTTATTGAACATTAAGTATGAATATATGGTGAAATCATAAGATTAATATGACATTAATTAATTCAACATGCAATATTCGTATGAGTAATTATATCATACATAGTAGAACTGGTATAATTTAAGAACTAATCTATATAAAAATAAATAAACAACACCATGAAATGTTAATATATAACCGCTTCAACCATCCTTTGAACGAAAGGTTGAAGCGGTAAGGTTTACACATTACGAGGTAAGTAATATGCAATATACTATAACACAACATAACATAAAAATATTATCATGTATACTGATAGTTTTAATACTTGGATCTTGTTGTCCTGTCGATGCAAAATCAATTAAAATCAGGGGTACCCCGGGATCAGTGGAAGCCGGTTCCACAATGAATCTGGATGCATTAAACTTTCCTGAGTTATACTATCGGATGTCCAATGGCGAAACCTACGAATGGCTAAACATCACATTTGCAAAAAATGGTACGATCAACGAAGGTGGTGCGATTTATACAACAAAAGTGTATTCATCAAAAGCAATAATGTTTATGGGAAATAAGTATTATTCCATTGATACTGGTAAAGCTTACCTACTCAGTAAAAAATTATCGACAGGATTGAAGGATAATAAAAAAACCTTCAAGCCAGGTGAAGCATGTGAAGTATGTGAATTTTCACAGAATTATACTTTTACAGTACTTGATATTGACCAGAATGGTGAAAAAGCGACACTGCAACTTACAAAGAACGGTGAGGTTGTTAAAATTGATGTAGTCGGGATCGGCGACAAATTCGAATACAAGATCGATATTGCAAATTCGAGTGATATTACGATCTTTGAGTGTAAAGTCGATACAATGATGCATGGAACCGATTTTAACAGGGTTAAACTAAAGTCGGTCAAACATTATTGCGATACGCCAATGATCCTTGATATCGGGGATAAATTCGGTGATTTTGAGATAACTTCGATCGCAGAAAAGACGATCGAGATGAAAAACACAAAAACGATCTCCTGCTCGCCTGATGAAACTGTTGTTCTTATGGATGGATGGCTTGACCTGAAAGTTTCTAAGGACGGAGAGAGGGGATATATATATTCCACAAAAACACTGGAATGTCCAAAACCCGTGGTAGTGTCCCCTGTTACGGAATCTACGAACGTAAATTCCACTGCATCAAACGTTTCTGGTGATACCGATGTGAACAATACGGTTACTGCTGTCCTGCCAACAACTTCTGATGCGAAATCTGGTGATGCTTCTGCAATAACAACGGAAACAGAGCAACCCGTGACGCTTGCATCCGCAGGTGGTGGAACCGCAACGCGAACACTACCTGCACCAGGTATACTTTCATTGGTCAGCATGTTTGCGGTATTGGCATTTATTAATTCCAGGAAAAATTGAAATTGTGTAAATATTTAAAAATATAAAAGGTGATCAAATGAAAAGAAATGCCCGGATTAGTTTAAAGAAAATGACCATGTTTTGTGCCTTCTTTGCTGTGTTCCTTATTGCATTTGCAGCAGTTCCTGCCCAGGCCCAGCAAACAACGGTCAACCTGATATCTCCTGAACTGGTAAAAGGAAATACGGTTTATGCTACAGTAGAAATAACCAATGTTACTGATCTCGATGCAGGCCAG
>DQIP01000146.1 GCA_020793565.1 Candidatus Methanovorans sp.
TATATTCGCTGAACTTTTCACGTCACGCCTGTATGTGCTTCTGATTTCGAAACAACGAAAACTGGGTATATTAAATTTTGTGAAATCCCTAAGTTAACCATAGAGTATGATTTATCGATGATTATAAGTGTTAAAAAACAAAAACCGTTTACTATTATTTTAATAACCGTCTTCAGAGAAACCATTAATAGGAGGGTGAAGTAGAATGGTACGATCGACTAAATCAAATAAGTTCAATTATGATTTTGATAACGATGTCATTTTCTTTTATAGTGAAAATAAAAACTATGATTTTTCTATTGATACCGAAGGTATAATTTTCGATTTAAGTGACGATAAACATCTGATGGATATTGAAATATTTGATGCATCAAAAAGATTCGGGGTTTCAAAATCAGATTTACGAACTGTTAAACATTTTGAGGCAAACATAAACATTGATAGAGAAAATATAAAAATATCAATGAAACTTGGAATACAAAAAAGAAATCGGTTACTTGACAAAATTTATGATGCGCTTGCATTAAATACCATGAACATCCCCCCAAGCAAATATGGCATGGCAGCAAGTTGCTAAACCACAAAACAACAACCACTAACATTTTTAAGCCACACACCCATTTACTATAATGCAGGCACCATTGTCAATCCCCTCGGATGGTTTTGTGGTGCCTGCACATTTTCAAATATCGAAAAAAACCACAGCACACCTGCCAAACGTTACCATTATATGATCTATAAAGTGCCACAGCGTGCCTTATTCTAACCACACACACCGCACAACGAACCGTTATTACACCCATGCATTAGATATAATTTGACCGTATCAAGCATGCTCAAGGTTTATTAGATAGATACGATATCCAGATAAATCCGCGTCATTGATGTATTCAGTCAGCTCTTTTATATCAGTTTCAATGTTTTCGATTCTATCATTGATGCCATGACTGATATCTCTTAACTCATCTTCCATTGTCTGAAGTGTTTTAATCAGCGTTTCATCCGCGCCGTCCTCTGTCTTGCGCTCGCCATACAACTCATGACACTTTGCATTGTATCGAACCAGCAAGTTGCTTAACTCTGCATGTGCTTTGTCTGTAATTGTTTTTAGTTCCTGTGTTTTGTTCAAGAGTTCTTCCATATGTTATCACCTCAAAAATGCTCGGTGTCCGGTGGTGGTGGTTGGTTATTGCCCCACATTAACATAATTAGGTTATAGTATTAATAATTTTCAAAAAAAACGATTTCATACCTAACCTTTTCAAAATACCACTAACAACATCTCGACTGCAGCCCAATTCACTTGATATCTTGCGCTCACCAATATTAGGATATTGATTTCGAAGGCGCTGGACGCCTGATGTAAATTGATCGTGTTTAGTGACCTTCATAACGGGTTCACTATCAATATCTTCCAACACTTCAATGTATTTTTTCTGTTCGATCTCTTGTATCGCATTTCTGCGCTTCTCGTATTCACGGATCAGGTGGTCGGGTGCTCTTTTAAATTCACAACGCACATATTAAACCCGCTCTCCTTCCGCTCCACCCACTGGGTACGGGTAGATATTCTTACCAACCCGGTACAGCCTTTGAACGTGGCTCAACTTTCCATACGCCCTGTTTAGATAATACGCTTGTTTTGTCATCTCGATTTGAATTTTGAATAAGTTCCGTGGAACCGAATCAATTAGCATGATGTCGGGCATCGTCAATATTAAACCTGTGTTCCAGTTTCTAAATGTTTGAATTATAGAATTCATGGCGCGGTTCTTTTTTTGTGCAAATTCTCGTGCGTTCTACTGCCCCCGATATTATCAAATATGTCGATATTCTTCTTTTTGATATTTTTCATAATATCAATAATTGAATCCATCGACATGATCGCCACATTATCTATTGTGAAATAATCCTCCAGATCATCGCCCAATCGTTCAGATAAATATAGTGATGTTTTATATGCAATATCAAACGCCGCGTTGCTCGTACCTTCTCCAGGTTTACCAATGATACCCATGATCATATTTTGATTGTAGGATGATGCTATCTCGTCCCCTACAAGATGGTGGATTGTCAATTCTGTCATGATCTCATCACCGCAAGGCGTGTTTCCCACGTTAGATATTTCGCAAAGTATTTTATGCATTTATTATACACGGCAATGTTTGCTTTTAGTATTGCAGCGTTCTTTTCATCCGTGTCTACTATCCTCTCTGTATGCGTTTTCACCTGTTCTTTTTTTGTATTTCATTAATTCTTCGGACTTCTCATCATTAAGAACTTTTGCGATTAGCACGTCAACCAAAAGGGGTATATTCGGTTTTGTGTATTCCTCTGCACCAGCTAGACTGTTATCTATCAGCGTGATGTTGTGCATCACCGAACCGAAATATGACGTATTTGGTTCATACTGGGGCGCGCTGAATTCTACGGTTTTGCCGCTTATTATCACACCTACATAATATTTAACTTACAAGTTTTGACTTGTAACTCCGGAACAGATTAACCCCATACATTGCATATTTCGGGCTTGGTTTAATTCGGTTCAACCGGTGATTGAGCCATTCTTCAATACTACCAAGCAGAGCCTTATCGTTTTCGCGAAGTTGTTTGTGGTCGCATGTCAAAATAAAAAATAAATCAAGGTTTTTTTAAAAATCGCGTACCGCAAACGACATATCCCCATGGGTGTTTTTAATTGTTAGGTGTGTCCGGATTACTGCAGACAGGTAAGCAAGATTGTAACAGATTTCTTCTATTTACGCTTGCTTTTTTGTTACGTCAACCTCGGCATCCATTTTATAACACCCTGCCTGCATCATTCATGAACGATGTTTTGTATTTGTAAAAGTGATCAAGTCCGATTGCGACATACCCCACATCCGTGTAATACACCACCCCGTCGTCTTCGTAGATGTCAAACGGGTTCGGTTCGTCGGTTAAACACCGATTTTCGTCAAGTGTTTATGCCTCATAATTGAACCATGTCCAGGATACCAAAAGCGAAGTTTTTTGTTGCCTAAACATGGTGAGGGATACGATTTGTGAAAAACATTATTTGATTTGAAATATGCATAGATTATGGAATTTATAATATCCAATATTTATTGATAAATCTTCAGAACCAATGTACATAAGAGGGATTAAGGTCTATTTTGGGCTTATTTCTATACACTAATTGACCATGGACGATAAATTATAGTTGGATTTCTGGATTTTTATGTAATGTAAATGGAACATAATCTAGATTTATATATTATGAAAAACGCTAGTGGACTATACCTTTTGATGAAAAAGTAGTAGTTTCTTTGTGGAATATAAACGGCTGGCGAAAATCGGTGTTAAATGCTCGTGGGTGTAGTTCGGCTTTTACAGGGTTGCATGTATAGTAAACCGCGCTGTTGTCTCGCATTTCGTCATACATGGCCACATCATGCACGCTTTTAGGGAAGTGTTCATAATCGTAATAACCCGCAGTGGTGCCATTTCTGCGCATCATTCGGATTTCAATAACATCCCCTGTAGAGAACATGGCATATGGCGTGTCAAGTATCTCCTGTTCGTGTTTAAGAGGTGTGGGAGTCATTTACTCACACCCCTTCACAAACAGCCAAAAAATTGGATGTGATCGCCTCGATTTCCATGTACAACTCTTTTGAAATGTTGCCAGAATCGTACAATTTTTGATTTAATTCAAAAATTGCCTGTCCGCCTGCGCGTTCGCCCGTTGCCGTAACCTTTATAACACCAGAAAACATAGTATGTTCTGTTGATATATTGGTTCTTTCGGCCTCTGTTTCCGCAGCGGCCACATATCCTTTTTTTGGATTCATGTGATTATCCTCATTTCACGCTTGACAATCTCCAGAGTTGTATTTCCCGCTGCGATATCTGCAAGGATATCCTTGACTGCCGCCTGCGCCCTATCTTCTATGTCGATCATGATCTGAAGGGACTTTGGGAGATGATTCCGTAATTCCTGATCGGAATCGATAGAATTATCTGTTTTCAGAATAGTTTCTCTCATTGTACGGCCCCTCCGTTTGGGTTGTATCCTACACCACGAACGTTCATGCTTGGCGGCTTATCGTTCGTGGTGTGTGCTATTTCTCTTTTCAATGCTTCGGAAATATATCGCGATCGGGATATATTCCCACGTACACTATCTGTTTCGATGAGCAGATCGGGATCCATCACAAAATTCACATGTACTTTCATATTTTAATCACCAATGGTGTTAAATTAACCACCTTTTATTCACATCGAACATGTTAAATGTTTGCATTCTGGCGATATTTCTAGCGATATTATACCCTCAATTCACATTCACATCACGTATTTGTATGAACATGCCGATTTGCGTTTCAGACCTGAATAAAATTAAAATCCGGGTAATATACAGTATGCAGCATCATGTACAACTACACGATATACTGTTTTCGTCATCAGTGTGCACAAAAATCTCACAAATCCAATTAAAATGGTTATTTTGGGTTGTCCGTTCATATATAATCCTTTCCGTTTTCATCCTTCCAAACTGTTAGAAGAACAGTTTTTCAAATATGTGAAATCAAATATGTGAAAAAGTTGTGGAAGGATATTATTTCATATTATCAAGGATTTCATTCATGCGCGCCCGAAGTTCATCAATTTTCCCATTCATCAACGCGGTTAAATTGTCATCTGCGTCTTTGATTTCCGTATCAAGTTTGATTGCAGTCTCAGCATCAAGAACCATGCTGCATGTGGCTTGGCATCAGGCGGGTTTTTCGTTTTACACCGTGGACACTCCACGGGCTTCAAGGTTTCCTGCTGCATTTTTGTTTCATCTTCAATTATGCCGTGATTCGCCAAAATCTTATTTTTGACATCACCGCCTGAGAGGTGTAAATACGTTGCGGACATTCCACTCTCTTTCGTCCATCCTGCAATGGTGCGCAACTCCATTTCGTTAAAGCCTTGCTTCGAAAGGTCTGTCAAACGTCCATGCCTAAATCCGTATGCATCTGTGTCACCTATGAGGTCCGTATCCATCAAAATATTACATTTAACCAATGACACATGAAATAAATTCATTGGTGTTCGGTTAGGAGATGAATCGTGATAAATAGCACACATATATAGAACTAATCCAAAAAGATCTGAATAATAAAACCAACAACATAGACTGACTTCATGGTTTAATTGCAGATGTGCAAAGAGTTATTTTTCTCCAAAAACATTTACAATAAGCCAATAAAACTCCTTAACCGAACACCAATGGAAATAAATTATACAATGCCATCATGCAGTAAAATGTTAGAAGAAGCCCCACTCCACTAACCCGCTTGTTTAACATACTATGTTAAACAGCAAAAATGTTGTGCAATTACTAACATATAGTAGCATCCATATATATGGTATTGTGAATTAAATGCTACTGCTAATCAAAAGATATGCAGACATTAATTTAATAACAGATCGAGATATTAGGGCGTATGCCAATATATGACATTATTTGTACTTTAATATCAATTTTAATCAATATTTATTATTTATTCCATGTTTTGCACATTTAACATGCATGAAAAGACTTAATACTTAGTAGCACTATATTGTCATTAGAATTAATATGTCATTACTAAATAACATGAATATGGATCACAATGTTAATTCGAAAAAACATATCACTGGATGAACAATACTTAAAAAAACTGCAGCCACTTCTGGATGCGAACGATGGTAATTTAAGCGCAGCTATTCGTGATACGATTGAACTAACAGATACTGCATTGGAATACCATGAAACAATTGAAAAATCCATTAATATTTTAAAAGCCCCTGCCGCTCCATCCTCCCGATTTGATGAATTGATTGAAAACGGGGAACACATCATAATAAACCGTACGGCATTGAAGTGGTTGATCAAAAATAGTGGCGGATGCCTGATAGAGAATGAACTTGTTGACGAACTCATAAATCCGTTTTCAGTGCAGACAATAATGGAACTTGATACATACCTCAACAATCTCAGTCAGAAATTTGGATGGGGCATAGAAACATCACTATTTTGCAAGGATCCCCTTGATCCTGAAACTGCAAGGATTGTGTTTTCAAATGGTGACTTATACCTGAGGGACTTTTTTGCGGAACATGTTGTACTGTTTATTGCAAAATGGAAGCAGTTAGACATTGATAACCTTTATCGCAGATCAAAATCAATAAGAATAGACTTTAAAAAAGCATCAGTTGCACCTGATAAAGTAGCACCTGGGATCAAAAAGCATTTTGGATATCTTGATCTGGTTCATAGGGAACTTCACAATAAACCGGAATTTTGGAATGAAATTGTAAATGCTTATAACATAACGGACTACAAAATACTATTTATTCCAAAGAATCAATTCAAGGATATTGCTGCGGGTAAAATTCCCGATGGTATTGGAATGTTCGAGGCTGTGACCAACCAACCCATCAAGGAAATTCCACTTTCCGAACTGCTTGTGCTATTCAAAAAGTTCTATTCAGTATCACAGATCGTAAACCATATCATAATACATCTGGAGCCATATCATGAATCTGTAAAAATCCAGCATGATTATAAAGACGATAAAACGATATCCAACCTGATCCAGTATTTCTCTAATATCTTTGAAGCAAATGGACACACGTTCGATGTCGTTCGCTCAAACAGTTTGATAATCTTCAAACATTATTCATAAACTTCAAAATCGAAACAATGGTACATTCAGCACTTTGATTCTTCATTAGATTATTACCATACGTCCGCCAGTATCATCTTTTACAAATCCTGCCGCATTAACTGAAGGATACGTATCTATCAGGCAAGTATCAAAATCATCTACCACTTCAAGGAGTTTCCTGAAATCCCCATGGAATAAATCTATCACACATCCATTCCCTTTTGCATGTGCAACATGCACGGGCTCATCACCAATATCAGGCATGGTTGATGTGTCAACCAGTTTTTCAAGTTCCACCCCCAATATGTCCTTATTCGCTTCAATATTGAGGAGCGTATTTTCGATCGCGGTTTTCCATGCATCATTTAAGATAACATGTTTTGCACCTGCGAGCACACACATAAGCCCAAGAGTGCCGGGTCCGCAAAAACCATCGATTACGATTTCACCTGCCAGGTGTCCTTGCATGTACAATCTTTCAAGTACCTGTATCTTTTCAGGTGATTCGCGTCCAAATTCGATGTGTATCTTTGATTGGCTTTTATAGATACAAAGTTCCCCAAAACCCGATGCTACCACATCGCATCGCATATCACATCCTGCAAGCAGTTCATAGGTATGAGGCTCGCTGTCCGTATCCAGTATTCCCACGCTCTGTGCAGGTGTGCCTATTCTTTTTATCACGCCTTTTATCTCTGGAATATTGACAAGTTCCCCTGCGACCTGCCGATCAATATTATCCGCGATCAAAATAAGATTATCAGTTTTAAGCCTCGGTGCAAATGCGAGAGGACAACCGATCGTTATCAATGGTGTCCCCACATCAAAGAGGCGTGCCTCATTGTTCCGGCATCCATGTTTGATCATCACTGCCAGCGCATCTGCCATCACGATATCCAGGTGGCGCGCACCGCAGTTGTTGCATTGTGTGTTGTCATATCCTTCCTGCTTGATTATCCAAAACGGTACATCCTTTTGGATCTTGGGGTCAGTCTGGCAATCACTGCATGCCATGTACATGGTGTAGAGATTATCCAGAATGTTACCGGATGGTCCTATGCATCCGGAACCACCGCAGGTGGGGCAATGTATCGATGTTTCTACGGTCATGTTGTAAAGGATAAGTTAATAATATATAGGGATTCTTATCGTTCTTACATGACAGACGTTTTGCTAATATGGGATGTTCCAATACTGTTTGAAAAATTATTTGCAGAAAATGACCTTAAATGCCAGCGTATATTATCACATGCACTTGGGACACCATTTTTACCACCCTGCAAATGCATAATTATCCCGACCGGTTTTGCAAATCCTGAATATACGAAGATACTCCCTGGGATCGAACGAAACAGTAAGGCATTTGAAAAATTCGTGGAAAACGGCGGAATCGTTGTGGGATTCGGACCAATGGTTCCGGAATATCATTATGATTGGATTCCCATGAAACTTGTATACATACAGGAACACGGTTTAACTCATGTTCAAAAATGTGATGAGCACGATGCGCAGTCCATCATACAGTATGCAGGCATACCGATTGAATGTGATGGGTACTTTGCAGAAACCGATGCTAATGCCGATGTGCTGCTGAATAATAGTGAAGGAAAACCGATCATGGTTGCCAAGGATCATGGGGCTGGCATGTTCATTGCAACAACTATACATGAATTTCCATCTGCTGAATTCCTTTCATGGGTCATGAAACGTGCAAAAATATCACGCATATAAAAAACGTTTTGTTGTCTGGATTTCGAGGCTGTCCAACAATGACTATGGACCATAAAAATATTCCTTCATTTTTGAAATTAATATAACCATGGCATTTTTGCGGCATGATAAAAATAAAACAAAAATAGTATTTGTATAGGTGATTTCGATAAAATCTCGATGCACATCTCCTATTTCCAGACCCCGCGCAGCAATACCGCCGTAGGCGGCGTATTCTAAACATTATTAAATATATCTTGGCTGAATAAATCGGAACATTTTCAATAACATTGGTGTGTAATAATGCTATGCTGCGTTATCCGGTAGTGCCCCCGAAATC
>DQIP01000145.1 GCA_020793565.1 Candidatus Methanovorans sp.
TGTTCCTTTTCTGCCAGTTGCATAAGTGGAATTTAATTTGTGGTGTCAAGTGAATAAACTGAATGTTTTAGGTGATATTTGGACGGGCTGAATAGTTACATAATAATAATAATAAAGATGAAAAATGCACGATTTAGTATAGCAGTCCATATCACATCGTTTTCTATAAATCTTGCTTCTCGTCTACAACATTTTTTTGCTTGTGTAGTATCCATCCGGAAGAATCTATTTTTCCGTTTGGTAACACGACTATAGTATTATCACTCATCCTTAATCGTGATTTTCTTAGCGTAACATCAATGATTTCGCCTCTGCGGTTCATTGTCTCGATTTCATCACCAATGTTAAAGTGTTTATCCAACAGGATGAATATTCCTGCAACTGCATCACTTAATATATTCTTAACAGCTAAAGCTACAGAAGCACCAACCAAAAATGAAGCTCCCATAAGGGGTACCAAAATCTCTTCCAATTCAAGTTCGGCAACAATGAATAATATAACAGCAAACCATAAAACATATTTTACAATTCTTTGCAGGATATTGTTTACATCAGAAGATTGACTGAAAGCCAATAATATTTTTTTGAAGGACCTGTTTATTATACCGATCACAATATAAGAAATTGGTAAGATCAGGATGACTTTCAAATAGGGCTCAATTATTCTAAATAATTCTGATGCATTTAGATCCATGTATATCACCTGTTCGATCAATTCGCGAATTTCAGACAACATTATAGTCTGCACAAATCAATTCCCAAAGAACATTTACAATAATTGTAATCATTCTACTTAAAATGTATTACTTGTTCATATATACTGTCTGGATGTTCTTGCTCTCTTCGATTCAAACGTGATGTTGCCAAATATGCAGATCCACCTTAAGGACGTATCGGGCACAGCGCATGTACTTCATTGCGCTCTCCCTCTTCGCAGTTGCTCCACCTTAGGGACGTATCGGGCGCAGCGAATACACATCATTGCGCTCCCCCTATTCGCAGTTGCTCCATCTTAGGGAAGTATCGAAGCGCAGCGTAGATACTTCATTGCGCCCTCCCGAGGCGCAACTCGGGTGGTGCAACTCGGGTGTATCACAAGTTCCCCTTTGCGTTCTTCAAAGATACAGTAGATTCATCCATATTATCAGCAGCAAGCAATATCTCCCTGGCAGCATCACCAAAACCAGCAGTTTCGATCTTTACAGCCCAGTCCCTGAAACTTTTGCTGTGACTTTCGTTGTGCTCGATCCAGTGTTCAAGAAGGTGTGTAAGTTTAGATTCATCAATATCTTCAGTCATTATATCACTCCTTACATACCAAGTATTAGAGTTAATTAAACGTTTCGCGGATCGCTTATCTCCCCGGTCAGCGCTGATGCTGCTGCAGTTGCAGGCGATGCGAGATAGATATATCCCCCAGTCCCCATTCGTCCTTTAAAGTTACGGTTTGCAGTCGAGATGCAGACTTCACCTTCAGCAATCACTCCCATGTGTGCACCAAGACAGGGACCGCATCCCGGTGTGATAAGAGTTACTCCTGCCTGCAGCAGTGTTTCAGCAGTTCCGTTGCGGATCGCTTCGATCAGGACACTGCGCGATGCAGGTGCAACAACTGTCCTGACCACTACCTTCTCACCTTTGAGTATATCAGCTGCCACCTCAAGATCCTCAAGCCTTCCGTTCGTGCATGTGCCTATGAACACCTGGTCTACCTTCGTGCCTTCAACTTCCGAGATACCGCAGACGTTATCCACTTCATGCGGGCGGGCGACCTGGGGCTCAAGATCGTTTACATCAATGTTATACTCCTTTATGTACACTGCATCCTCGCCAGCATACACGGGTTCGTACCCTTCTACCGCCCGCTCTTTAATAAAATCAAATGTGGTCTTATCCGGCGGCACGATCCCGGTCTTTGCCCCCATCTCGATAGCCATGTTGGAAAGCGTCATGCGTCCTGACATCGAAAGCGATCCAATGGTATCACCGTAAAACTCTACAGCCCTGTATGTCGCACCAGCTGCACCGACCGTTCCTATCACATTAAGTGTCAGGTCCTTTGCAGAGATACAATTGCCCAATTTACCGTTGACTGTAATTTTCATACTCTCCGGCACCCTGAACCAGAGTTTTCCTGTAGCAAATATCTCTGACATATCGGTTGCACCCACTCCCGTACCAAAGGCACCGAATGCTCCATAGGTGCACGAATGCGAATCCGCACCCACAACAAGTTTTCCGGGTAAGGCGAATCCATTCTCGGGAAACACCTGGTGGCATATTCCTTCGCCGACCTCGTAGAAGTTCGATATTCCCTGTTCACGTATCCATGAGCGTATGTCATGCTGCAAAGCTGCAGCGGTTTCGTTATTCGCGGGCGAGATGTGGTCAAATGGTATCACGATCCTATCCGGGTTCCATACTTTTTCAACTCCCATCTCCCGAAATGACCTGACTGCAAGAACACTTGTGCCATCATGCGCCATTGCATAATCCACATTTGCAGTTACAAAATCGTTGGCTTTCGCCTTTTTGCCTGATGCACGGCTAAATATTTTTTCGCTGATTGTGTCCAAAGATACAACTCCTGTTAAATCGTGGTTTAGGATAAGCAGGTAAAGTTAATAGGTATTTGCATCTGGCATGGATCACTTATAAACGGATCCCAACGAAAACCATTGGATCTGTAATGACCAATGGGTAAATGGTCAGGCATAATGGTTACAGTGAACATCCCCTTTTACACCTGCCTTTAGAAATACGGCATAATCAAACAGACACCCCAATCCTGCTCAAAAAGTCATCAAGCGGTACGGAATGCGTTTTGAACCCACACACTTTTTTAGGATCGGCACCAAGTGCAAGTGCAACAAACTGGGCAATATTCATGTGTACGATATTGTATTTAGTCCCATATTCTTTTTCAATAACAGGCTGGTACCTGTCATACTGTATCTGGCAGTTAGGGCACATGTGAAGCACAAGATCAACACCCGCGTTCTTCAGGCTTTCGAGTTTGACACGTGTAACCTTAAGAGACAGGTCACGATTGACATGTATCTGTGAAAAACCGGCTCCGCATGTGAGTGTTTTATCTTCATACCATTCAACCACATCAGCACCGCAGGACTTTGCGATCGTATCGATCAGCAACGGATGATTGGGATTTCCCATCATATCATCTGACTGTATCTTATAATAGTGACAGGCATGATGTGCTGCAACGCGAACACCTGAAAAGTCAATGGCATTGAGTCTACCGATCTCTTTAGCCTTTGATAAGAGTATCTCTACCACATGATAAAAATTGTCAACATCATCCAGGCTATTCTGCTCGTATACCAGGTCATCAAGGCCTGCTTCCTTAAAAACCGAATTTACGTTTAAACGTACCTCATCATTGCTATTGAGTAGTGCACATGCTTTTTTATTTATTGCATAGCAGGTTGAGCACAGGGTTGTGATATTTGTATATCCATTCTTTCTTGCCACTGCAAAATTTCGGGCTGCAATTGCCGTTGTTGACATCTGGTCAAACAGGTCAAAATAATATCCAAGACCTGTGCAGCATGACTGCTCATCGCTCACAAGGTAGTCGATACCCAATTTACTAAATGCATAGGTTGTCGAGCTTTCGATACCCGGATACTCGACACTGACCATACATGATTTGAACAGCAGGATACCCTGGTCTGGGATATTTTCAATTTGCTTCATCTGTGATCTCTCCACTTTCATTGGATGTATCCGATTCAAATATCGGCTTTTTGGTCCTGGCCATTTGTTTTAATTTCTCCTGCCTTTTAAAGAACCCGATCCCTTCAAGTATTGCACGGATCTCCCCGCGTCCACTGTCCTTCACATTGACAGTCCCAAGTCCAAGTTCACTACGCACCGAATCAAGATCTTCTTTAAATTCATGCCATCGTATGTCAAAATCATCTTTCATCCGGCCAACATAGAGATCTGGTATTTTGCTTACTCCAAATTCTGCAAATGTGTCCCCGTATCCGAACAGGACTTTAAGCCTATCAAGCCCGATACCTTTATTGATCGCCATCTGCTTAAGCACCTGCACAACCTGAGTCGGACTATTGTTGCGGGGACAGCGAAGGTGGCATGTATAACAATAAAAACAATTCCAGATACTTTCATCCTCAATGACACTGATATCATTTTCCATTACCCGCTTTATGATCATGCGTGGATTGTAATCAGTAAACCTTGCAGCGGGGCAGGAGGATGTACACGCTCCGCACTGCAAACAGCGGCTAATTCCAATAGAATCAGATGTTCTCAGGCTTTTTTTCACAGTTTGTGCAAGTGTTTCACATGCAGGCGTGTCATATTCACTTAGCGGATCTGCCATAGTGCCGGTCATTCTCCGTCCTCCATTTCTGTAAGGGATGTGAATGTATCAGCCAATCCCCTGTAATTCGGTATGTATGCTTTCTTGAAATGCAGGCGTGCACTTTTATCTCCAAGTTCTGCTTTTATTCTCTCGAAATTCTCAAGCGCAAGCGGATAGATGAATTCACCGATCGTATTATCTGTGGGCTCCTCAACCATCAACACTGCCCTGCTACCACATTCAAACGCGTGCTCGATCGTGGACCTGGCAACAATTGTAGTTGTAGGTACCTTGATGATCTTTACATTTGCAGGATACCGGGCCACGCTGTTCCCGATGTTATCTGCCGTGGCATACGGGATCTCGCGACTTAAGAATACGAGTACATCTCCCTTTTCAAGAATGCCATCGATCTCAGCCATGATCTGCTCCTCTTTGTATCCATCGATACTGATCGCATTTTTGCTGCACAGTTTTGTGCAGTATCCGCAGCCATTGCATACGAGTGGGTTTATGCTGATATTACCTGAACCGTTTTTGGATATTGCATCAAATGGACACTTGAGGCACTCACCGCAACTGTTGCATAAAGAATGGTCCATATGTGCAATATGTGGATTAAAACTGATCACTTTATTCGAGATGAAAGCACTGGCACGCGCGGCTGCAAGTCCAGACTGGGCTATCGTATCTGTTACATCTTTTGGGGACTGGGCAGTGCCGCAAACGAAAATACCATCTCTTGATGTATCAACAGGTCTTAGTTTTGAATGCTTTTCCTTTATAAAACCATCTTCGCTGAGTGTCACATCAAGTATCCTGGCAATTTGTTTTGTACCGGATGACGCTTCCATAGCTGATGAGAGCACCACCATATCAGCTGGAATTTCTTTCAACTCCTGTGTTAGTGTATCCTCAATTTTAACAATAAGGTTGTTATTCGATCTTTCTACCACTTCAGCCGGACGACCGCGTACAAATGATATGCCCATGTCCTGCACTGCGCGATAGTAATTCTCATATAGTCCAAAGGCGCGAATATCGATATAGCATATCGTCACATTTGCATCAGGATATTTTTTTGAAATGAGGCTTGCGTGTTTGAGTGCGGCCATGCAGCAATAACGCGAACAATACTTATTTCCGCCCGCATGTTCATCTCTTGAGCCCACACATTGTATCATCACAATGTTTTTTGGTGTCGAATTATCGGAGGGGCGTGCGAGTTTACCAAGCGTTGGCCCATTGACTCCGAGTATTCGCGCCAGTTCCATCTGTGTGATGACATTCTTAAAAATACCGTATCCATACTGTGGCTTTAGTGAAGCATCATATTCATCGAAACCGGTTGCTACAACGATCGCACCAACATTAATGTCAATAAATTCGTCCTTTTGTCCAAAGTCGATAGCGTCTACCTTGCAGACATCCAGGCACTTACCACAATCAGTACCTGCAAGTTCGATGCAATGGTCAGGATCGATCGAATATACCTGCGGCACGGATTGGGCAAAGCGCATGGATATTGCCTTTTTGTCTTTTACACCGCAGTTAAAGTCATTTTCTGCATATACGGGGCACACTTCGCTACACCTGCCGCACGCCATGCAGTTGTCTTTTACATACCTTGCTTTTTTGCGCATTGTGACTTTGAAATCACCGACATTTCCGCTGGCACTTTCAACTTCTGTGTAGGTGAGAAGTGTAATGTTCGGGTGCGAGCCGACCTCGTTCATGAGGGGACTTAATGAACACATGGCGCATTCTTCGGCAAGTTTTTCAGGTGAGAATATTTTTCCTATCTTTGCGGTATTGCCGCCTATCGTGACATCCTGTTCTATAAGATATGTGTGAATGTCGTTGTTAGCAAGGTTAAGTGCAGTATTGATCCCTGCAATGCCGCCGCCGATGACCATTGCATTGGGATTGATGGTAACTTGTACCGGTGTCAGGGGATGGGCGGTTTGTATGCGCTTGATCTTGCCATTAAGGAGTGAGATCGATTTTTTCGTTGCTGCAGGGTTGCCCGTATGGACCCATGAACACTGTTCCCGAAGATTGGCGATCTCAAGCATTGATGTATTCAAGCCAGCATCTCCTATGCATTTCTTGAATAATTTCTCGTGTTTTGCCGGCGTACAGGCACCTATGACGACCTTGTCAAGTGAATGTTTGTCGATGATTGTTTTTATCAGGTCCTGGCCGATATTTGAGCACAGGTATTCACAATCAAAAACAGGGATATCACTCGTTCCAATTTCCTGTTTTACTGACGGAATGTCAATGGCATCAGATATATTCCCGCCGCAGTGACAGATAAACACGCCAATATGTTCGTTTGAAATGGTCATTGGACTATATTTGAATATATTTGCTATTTAAGATTGACCGGTCAATATCAATAATTGTCCCAATTAGGAATGGATATGTAAAAAAGTGTCCCATTTGGGAACAAGAATATACTATAATTTAATAATGGTGAAGAATAAAATATGGAATGTTAGGTTAGGAATAAAATATGGGATGTAATAGTATGAGTATAATATTAGATGTCATGTTGGGAAAAAGTAGCTGGAAATGCATTCAGGTGAATTATGAGAGATTCTTGAGCCGTTGTATGTTCTCAAGAACAACTTTGTTCTCTAAAATTATCTCATCTTCAATTGTTTTAATTATGTCTTCAAGTGGTACGACAAGTTTATACAGTTTGATTGGTCGTCCTTTCCCTTCTGTCTTTTTTTCTTCCCGTATGTTGACCCAGTTGTATTTATTCAGGTGGCGCATGGCAATGCTCACTTCTGGTTGCCGTAGTCCTGATGTCATCTCGATCTCGCGGGATGTAAGTTCACTTAAGTTTGATAAACAAGCAAGTGTAAGGGCAACTGGCCTGGTCATATTGAGTTTTCTAAGCAACTCAACCATCTCGAATTCGTTATCTCCCATCATCATAACCTGTTCACTTATCATACAATCACCAAATAGTTCCTATATTTTATAAATATAATTTACCTATTAACTTATAAGTTTTATGGAATCCATTTTATAATTTCATCATATATATTTCTATATTTGAGTTTTAAAAGCAAAGTAATGTCAATATTAAGTTAGAATTTTACAAATTGTATATTTTAACTAAGTTATAGGGGGTGGTGGGCCCACTGCGATTCGAACGCAGGACCTCCCGGTTATCAGCCGGGTGCTCCACCAAGCTAAGCTATGGGCCCAGTAAGGGTTTTTTGTGTGATGCATATTCATCACGCGACAGACCAAATACGCATACAGGTACTTTAATATTGCGCTTAGGACATTCTACTTATATACAATTGTGGAAGTGTTCGACAAAACGACCAATCAACTCGGTATTTCCGACTATAATATCAAAAAATCATTGTGTTGCTACTAAAAACGTTTTTTCAATATGATGGGACTGCAGATTGAGTGGTTTTATCCTGATGCCATTATTCATGCCTCAATGCATTAACTGGTTTTAGAGGCTGTCCAATAATTAAGATATCCAATAATATCGATCCTTCTTTTTGTATTTAAATC
This sequence comes from Candidatus Methanovorans sp., assembly GCA_020793565.1. Lineage (GTDB taxonomy): Archaea > Halobacteriota > Methanosarcinia > Methanosarcinales > Methanosarcinaceae > Methanovorans. The sequence goes on from DQIP01000145.1 coordinate 7,901, forward strand.
CAGGTTTAACCTTCATTCTCCTGAATTTTTGAATTGCAGGACAGCCTATTTAGCCTGGATCCCAGATATACAGGAATAATTCCTGCAATTATACTTACGAAAACAGAAATTGGAAGAGTTAATATGATAACTTTCAATGAAACGATCATGCCTCTACTGACTATTGTCATATTGCCCACCAAATAAAGCAATGCTCCTGATAAGTCAATTCCAAGTACAACACCAATAATACTGCCAACAAGCCCTATAAATCCGGCATCGCGTGCAACTCCGTTTATCCTTTGTTCTTATACCATGACAGCCATTCTCCTGCCTTTAGGTATCCTGTCATCTTTGCAAAAGAATGTACATGCCGATGAATCGACTTCGCTTTTATTTTAGCAGAACGCCTATGCAGGGTAACGGTCACGATCAAATCCACGCATTCATCCACAAGATGACCATCGGCATACAGTTATATTATTAGGTTTGGTATTGGTTCAGGTTTGGCTATGCTGTACACATGTATTTTAAAATGAATTTCGACGAGAAAATCTTCGCTGACGCTCAGATTAACGTACTATTATACCTTTCGATTTGATTCACCGAATAATGGTGACTCTCTTAAAAATGTCCGGAAATATGTTCCTGAATTGATACTACATATTG
>DQIP01000144.1 GCA_020793565.1 Candidatus Methanovorans sp.
TTTCACGTCACGCCTGTATGTGCTTCTGATTTCGAAACAACGAAAACTGGGTATATTAAATTTTGTGAAATCCCTAACTCAGAAAACTGCCTGGACAAAACGATATGACAATAATTTTCACGTGATCATTACATGTCACGGGAAAGTAATCTCATACCCGGGCTACCCGGATATTTGCCGGTTTAACGGGCATCAATCCAATTTTCCCCAATTACTCGAAACTTACGTTCCTCACCACCATCAAATTATCAGCAGCGCAAAACGCATACCCTTTAGTCAGGAACCCTGCCGTTCATATAAAAGGGGTGGGGAATTTTAAACCGCCATAAGTGGGGATTTTTATACCGCCGTTGAAAGAACCAGCCATATATGGTCAAATTGAGGGTCATATTCAATTTCACCATATGAACCCATGTCAAGTTAAACTTTGCATTAAATCATCAGGTGGGATCATGCACGTTTTACGATAACTCCAAGATCTGACCTTAACAGGGGACCGATGTCAGCTACAATTCCAGGTCCATCTGTCTTTTCACGACAGACTATCGCATGTTCCATAATTCCCATACGTTCAATTCCGTAAATATCCCGGGCATGTCCGGTCTTTTTTATTGCCGCTTTTAACTCCGACCGTGTCACAGCATTTGCTATAACCCTGTCAGTGCCCGACTTTTTCCATTTCCACCACAGGTCTACCTGCTTCTTTGTAAAGCACACTTTTGTATCACCATCAACCTTAACAATTTCAATCGACACCGGAAGGTGTGGGATGATACCAAAACGTAATGCTATCTGCTTGACTTCTCCTGTTCCCAGTGGTTTTAGTCCGTCAGGAGTAATGTTGACCTTAATTCCAATGTCAACAACAATCCCATCTTCACCTATTGAATGGATATATCCCTTATAGGTTTCTCCAACCTCTGCTTTTTTTATCGGTGAGCCGTACTTTCCCAACAAATAATTAGCACAGAACTCATCGTCTTCGCCTGTGATATCAACCTGCACCCGTCCATCGCTGGTTGCATGGATTTCTGTTGATGCATCAATATCTTTGATATCATTGGCTATCACAGATTCGATCGAACGGACAGCACGGTCATGGCTGTCATATATGTTTAAATGCAATATTATTGATTCCATAATTTCCCAATCCGAATAAGCCGGAACCCGAAGGCAGCGAGAATTTCGTGCCAAAAAACACGAAATATCCCATGATCTACTAAAATTATATAAATTGTGACTGGAATTGATGAACTACTGGTTGATTATTGATTCCAGGCGTCTTCGTACATCGCTATGTGAAATAACAACGGACTCATCGATCCGGTCTTGTGAAGATTTAATCAAATTCCCTATTATTTTAACATCCCTATTGAACGGTCCAAGTTTTCGGGATAGCGTATCCTTATCTGCCCCTCTTTCACGTTCTACACTATATATAGTTTCTATCTTTGAGCGCAGCTGGTCAATTTTTTCCTGAATGGCCCGGGATATGTTTACTGTTTCAGGTGGTGTTTCAGGTGATCGTGAAAAAGACATTCCAAATGGAATTCTGTTCTCTTCGCCTGATTCTATACCAAATGCAACCATCAGGTCTTTCATTGCATCAACAACTTTTATTCCATGTTCAGTAAGTTCCACATACTTGACACGTCCCTCTATCGTAAATTTGACAAGACCTTGCTCATTCATTTTGGACAATATCTTGGTTGTGTGGGAAAATGTAGAATTGATCTCTTTTGTGATCACAGATGCATAGGTCTTTTTGAATGAACTGATCACTAGAAGCGCAAGTGTGGGCTTTTCCTGCAAAAATAGTTGTTCTGCATATTCTTTAGCCATTGTAATCCCTACTTTTCATTATGATCTTTGACAAGAGGTAATGTATGTTAAATCAGACACTTTATTATATATTTCTTTCTGTAATTGTGGTAAATGATAAAAAATGAAGTAAAAGGATATGATAAATGGGAACGATAAATAGAAAAAAGAGAATATGACCTGCGGATTAACCTGATCTTTCGCTTAACATTATTTTTTCAATATCAGTAATTCCAGCGTTGGTCTTAAAAGAGATCCCATCAAAATGTGTTCTTGACGCTTCGTATCCATGCTCTTTGAGTGCACTTATTAACGAACCTATAGTTGATGCAGAGATTCCCAGGCGTTTGCAGATAACATGTTGGTCATAGAACATTGGAATCTTGAGTTCATCCCTGCAAAGAGTAATGATCCCCATAGCCTTCTTTTGAGTATTCAGGGACCGTTTTTCGAGTTCAAGCAGAACTTCATCACAGAACTTTACTTCGTGCAATTGCCCGAGCCACAACGGACCTGCGATCCCGGTGGTGGTGCCGCATACCGGACATTCCTTGTCGATATGCACAGCCAGTCCAAACACTGGTTTCCTGAATCCACAATCAGGGCAATTTGACATAAAACCCATATTTTTGAGTGTTTTATCAGCATGCTTTGCACCTTTCTTCACCTGCACATATGTGCGGACATAGTGACGTGTTGCATGGGAGAGCAATGGGATCATTGCTTTTTCATGCTTTGCAAGTTCTCGTGCGATCTTACCAAGAAGTATACGTACTCCCATCTCGCTATGGTATTCGTTATTGAGCGGCACAGCAGCATATTTACGAATGCCAGAGTTCAGGTGCGCACCGCAAAGGGGTGCAGTATCAGTTGCCGTAACCTCAAGTAAATGTACAGCCGAGCGTGCGGCAGAATCTAAGAATGGGGCAGGTGTTCCGAAAGGATCAAGGTCTACGATATTAAACCTTTTCTCATGAAGCAAAACGTTTGCATTTTTATGTGATGCCGTAGTCGTTTCAGGGAGTTCGTTCAATTCGATATTCTTAATAATAAGATTGTATGAATCCTCATTCCAGTCATTCAAAACAGCCGAAATACCCAGTTCATTTGCAATCCTGATCCCTCTTATTCCTGATGCTGACAATGCATCAACATAGGTCACATCCGTTGTTACAATGTCGTCGCGCTGTGATCGTAATATTAAGACCAGGCGATTCACAAAAGCAGCAGTAGCCGCAACATTTATGTCGCGATTAAGTTCCATCTCAGGATTGTAAAAAACAGGTGCTGCCGATGGGGGAAATGATACCCCCTCGGGTGGGATTGGTACCAAAACCTTAGTTGTACCTTCTATTATGGTTCTGGTATTCATTTATATCGGGTCTTATAGGTTTTGTACGTATCAGTTGACAATTAGGGAGCCACTCATCCTTGACTGGCCTATCACACTGTAATTGTATGTGCCGGATTCGTTAAACGTGTAAACTAATGTTCGACCATAGACTAAATTCTTATCTTCCCATAGTCCATCTTCGCTTACAAGTGTTAGTAATCTTTTTGGATCCTGTCTGTTTCTCCAGACAACAGTATCGCCTTTATTGATTTCAAATTGTGATGGTAGTGAAACCCTGTAATGCTCCATAAAATTCGTATATATTTTCGGTTCGACCACAGGCAGTTCATCAATAATATCGGTTTCATTTGTGGAAGTTTCATTTTCTGCAGGAATCGTTTCATTTTCTGCAGGAATCGTTTCATTTTCCGTAGGAATTTCATCTTCTGTGGAAGTTTCATTTTCCGCAGGAGTTTCATTTACTGCGGGAATCGTTTCATTAACAACAGGGTCATCATCACCGATACAACCTGCAAACATAATGGAGGTCAACATTATAAATATAATAATAGTCTTAATCTTCATATAGCCACCGTAACATAGAAATCATTAATATTTAATAACATTATCTATGCCGGTTGAATTCATAATGGGAGGATGCATTCAAAACCACAGGTGCAGCACCATTGTATTCTCCGGTGGTCGTAACCATTACTCCCATCTTTGGCACAGTTCCATACTTAAGGCGTCCGTTGTCAATACAATAAATTGTGCAGTAAATGATGGTTGTAATCATCACATCATGATCGCATTCCTAAAATCCAGCCTGACAGTCCCGGAAAAACATCAAAATAGACCATAACGCATGTAATAGCTCCATATTGCAAGTGCAACTGCCCCTATGAGTGCAAGCATCACAAATGTATTCCTTGATCGTATCAACTGTTCATTTGACCCTGAAATTTTTATAAGTAGCAATTTCGCAGCCGTGCTTACGATGCTTGCAAGCACTGCTGCTTGTGCCGCAGTTGCAAAAGATATGCTGCCATTGACTGCAAGTGATGCCATTGATACGGTGACTGCTGCACTGCTAACGAATCCCCCAAGTGCCATAGCATATATTCCGATCGGACCTGCGGCATCGTTTGCGATTTTTGCAATCCCCAATATAATGGTAAAACCTGCACCGAACTTGAAAGCAGGACCAAGTGCAAACGGCGAATTGATCTGAAGTGTTTCACTGGTTGTGTCGAATGATCTCTTTTTTGTCAGGGCAATGACCGATGATGCGAGTATTATGACCAACTGTGGTGGCAACATCAAAAGTGCAAACCTGCCGCTTGGATCTACAATTAAGGCAATTACCAGATTTCTGGTCAGCATTGCAGTATTAGACAATAATATCCCTGTGTATGTTGCATCTATCAGGATCGGTCGATCTTTTGACATGGAAGAAAGAGCGCCGGTTGTTGCTTCACTATTTACAAAACCACCAAGCAATCCGGAATAGGAGATTCCTCCCCGTGCCCCGAATTTTTTCAGGAAAATATAACTGAAAAAACTTATCAGTGAAACAAGCACTACGATCAAAATTGCAGATCTCGGGTTCACAACTCCAAAGAAAGTCTCGTCCGGCATTATCGGATACAATATGAATGCTACTGCAAGGAATTGAACGGCATTTTTTATCTCATTGTCAGAGAGATGTTTTGCAAAAGAATGCAATGGTTTTTTCTCGATCAACAGGAATGTGAGTACGACTCCACTGACGATCGCAAATAGGAAATGACCCAGAGATACAAGTATCCCCAGCAGGAAGGTGCAAAAAAGGGCTATTGGACTTGTTATGCCAGTTTGTTCGTAAAGAATGTTCGTCGCATATGCAACTATGGCACACAAAAACGCAAAAAACACAGCAGTGACGATCAGTATCCCAATACCTATTAGTTCTGATGTAAACGCTGCGATCATGCCGATCATACATGCAAGGGCAAATGTCCTGACACCAATGAATATCTTTTTACTGGCTCTTCGGTGCTCTCGCTCAATGCCTATTAAAATTCCGATCATTAATGATAATCCCAATTTCTGAAGAAAATCAATCGATAGGGGATCGAGCCCAATATAGTTTATCCAGTTCGTGGTGTTTGCCCCAAAACTCATTTTAATTATTGATTTTATACTTTGTACATGTTTAGGTAGTTTTGATGCCGGGACAATTCACCGTAGGCGGCGACTCCCGCCATCACCGATGAAATTCTCATATTTTCACATTTATGGACACAATTAATTATCTTATCGATATCAGGTGCCATTTTTGTGGCAAGTGGTGTGGAAATACGCCGCCTGCGGCGGTATTGCTGCGCGAGGTTTTGCAATATGGGCTTTGCATCGATATCTTACCGAAACTACCTGTTCAAATACTATACTTTTATTAGTTCAGCATCAATTTGCACGTTTCCAGAACCTTCTTTTATGGTTATTATTGCCCCATTACCTTCAGAGACCATTCCAGGATTTACGACAACGGTCTTCCCCACCTTCATTATACCCCTCGCTTCATGAATGTGTCCGCAGACTATCAGGTTAACCCTGTCTAAATATTTTCCAATGGCAGTGCTTCCAACATGCCCGACCGGTATCTCATCAACTGTGCCGTATGGCGGTGCATGGGTTAGCAGTACGATCACACTATCAACCTTGCGATATTCCTCTTTTTTGACCAACTTTTCCAGATCGTTTTCGATCTCATTTTCCTGAAATTCAAACGGTGTGTCAAATGGTGTCGGATTCGAGCCGCCAAGGCCGATAAATGTGATATTACCAATGCGTTCGGATGTGTTGTGAAGGTTGGAGGCTTTTGAATTATCCAGTACCCTGAGTATGGTTCGCAGGTCGCAATTCCCGGGTATTGCCATTATGGGTTTTTCAAACATGTTGAGAAATGTCTCCGCATCCTCGTCCGGGCCGAAGTTTGTGATATCGCCTGCCATAAGTATGAGGTCAATATTACTGGTTTGTTTTAGTTTTAATATCGGTCCTATTTTGGAAAAGTCCCCATGAGCGTCAGAAATGGCAAGTATTTTGATCGTTTCACATCCTTTTTGGCTGGTTTTTGATACATCATGTTTTATGTAACTGATTAAGTTACGTTTATACGGTCTTATATTATTTGTGTAAGCGTGATATGAAAATGCCAGTGGATACTGATAGTAATAAAATAAGTACAAAAAGTGGATATCTCCAGTATTGAGTAGATAAATAGGTGGGACCTGGAAGATTTACAGGATGTTATTTGCCCTTTTCATCCTTGCGGCCTGTCTGGTAATTTGAGCAATATGATTTTCTCGTTGTATATAATCTATAAGATTATATAGTCCGAGTTAATTCGACCGCAGGGATAATTTTCTCGTTCATTACCAACCTGCCTGGTAAAGTGCATCATTCCTTCTGTCATTGGCAAATCATTCAAGGAGTGGACCTGTTATTTGATTGCAGGACATGCCAAAAAAAGAAAATATATAAATCAAGTGCGTGTTCAAATTACAAACAGTTCCGCACCCAACAGGTGAGGATATAGTTAACATATTACATCATGCATATAATATGTACAATTCACAAAAAGAGGATTTTCAATGGCATTACCTGATAAATTCAAATGTGTAGTTACAAACTGGGAATACATCTACAGTCTTTGCAGAGATGTTTCAAACGACGTGAAAAATTCGGGCTACGAACCCGATGTGATAATCGCACTTGCGCGCGGCGGATGGTTTGCCGGACGTGTTATGTGTGACTTCCTCGGACTTGATGACCTGACAAGTCTTAAGATAGAACACTATATTGGCACGGCAGTCACAGGAGACGAACCCGTGATTAAGTATCCGCTTGCGGATACCGCCGTAACAGGTAAGAAAGTACTGATCGTGGATGACATTGCTGACACAGGCAAGAGCATGATCCATGCAAAGGAATATGTACTCAGGCAGGATCCTGGAGAAGTAAGGACCGCGACACTCCAGTACCTTTACACATCCGAGATGGACCCTGATTACTGCGGCGAACGTGTTAAGGATTGGGCATGGATCGTATATCCCTGGAATTTCATCGAGGACATGATGGATATCATCTCGCGTCTTATGGCAAAGGAGAAAAAGGATGAATGGGATATTCCTGCAATAAAACATGGTCTGTACACCTACCATTCACTTGACCCGATCACATTTGAAATTGCACAGCCAGGGCGTATGATCGAAGTGCTTACAGAGATGGAACGGACCGGCAAACTGACGTCAATAGTAAAAGACGGCAGAACGTTATGGAAATTGGCATGAAACACGGGGAATCAGAATGAACGAAAATGTAGATCTTGCAATAATCGGTGGCAGTGGAATATATGATGTAAGCCTTTTTGATAATGTCAGGAACGTTAATGTTGACACGCCATTCGGCCCTCCATCAGAGAGCATCACGATCGGCGAATACGGTGACAAGACCATCTGCTTTTTACCACGGCACGGTGTCGGGCACAGGATAAATCCTTCTGTCTTAAACTCGCGGGCAAATATCTTTGCCCTCAAGAAACTTGGTGTCAAGCGCATAATCGCAGCATCTGCGGTCGGCAGTTTGAAACAAGAACTTGTTCCACTGGATATCGTTATTCCGGACCAGATATACGACCGCACAAGATCAAGACCAGATACGTTCTTTGAAGATGGTATTGTCGTACATATGGGCTTTGCTGACCCGTTCTGCCCTGCCCTGTCAAAAACGATACTTGATATCACAAATGAAAAGAACTACAATGTCCATAATGGCGGCACGTACGTATGCATAGAAGGTCCCCAGTTTTCTACCCGTGCGGAATCGCGCGTATACCAGACACTTGGTTTTGACATTATTGGCATGACCGCCATACCTGAAGCAAAACTCGCACGTGAAGCTGAGATGTGCTACTCCATGATAGCCACGGTCACAGATTATGATGTCTGGTCTGAAGAAGATGTGAACATAGAGACCATAATCGAAAATGCCACAAAGAATGAAGCAGCGGTCAAAGATATTATTACCGCAACGATCGATAAGGTCCCGACATCACAGGATTGCCAGTGCAAGGATGCACTTGCAGGTGCGATCACAACAGTACATGACATGATCCCGTATGAAACAAAGCGGAAACTTGAACCACTTATTGGCAGGTATCTGGCCAAATGATCATGATTCCATCATCGGAATCGTAAATGTTTAAATAACCACAGTCCATATTAAAGACCGGTGAATCGATGCCGCACAAATGTACTAGATGTGAGAATATTTTTGAAGACGGTGCCGCTGTAATATT
>DQIP01000143.1 GCA_020793565.1 Candidatus Methanovorans sp.
CTGATAAATCCAGTTCAAAATCCATTCATATTCCTCAAAAAAGGGAACTACATTTAAACTATTTAAATGTTGTCAATTGCTGAGGGACATGACCCACACATTCTCATTGCTAAAAATGCATGCCACAATAAGGTCACTCCGAATGGAGGGAGTGGTATTTCTGCAATTTACGATATGACTTTCTTGTCACAGCGCCGCAGGCGGCGCATTCCAAACATTATTAAAAACATACCTTGGTCGAATAAATCGGAACATTATCAATAACATTGATGTGTAAAAACGCTATGCTGCATTATGCTATATGTAGATTCTAAGTTGAAATGCAGAGAAAACGTCATCGTTCGTGCCAGTGGTTTGGAAATGCGCGCCTCCGGCGTATTGCTTCGGCGTCAAAGATCGCTAATCAAATACGAACAAGATAAAAATATAGAATAAACACGTCCCGACCGTGAATCGAACACGGGTCTAAGGCTCCGCAAGCCCCAAGGATATCCTCTACCCTACCGGGACAACGTGTTTTTATCCCTTTATATCGTTTCAGATTATAAAGGTTATTGTGGGGGGGCAGCCAGTCCATTGGCAACCCACCCGAAATACCGGTATCTAATAGAAAATACGGGTTTTATCCCGCATCATCTCCTGGTATGCCTGTCATACCTCTGTTTTCCTTTTTGGCTTGGCTTTTCCATCCATTTAATTGCCACTTGTTGAATTGTTGGCATCCCCTCTTCAGTTATATCCACATCATTGTCTTTCAACACCTTGTCAAAATACCCGTAATCGCGTTTTGAAAGAATACTGATCGCTTTGCCCTCTTTACCGGCTCTCGCCGTTCGCCCGATCCTGTGAACATATTGCTTGCTTTCATTCGGAATATCGTAGTTATACACATGTGATACCTCTGGAATGTCAAGCCCGCGTGCTGCTACATCGGTACACACAAGAACATAGGCTTTTGCAGAATGGAACTTATTCATGATGCTGGTCCGCCTTTTTTGGTTCAGCCCGCCATGGATTGCAACAGCAGCAATGTCATATTTTTGAAGGTTCTTTGCAATGAAATCCGTATTTTTCTGGGTATTGCAAAAAACCATAATAAGACCTGACTTCTCATTTTTGATCAGGTGGAGAAGCAAAGAGAACTTCATCTTATTAGATGTCCTGTAATATATCTGGGTTAACTTGGAAGAATCGACATAAGCTTTCACAGATACGTTAACAGGGTCTTTCATGTATTTTTTAGCAAGACGATTTACTTCTCTTGATATTGTGGCTGAGAACAAAAGCAACTGCTTGTCCGTTGGACATGCCCTGATGATCTTTTTCACATCATCTATAAATCCCATATCAAGCATCGTATCTGCTTCATCCAGTACAAAGGTCTCAACATTATCCAGATCGATCGTTCCCCTATTAATGTGGTCAAGCATCCGTCCAGGTGTTCCGACCACGATCTCAGTCCTGCCAAGTTTCTTGATCTGCGGTCCGATCGGCACGCCGCCGTATATCGCAGTGATCTTTGCATGCTGGTATTTCCCAAATAACCTTATAGCTTTTGCAACCTGTTCTGCAAGTTCTCTTGTTGGGGTCAATACTACAGACTGGATCCCTTCTCCTTTTTCTATATTCTGTAATATGCGTGCACCAAATGCAAGCGTCTTGCCGGATCCTGTTGCAGACTCTGCAATGACATCTCTCCCATTAAAGATATGGGGAATTGACTTCTCCTGAATTTCAGTAGGTTCGCTGAATCTCTCTTCTTCAATTACTCTTAATATAGGCTTAATAATGCCAAGTTTTTTAAATTGTTCCATGATCTTATCCCTGTAATAAATAAATCGTTGGATATTCCACCCAACAGGTATTCACTCCAAATTTCGTGTGATCTTACAAATTACTATAAATATATATATATATGACTTTTTTTCTGTGTACTATAATTGCATAACTTATCAAATTTAAAAGTAAGTTTGAACTTGAACATGCACAGGCATGGAATACTTTTCATGGAGCAATCATTTTAAAATACTCAAAAAAAGCAATCATTAGCCATTATCGTATTTACAAAAATAGTCATTCTTGCGAAAATACCCTGTGCTGAATAGATCTTCATCTATTTTACACCTTTGGTTGCTGCTTTGATGACCTCAGCAAAAACCATTGCTGCAAATGCCACAGATAGCGGGATCACCCAATCCATAACAGATAAGGGAGTAAGATCAAATATATCATAGAAAAATGGGATATACATCACGCCCAGTGTCAGCAGGAATGTACCAAATACACCGGCAATCAAAAGTTTGTTTGTAAAAAGGCCTACCTTGAGGATCGAATCTTCCAGCGACCTGAAGGCGAATGGGATGAATAATATCATGCTCACGATGGTAGCAAATGTCAGTGTTCTTGCTTTTTCGATCTCGGTTGTCGGATTATCAAGCACGAATACCATAAATGCTGCCAATCCCATAACGGTAGCTATGCTTACAATAAGGATCACGTTCCTTTTTTTCAGGATCTTTTCATAAGGGTCCCTTGGTTTTTGGTCCATTATCCCCTCACTTGCAGGATCCAGGCCAAGTCCGATCGCGGGCATGACCTCATCAAACATATTTATGAATAATATCTGCAATGCCAGAAGCGGCAGGAAATCAAAACCAAGCAGGATAATCCCGAGCAGGATAAGTATGATCTCCGTGAAGTTCCTTGATATCAAGTAACAGGTGAACTTTTCAATGTTCGCATATATAGCCCTGCCCTGTTTCACTGCATCGACGATCGTTGCGAAATTATCGTCCTGCAAAACCATGGTGCTTGACTCCTTTGCTACATCAGTTCCCTTTATGCCCATTGCGATACCGATATCTGCCTTCTTGAGGGCAGGAGCATCATTTACACCATCACCAGTCATGGCAACTATATGGCCTTTCTTCTGCAATGCCTTGACGATCCTTACTTTTTGCTGCGGCATCATCCTTGCATAGATACAAATACCTTCAACTACGCTTTCAAATTCCTCATCATCCAATGAATCAAGTTCACTGCCTGTTATCACCCCATCTGCAACGATCCGCCTTAGTTTTTCGTTCTGGAGGTTCCCAAAGTCCTCCGCACCATCGAAAAGACCAATATTCTCTGCTATTGCTTTTGCAGTTGCATCGTTGTCTCCTGTTATCATCACGACCTTGATGCCAGCTTTTTTGCAGGTCACAATCGCCTTTTTTACTTCTTCCCGTGCAGGATCGATCATGGCGACCAGACCCAAAAATATCAGGTCATTCTCAATGTTTTCAGGAGTCTGTGACCCGTTCATCTCTTTGTGAGCAACGCCAAGTACACGATAAGCGGAACTTGCAAGGTCATGGTTTGTTTCAAGTATCCTCGCAATCTCGTCTTTGGTGAGTTCATCGACCTTATCCCCCTTCCTGATAAAACTGCATTTTTTTAACAGAAATTCGGGTGCGCCTTTGGAGAATACCATTTTAGACGTCTCGCCCCTTTTTTCGTGAACTGTTGACATTAATTTCCTTTCGGATGTAAAGAGTATCTCTTCGATCATCCGGTAATCGTTTTTCAGGTCATCCTGCCACAGGTCTGCTTTTGCTGCTGCAACAACCAGTGAGATCTCTGTAGGGTCACCAATGGGTTTCCATTTTTCCTGCTTTTCCACATTTCCCTCAAAACCCGCGTTATTGCAAAGAGTAGCAGCCTTCAAGAGCATGCCCAGATTTTCATGTTTTGTCACATCGATCTTTGCACCATCTATCGAAAAATCCCCGATTGGTTCATATCCGACCCCTGTTATATCATAAAATATCTCGTCCACATATATCTTTTCGATGGTCATCTCGTTCTTTGTCAATGTGCCTGTTTTGTCCGTACAGATGACCGTTGTGGAGCCTAGCGTCTCAACACCGAGCATTTTTCGTATGAGCGCATTTTGCTTTGCCATTTTGTGCATACCGTAGGCAAGAGTAAGTGTGAGCGTAAACGGCAATCCTTCAGGAACGGCTGCAACAGCGAGTGCCAGGGCAATTATCAACATTCCACCCAGGGGAGCACCTTTTAGCAAGCCAAATGCAAATGTGATGCTACACGCTATCAGTGCGATTATTGCAAGGCTCTTTGAAAGATCGGTTATCTTTATCTGCAAGGGAGTTTTTTCTTCAACTTCCTGTATCATACCTGCAATCTGCCCTAATCTCGTTTGCATGCCTGTTGCTGTGACCACAGCCTTACATTTTCCATGAACGATCTGTGTTCCTGCAAATACCATGTCGCTTTCATTTTTTTCAACCGCACCACTCTCACCTGTTAGGGCCGCTTCATCGACCTTCAAGCCGATTATATCAAATATCTTTGCGTCCGCAGGGATGCTATCACCTGTTTCCAAAAGTAGAATATCACCCGGCACGACATCTTTTGTCAATATCTCCTTTCTCCGCCCGGTCCTGAGTACCCGTGTGGTTGGCTCAACGATTCGTTTTAGTGCTTCCATTGCTTTTTCTGCCCTGTATTCCTGCACAAAGCCAAGGATGATGACAAATGCGATGATAGACGAGATAACCCAAAAATTGATGGTTTCCCCTATTAAAAGTGAGATTATGGCTGCTGCAAACAAGACCCAGACTATAAAGTTCGCGAACTGGTTCAGCAACACTTTAAGTGGTGTGATCTTTTGTTTTTCCTCAAGCTCGTTAGGTCCGTATTTTTCGAGCCTGTTGCTTGCATCTTCAGATGACAATCCAATTTTAGAGGTGCCTAAAGCCAAAAATAAGTCGTTGATATTTGATTGGTCATAGTCCATTTGCAAACCCCTGGATATTTCTCGATGTGATTACCGATAATTAGTAGTAGAGCCTTACTATAAGCATTTTTGCATACCAAAAGAGACATTTTAATTTCTTCTGGCTTGAACTATGACAAAACGCAAATGAATGCAGATTTCGCATGCAGTATCCGCGGTTAACAGAACTTATCGATAAGTGTGACTCGAAAATCTTCGCTGACGCTCAGATTAACTCGGACTATATAATCTTATAGATTATATACAACAAGAAAATCCTAGATATGCGCGGATTAACCCGGCTACATGATCTCATAAATTATGTACTACGAGAAAATTCACCCTACAGTCGGATTAACCCGGATTACATAATCTTATAGATTATGTATTACCAGAAAATATGCATGAAATTCTTCGAATGACATGCTCAAAAAATGAAAGTATCCGGCGCATAATCTTTGTAATGACAATCCCGGGATGTTACGATAAAGGGTACTTTCATGCTAAATGATAAAAAGTCTCTAACAAAACATCACAAAACCGCCAAAAAAACAAGGTGAACCGCAACAAAAGCAGGCACGAGATACTTGAATCTGGTTTTTCGTATCTTGTGCCTGAAAACCTGCATTCCCGCCAGCGCGCCGATTGGTGCCACCAATGCTGTCAGCAACAGGTGTTTTTCAGGGATCCGCCGCCATTTCAGTTTAGCCTTAGCCTTGTCTGCCCCATAAACCAGGAACGAGGCTATGTTAAGCGTAAAATAGATAGATGCGGGAGTAAAGGATAACAGGTTCATGTTCATCGTGCAGTTTCAAATAATGTTTCACCTAAAATGATAGCACAACTTTATTTAAGTTGTGCACCAAAATAGTGTTTTATGGCAAGTATTAAAATGAAATTATTTGCAAATCTTCGGGAACACGCAGGAAAGCCCGAAGTAATGCTTGATGGTGACACTGTACTGGATATACTTAATAGTCTTACTGAGCAATATCCCTCATTAAAAAAGATCATATTCGAAGACAATACCGAAGAACCACAACTTCGCGGATACATCAACGTGTTTGTAAACGGCAACAGCATACACCATCTTGACGGTTTTTCAACTGCTCTTGAACAGGGTGATGAAATTGCCATATTCCCACCGGTTTCGGGTGGATGAGACCAGGATACGATTCTGGTAATCTTATCATATAAGCAGGTTGGGAAGATGGGAACTATTATCAAAGAACTCACAAAAGCAGGGGACGCAAGAAAGATATTCCAAAACGTCATCAGTCCGCTATCAGCAACAGAACCGATCCCGCTCATTGATTGCCCTGGCAGGGTGCTCGCATCATTCATTACATCTACAAGAAACGTTCCTCACTACCGCCGCGCAGCAATGGACGGCTATGCAGTACAAGCATCCGATACCATCGGTGCATCAGTGACAAATCCGGTAATGCTCGGTGTATCAGAAGATGCAGAACCTGGCACATGCGCCCGCGTTCATACCGGCTCAAACATACCGGATAGTGCGGATGCCGTTGTCATGATAGAGGACACTACCCCGATCGGGGACATGGTGGAAATACGTACCCAATTACACCCGAACAAGCATGTGGGATGTATCGGGGAAGATATGCAGGCAGGCGAACTCATATTCAAAGTCGGTCACCTGCTTCGCCCATGTGATGCAGCAGTGCTCGCATCCCTCGGGATCGGGGAGGTCGAAGTGTACCAAAAACCTGTCGTGGCAGTAATTCCCACAGGAGATGAGGTTGTCCCCCGCACGGCTTCCGAAATACCACCAGCCGGAAAAGTTCTTGAGACAAATGGACTCATGGTCGGACTGTATGTGGAAAAATGGGGCGGAAAAGCGCGATATTGTGACATCGTACCAGATAAGCCGGAACTGATCGAAAACGCCATACGATCGAATCTTGATGCCGATATGATAATACTGTGTGGCGGAACATCAGTTGGAGAACGTGACCATGTGCCTGCGGTCGTAGGTTCGCTGGGGGAGATACTCGTACACGGCATTGGATTGAGTCCCGGGAAACCCACGGCTCTAGGTATCATCGGGAATGTGCCTGTTGTCTGTATGCCAGGCTACCCTGTTGCAGGACTTGTCGGGTTGTTTGCGTTCGCACGTCCGGCACTACGGAAAGTGGCTAACATACCAGACATACCTGACACTATCATCAGGGCACGAATGTGTGGCAAGATCAACTCAAAAGAAGGATATCTTACTTATGCAAGGGTGGTGCTTAAAGACAATATTGCTCATCCCCTGATGACCTCGGGGGCAGGGGTATTGAGTTCAGTGGCAAAAGCCAATGGTTTTGTCATCATTCCCGAGAATGTGGAAGGATATGAAGAAGGACAGGACGTGGATGTTGTTCTGATAGAGTAACATGCATTGGTGTTCGGTTAAGGGGTTTTATTGGCTTGTTGCTAATGTTTTTAGAAAAAAGCAACCCTTTGGACATTTGAAATTAAGTATTTGTATATCTGGTTACTATAAAATATCGATGCATAGCCCAAATTGCTAGACCCCACGCAGCAACCCGTTGCAGGCGGCATATTCCAATCATTATGAAAATGTGTTTATGTCTATATCGGTCAGACAAACCCGAATATTTCTAATAACATTGGCATGTGGAAAACGCTATGCTGCGCTATTCTACATTTATTTTCTCGTATCATATAATCTATAAGATTATGTAGTCCGAGTTAATCTGAGCGTCAGCGAAGATTTTCTCGTTGAAATGCTGCGAAAATACCCATATCGTTCGTGTTAGTGGTCTGGGAATCCGCCGCCTACGGCGTTTGTATTGGTTTTATCTTCAGTTTCAGATCGAACGATCTAATTTACGCAGCTATACAAATACGAAATTAAAAATACAAGGTTAGCCAATGTTGTTGGTTTTATTATTTAGACATTTTTGAATCAGTTCGATGGATGTGTGCTATTTGTCACGATTCATCTCTTAACCGAACACCAATGGAGTGAATTATAGTTATCAACTTTGAAGCATCTCATGCTGTTCCATATCTTGCAATCCTGCGCCTGTAAAGGAAAAAAGAATTACAGTAAACCTATTAAGAATGCTAAAGCATGAGCATCCTCTCTAACGCCTCTGATTTTCCAATTCAAAGTACGTGATGAATTGCAACTACCCAACTCAACACCTTTGCTTCAAAACGTTACCCATCTCCAAACCATAACACATACACTCAATCCACCCCAACATACAACAGTGGTTTTTTTGGTGAAAAGGGTGTCTCTAAACCCCCAATAAATCACCTAACCCATCATATCATCCATATCAAAAACGGCACAATTCAATAATCTAGTGATTTTCCACTTTTTACGCCAAACATACCCCCTTAATCAGCTAATACTGTTTTCCAATCACTTATGATTTTCTAAAATTTGATCTTCAAT
>DQIP01000142.1 GCA_020793565.1 Candidatus Methanovorans sp.
AAAAACCAGAGCGAATTTTAATTCAGCAGATATTTAGCCGAATAACGAAAATCGGAAGTATTAACAGTGGTTAGTGCTGATTATTTGGCGAAGGTATTGTTATTAAAATTCGAATTAAAACCCAAAAGATGATCATCATGGAACAATTACAACTTTTACTCGAAAAACTGTCAAATGCCCACGGAATATCAGGGTCTGAAGGTAGTATAAAAGAGATAATGGAAGAAGAGATCAAACCATACGTTGACGAGATCAGGACCGACAAGATGGGGAACCTCATTGCAACAAAAAAAGGTACTGGTCCGACCATCATGCTGGCAGCTCACATGGATGAGATCGGGTTGATGGTCAAATATATCGATGACAACGGCTTCTTACGATTCATAAAGATAGGTGGTTGGTTTGACCAGGCACTCCACAGCCAGCGTGTTGTCGTACACACAAAGAACGGACCGCTCACAGGTGTTATTGGTTCGAAGCCTCCCCATGTTATGAAGGACGAGGACAAGAAAAAGCCTGTCAAAGCGGATGACATGTTCATTGACATCGGTGCCAGGAACAAAGAGGACGCTGAAAAGTTGGGTGTTGAAGTCGGGACACCAATCTCACTTGACAGGCAGTTCGCAACCCTTGCAAACGGAAAGATCACAGGCAAGGCATTCGACAACCGCGCAGGCGTTACAATGCTCATCAATGCCATGAAACAATTATCAGAAATGGACATCAAAGCCACGGTATATGCGGTCGGTACAGTACAGGAAGAAGTTGGACTCAAAGGTGCACGCACCTCTGCATTCGGGCTCAATCCCGATGTTGCGATCGCAACCGATGTAACAATCCCTGGCGATCATCCAGGGATCGAGAAAAAGGATTCCGCACTTGAGATTGGAAAAGGTCCTGTTATTACGATCGTAGATGGTGGAGGTCGCGGTCTGATGGCTTCCCCGGCAGTGATCAAATGGCTCAGGGATGCGGCAGAATCCAACAATATCCCACACCAGATGGATGTAGGAGATGGCGGTACAACCGATGCGACATCGATACACCTGACACGCGAGGGAATCCCTTCAAGTGTTATCAGTGTACCCACACGCTACATCCATTCGCCTGTTGAAGTGATTGATATATCCGACCTGCGGGCAAGTGCGGACCTGATCGTAAAAGCGGTTGAGATCGCGGACAGGTATTTTTAAGCAGGTGTCCGTTCGACAACTGTGTCAATAATTTTCCATCCAGGGGCACGCAGAGAACGCAGAGTTGTTTACTGTTTTACGGCTTATCCCTGCGTGCCCTGCGTTTTATTATGTGTGTATAATCGGTATCTAAAAAGATAACTGGACAATTTGATCATGCCACTTGCGGCATATCGCCACATATATATTAAATGGATGTATCGAAAGACCCTACCTGTACTTCTATTATTGTACCGTAAACAAATTACAAAACCCACGTGAGGGATTATATTATTCGAAAATATTAAATTTCTGGATACGACACTCAGGGATGGTGAACAGACACCCGGAGTTGCGCTTTCAACTGATGAAAAACTCAGGATCGCCCGCAAATTAGACGAACTCGGAATCCACATCATCGAAGCCGGTTCAGCCATTACATCAAAAGGTGAGCGTGAATCCATCCGTGCTGTCAGCAATGAGGGGCTTGATGCCGAGATATGCAGTTATTGCCGGGTAATGAAACAGGATGTCGATTTTGCACTTGAGTGTGATGTTGATTCCATACATCTTGTTGTTCCTGTATCCGACCTGCACATCAATGTTAAACTCAAAAAGGACCGTGAGACCGTGCGCCGGATGGCAGTCGATGTTACCGAATATGCAAAAGACCACGGACTTATTGTTGAACTCAGCGGTGAGGACGCATCACGTGCAGACCTTGAATTTTTAAAGTCACTCTATTCGGATGGCATAGGCGCAGGTGCAGACCGGATCTGCTACTGCGATACTGTGGGATTACTGGTACCTGAAGTGACCACGCAGGTATTCAACGAGCTTTCAACATCACTTTGTGCTCCTGTCAGCATTCATTGCCATGACGATTTCGGACTTGCCGTATCAAACACCATTGCCGCACTAAGGGCAGGTGCAAGGGAAGCGCATATGACCGTGAACGGGATCGGTGAGCGGGCAGGCAATGCATCACTTGAAGAAATAATAATGATCCTTGAATGGCTGTATAAGTATGATACAGGTATCAAGTGTGACGAGTTGTATAAAACATCAAGGCTTGTAAGCCGCCTTACCGGCATTCCGGTGGCAGTGAACAAGTCGCTTATTGGCGGCAATGCATTTACACACGAGGCAGGTATCCATGTACATGGATTGCTTGCAGATACATCAACCTACGAGCCGATCGGTCCTGAAGTGATTGGACGTGAACGCAAGATCATTCTTGGTAAACATGCAGGCAGCAGTTCAGTAACACTCGCATTAAAGGAACTGGGACTGGATGTGGACAACTTACAACTTGCTGAGATCCTGCGGCGGGTCAAGGAACTTGGTGACCATGGAAAACGGGTCACTGATGCTGACTTGCAATCGATTGCCGAAGTTGTTCTGGATATCTATAGTGAATCAAAGGTAACACTTGAGGAGTTTACAGTAGTGTCCGGCAATAAGGTAACTCCCACCGCATCAATAAAACTGAATGTGGAAGGCAGGGAAGTTATCGAGGCCGACATAGGTGACGGTCCGGTGGATGCTGCCATAAACGCGATCCGAAAGGCAATATCCGGTGTGGCTGATGTCGTGTTAGAGGAATATCACGTAGATTCGATAACGGGTGGAACTGACGCACTGGTAGAGGTATGGGTAAAACTGTCAAAAGACGGCAAGGTAATAACGGCAAGAGGTGCACGGACGGATATTATAATGGCATCTGTCGAGGCTGTGCTAAACGGCATAAACCAATTGATACGGGATAATTAAACGACTGGAACACTGTATGGAACCGTGTCTTTGTATCAACATATTTAATACGGATATCCTAATACCGAAACCAGTAGTAATGATTAAATTAATACATTAATAATTAACAGGAAAATGAACAGGGAGACATAGCATGACCGGTGCAACAGAGAAAATGACAGGCGCACGGGCTTTTATCGAGTGCCTGAGTAAGGAAGGAGTTGAAGTTATATTCGGATACCCTGGCGGAGTATTGTTACCGATATATGATGAATTGTATGATGCTGATGTGCGCCATATACTTGTACGCCATGAACAGGCGGCAGCACATGCTGCGGACGGGTATGCACGTGCGACTGGTAAGACCGGTGTGTGCCTTGCGACATCAGGTCCGGGAGCGACAAATCTTGTCACCGGTATTGCGACAGCGTATATGGATTCAGTTCCAATGGTCGCATTTACGGGACAGGTGCCCGGTTCAATGATCGGCAATGATGCTTTTCAGGAAGCCGACATCACAGGGATCACGCTTCCAATTACGAAACACAATTATCTTGTACCGGAAGCCGTTGAGTTGCCAAGGATTATCAAGGAAGCGTTCCACATCGCTTCAACAGGAAGACAGGGACCTGTCCTGGTGGATATGCCAAAGGATGTTACCACTGATGAACTTGATTTCTCATATCCTGAAAAAGTGGAACTTCGGGGTTACAAACCAACATTTAATGGCAACCTTCTGCAGGTCAAAAAAGCTGCACAGGAGATATCCAGATCTACATGCCCTGTGATCTATGCAGGCGGAGGTGTTATCAGTTCGGATGCGAGCAGTGAACTGCTTGCATTTGCCGAGAAGATCATGGCACCTGTTACTACAACACTTACCGGTATCGGTGCATTCCCCGGGAATCACTTGCTTTCACTCGGAATGCTGGGCATGCACGGTACCAAGTATGCGAATTACGCAATACAGGAATCTGACCTGCTGATCACTATTGGCGCAAGGTTTGACGACCGGGTTACCGGCAAGATCGAATCGTTTGCACCAAATGCAAGGGTTATGCATATTGACATTGACCCTGCAGAGATCTCCAAGAACGTGCACGTTGATATACCAATCGTCGGGGATGCAAAGGAAGTACTTGCGAGCCTGACAAAACATGTTATGAAGTGCAAGTCAGAAAACTGGATCAAGAAGGTCGGGGAATGGAAAGTAAAATATCCCCTTCATTATGTTAATAGTGATGAGTTCATTAAACCGCAATACATCATTGAGCAGATCCATGAAGCATGTGAGGATGCCATTATAGTCACTGATGTGGGACAGCACCAGATGTGGGCTGCACAGTATTTCAGTTTCAAGGAACCGCGCATGTTCATAACATCAGGCGGACTCGGGACTATGGGTTATGGTTTCCCTGCTGCTATAGGAGCAAAGGTTGGCAGGCCCGATAAGGTCGTCTTTGACATTGCAGGCGATGGTTCGTTCCAGATGAACTCACAGGAACTGGCAACTGTTGTTGAGAATGATATTCCGGTCATTGTTGCAGTGTTTAACAACGGGTACCTTGGAATGGTCCGGCAATGGCAGGAACTGTTCTATGAACACCGGTATTCGCATACCTGCATCAGCGGCAGTGTGGATTTTGTTAAACTTGCCGAAGCATACGGTGCGCTTGGTTTAAGGGCTGCCAGGCCGCCAGAGGTACGTCCGGTGATCGATGAGGCGATTGCATCAGGAAGACCGACAGTTATCGATTTCATTGTTGAGCGTGAGGAGAATGTATCGCCGATGGTGCCGGCAGGTGCTGCTATTAATGAGATACTTGATCTGGAGAGGAAATCATGAAACATACACTTGCAGTTCTGGTTGAGAACAAGTCCGGTGTGCTTGCAAGAGTTGCGGTTTTGTTCTCAAGACGCGGATATAACATTGACAGCCTTGCTGTCGGGGTCACGGAAGACCCGACTATATCCCGCATGACGATCGTTGTCAGGGGTGATGACCATGTTCTTGAGCAGGTTACAAAACAATTGAACAAACTTATCGATGTTATTAAGGTAACTGATATCAGTTCTGATGAATCGGTAGAGAGGGAACTTGCGCTCATCAAAGTGACAGCAGATGCGAACACTCGTTCCGAGATCATCCAGATCGTTGATATATTCAGGGCAAGGATCATCGATGTTGCAGCTAAGTCTATGACAATTGAGGTCACAGGTGATGAAGAGAAGATCGTGGGAATCGAACAACTTTTGAGTTCGTTCGGAATAAAAGAGATGGTTAGGACGGGTAAGGTTGCACTTACACGGGGTATTAAGAGCGTTTGAATTATTATGGGGCATGGGGTTTTGGTTTGCTGCTCAGAGCACCTGCTCAGCGTCATGGTTGTATCGTGCATATTCGCGCCCTGGGTGCATCACGGACCGCTTGACCTGCAGGCTATTCGGGATGTTGATGCAGGGACTTGTACTGCGAACGAGGCTTTCATACATGCAGAGGTTTTGAAGAATACTACGTATGCAGGAAGGAAAGAACTTCTTGAGAGCGCGGCAAGAGGTGAAAAAAACACTTGCTTGCGCTTGATACTATCGCTTTGTTTGCTGTAATGGAGATTGCGGACATCAAAATACTGCTCAAAGATTATGACTGTGATGTGAGATATTCCTTGCCGGTACGTTGTAGTGTCACGTCAACTTTACAATGCCGGATTATGATTAATAACTGTTACATGTCTGGCGATATTATAGAGTTGACGTGACATTAGGGACATTTTTGTGATACAAACGTTGTATATATGGATTTGATACATTATTCACCTTATGTAGGCAATGGGGAGAATTTAAGGATAGCATAACATTTGGATCGATTTTAGATTTTGGCACTTTTTTGAGGAAAGGCTTGTATCACGTATACCTTGAGATCGTGTCTATTGCAGCATTAAATGTTGCTGACAATGTGGTGTAGTCAACATTGACATCGAGATTTAAAAAAGATCAGCACGGGCGCCACCAAACGGATATATATTCTTTTTAGAAGACAATCTTGATCGCCGTTGACAACTCTAAACTTCACTGTCATCAACATTAAATACCTTTTTCATGTCCTGCATATCAAAACTCAAAACC
Organism: Candidatus Methanovorans sp.; assembly: GCA_020793565.1. GTDB lineage: Archaea > Halobacteriota > Methanosarcinia > Methanosarcinales > Methanosarcinaceae > Methanovorans. The sequence continues at coordinate 6,051 of DQIP01000142.1, forward strand.
CCATTCTCCTTTGCAAACTGCTCTGCATTTTTTGTTAATCCATTCTTTGAGATTATGCAAAAATGTTCATGTCGATTACTATTTTTCCAATCAACATGTTTTGTTTTATTCATCAATTTTTCGATAACATCCACACCTATCTTCCGGTTTTTCCATTTACATTCAACAAACATGATATCTCTTGATCCTTCATTGAATGCCACAAGGTCGATCTCATTGTCCTTGTGCCACCATTTGCCAATTCTCTCAAACCTAAACGGCAGGTCATCAATGATCTCGTACAGGAATTCTCGCGAAATGTCTTCAAAAACAAAACTTGTATGAACACCCAATTGCGACTTTATGGTTTGGATCAGGACATCAGTATTGCCATATTCGATCTGTGCTTCATTTGGGTAGATAAATTTAAACCAAAAATTAAACAGGTTATCTTCCAGGTAATATCGAATATCCCGTACATTCTCTTTTTTTATTGTGATCGGCGTGGATCGTTTAACGATCCTGAGGTTATGCAAGACATCTATGTATCGTGAAACCACAGACTTATCGAGTCCGGTTGTGCTGATGATCTCAGAAGACCTTGTATTTCCAAATGCGATCGCTTTCAATATGAGGAAATAGTTCCTTGGCTCGCGCACTTCTTCCATCAATAAAAATTCAGGCTCCCTTTGCAATACCGAACCTTTACTTAACAGCATGTTATCTATATTCTTCAAAACGCTATTGCGGTCATTGAACATAGAAAGATAGAATGGTATTCCCCCAAGTACGGCATACGTCTCAATACAGCCCTGTATATCATATTTTGGGACAAATTTACATGCATCCTTGAAGCGAAGTGGTTCAACCAACCACTGCCCTGTTCGCCTCCCATAAAGTGGACTTTTGTATCTGAGCAGTGACTCCATCATTGAGACACTTGAACCGCACAGTATCAAGGAGATTTTAGATTCTGATATGATCTCATCATATATCTTCTGGAACATTGATTCAATATCTCTTTTAGGATCGTGGAGGTATGGGAATTCATCAATTACAATAATTATTTGTTCCTTGAACCTTTTTGAAAAATCCCTGAAAAGTTCAATATAATCGGTAAATTCCGCGGTTGAGAACAATGGCTCATCCACCATTTCTGCCATCCTGGATTGAAGTTCTCTGATGTTGTCAATCCATCGTTTTTTCCCGGCAAGGAAGTAGATAGATGGCGTTTGCGGTTTGCTTTCCATAAACTTTGCCAGTAAATGGGTCTTGCCAACCCTGCGCCGACCGTAAAAAATGAGCAGTTGAGGTTTATGTTCCAATAAACGTTCGTTTAGGAAAGCAAGTTCTGCTTCGCGGTTGATGAATTGTTGCAACATGATTATACTAATCGTGTTACAACTATATAGTTGTTATGAGGGTGCGGGCTTTATGCATAAAATCGAATTATGCCCCGACTTTATACACAGACGATTTTCTTTTTACATAGGACGTACTTTATACACAAAGCCCTACACTACGGGATTTGGGTAAGGGTTGGTAACTATCTCGGGATTCAAAGCAAGAAATCGATTTGTTTAAGTATATGAAGACCCTGTACAATTTAGTACAGGGATAGTTATTTAGTGAGACAGGTGTGAGTAATGTGGAGGTCGGGTTGGTCGCGTGGTCGGAGGGGTTTCATGAGGTGGGGCGAAAGACTTAGTAGTCGAGCATAATTAACCTGAACAAAATCCATAATGTTTCTGGCAATACAACATAACAAAGTAAGAAGGTAACTATTCAGCCATACTTAAAACCGGATGTCGATGGCGAAAATCCATTTATTTGTATCTACAGCGGTACATTTGTTGGTTTTTAATACTGAGTCTAAGTCCATCGATTTCAAAGATGTTTGACAATTGTGTGCAATTATCAATTTGTGGACGATTCGGTCTACAGATAATGTTTATGTGTGGCTGAATAGTTATAAGAAGATTATTGTATTTGGCAAGCCAAGTGCGTATGAATTGGAGGATGATGGC
>DQIP01000141.1 GCA_020793565.1 Candidatus Methanovorans sp.
AACGAGAAAATCCTCCCTACGGTCGGATTAACTCGGACTACATAATCCTATAGATTATATACAATAAAAAAAAATCACATCCAGTTGTAATGCCGCATAACTTCTGTGTTGAAATCATACAGTAGACTGTTCTCAACATATCCAAAAAATAAACAACCCTCACATTGAGTAGATATTGTTTTTCTCATCTCCTTTGACGAGTTCCACACATTTTCAATACCATCTTTGATATTACCAAGAGCGTCACCCTTAACACGGCAGTTCTCCACAGTACCATCTGCAGTCACATTTAGGATAATGTCACTTGCATGGCATTTGTAATCGGTTGTACGGTCCCTGACCATTGTAAGATATGTAATTGAATTTATGATCGGGTAACCTTGTTTTTTCATTTCTATTATACGCTGGACAGTATCCTGGTACTTCCCCATGTCTTTTATTCCGATATCATCCCAGATATCCTGGTCAATACCTCCGAATTCGTAAAGCGGTTCAAACGATATCCTGACATCAAGTTCCTTTGCAAGACGAATAAGAGGTTCAATATCATCAAGGTTCTTGCCGCTTATTACACAATTCATGAGCAGTGGATTCTTCCGCCCTTTCTTTGCTTTCTTGATGCCAGGCAGTATTTCATCAAAATCAATTCCCCGAATATCCCTGTAACTCTCAATACCATCTACGGAAACGGACAGGTAATCAAGGTCTTTTAGTTCATTAGCCCTCTTTTCAAGTAATTTCCCATTGGTAATAATGGATGTGATCATCCCGATCTTGTGTGCATGTTCAAGTATATCCGGCAGGTCTTCCCGAAGCAAGGGTTCAGCAGTCCATGCATTGTAATACATGATACCGAACGACCTGGCATCGTCAAGCATGATGAATATCTCCTTGAGACTCATCTCGTCGCCATCGGCTTTCCAGTATTCACAGAACTTGCATCTCATGTTGCATTTCGAATTGATGGCATGAGACATTACAAATGGTCTTTTTTTGACCCTGATCTGCCAGAGGGCTTTTGCTGTGAGTACGGGAGAGGATACGGTCATGATGCATATTTTAGTCGGGAGTATAGATAAAGATTGGGTTAAAGGTCAATAAACCTGTTTTTATAGTATATAATTTTATAAATCATATGCTATTAAAAAAGGAGTCAAGCGTTCGCTGACATCGAAGATTCGACAGCATCTTCGCCTTTTCTATCCAGTCCGCATACGGTGTGCGCAGGCGCGTGGACATATCTGCAAGTGCCAGTTCAATAGAATCATACTTCTGCGGCGTATTCTTAAGTGCCTGCCGTACTGCTTCACGAACTACCCAGACCCCGAGCGGTGCCCAGTAATCAGGCCTGATCTCGCGCACCATGAAAACCGATGCCTGTCTATGTATTCTGTCAAGATATTCAAGTGCGCCCAGACGTGCTGCATAGTACCCGCCTGCAAGGGAGGAGTAAACCTTCTTTCCATTGACCCCTTCATAATCCGAACCGATCCATACCATGTCTCCTGACCACACGGTACGCGGCAGCCATGCCTCTATAAGCTCATACGAAAAACTGCGCGGCACAAAAAGGATCTCAAAATGGTTCCCAAAAATCTCACCATTGAACAGCGTGATATCTCCTATCTGTCCGTAGTCCCTGATGGCATGCAAATAATCCTTTCCTGCCATATCATCCACTGCTGTTATAGACCAGCGTGTCGGGACCAGACGGCGCACTTTACCCAATAACCCAATTGAAAGTAATCGTGTTATGTGTTCGTTTGAAACATTGCCAGTGCGCAGTTCTGAAATAACATCTTTTGCCAGCGCATCAGTATCATACACAAGATAATCAACTTTCTTCGGGACTTTCGGGTTCTCTGCGATCTCAAAATTTGTTACCGTACCCGATGGTCCCATAGGTGTTAGCACGCCATCGAACTTGAGTTCATTTTTGATCGGTTTGCTAAACCATGCCTCTGTGTCAACCGGTTTTTTTGACAGGGCAAGTTCCTGTGATCTTAAAAGAAGTGGATTGTCAAGAGAATCGGCATCTGTGACCTTTACTTCAGTATTTGCCCTGACAAGCTGCGAGCGGGAAGAGATGATATCCCCTATTCCCATCTTGAGCCACTCTTGCGGATCTTCAAGGGCTGTGGCATCATTGCCGCTTATAAGTGGCGGTATCATCGGACCGGCAGATATGGAAGGATAACCATACCGTCCTACAAAAACAGCAGGCGGGGATGCCCCGAAAATAGAATCACTGGACTTAAACTTAGATCCAATGTTAGAAGAGATCGATCCAATTAACCTGAATTTTTTGAGGATGGGGCACATCGGACGGCCGCAGAGCCCTTTCCCCTTACATTTGGTACAGAGGTTCTGTTTCAATGTTATTCGTCGTCCCCACAAATAGCACAGTATTCTACACCTGGGTCGCTTTTATACAACCAACCGGATTTTCGGACAAACTTGCACGCAGTACACATGCCTTTAACTTTTTCCTTTGTAGAAAGATCCCCAAGCAGTTCTGTTGCAAAAACCCTGATCACTTCTTTCGTCTCATCTGAAAAATCGATCTCAGCTCCACGTTTTTCACTGACGTACTGTGATACTGCAGCTCTTGAGAGTCCCAGAATATCGGCAACTTTTTGCTGTGTACAGTCATATTCAACTATCAAAACTCGTGCAAGTTCTGCCCGAATCGCAGGCAGGATTTTTTGTACCATTATTTCGCAAGGGGGTTTCATGATGAATCTCCATTTTTTATTGTATAATCTATAAGATTATGTACTCCAAGTTAATCCGAGCATAGCGAGGATTTTCTTGTGAAATCTGTTTTATAGAACATGTACTACAGACAAATAGAGTGTCAGCGAAGATTTACTTGATAATATAACATAAATTAACGCTGATTACTTTTTAATGTTTTGCTTATTTCGGTAATCTTCAATTGCAGCATGAAGTCCATCAGCCGCAAGGTTTGAACAGTGCATCTTAACCTGTGGAAGTCCGCCCAACTCTTCTGCAACATCATTGCGTGTGATCTCAAGCGCCTCTTCAATCGTTTTTCCTATTGCGATCTCTGTGATCATGCTGGATGTAGCAATTGCCGCGCCGCAGCCAAATGTCTTGAATTTCACATCTGTAAGGATGCCGTCTTTAACTTTAATGTAAATATTCATCATGTCTCCACAGGTCGGATTTCCTACTTCTCCAATACCATCCGCATCCTCGATCTCCCCTACATTACGTGGATTTGAGAAATGATCCATCACTTTTTCATTGTACATTTTTACCTACCTGTGACCAGTTTGGTTAATTTAACTTGATGATAAGTATAATATTTGAGTTTTTGTTTAAATATACTATAAATATACTATAAAGCAATATGCATAATCATGCATTTTGAATTGAGCCTACCGCAGGGAAGGATTTTTTCCTGCAATAGGAGACATTGCCCGCAGGTGTCCTACAATTTCTACCAGCGCCTTTGCTACATAATCAATTTCTTCTTGTAAATTATCCTTTCCAAGTGTGATCCGAAGCGAACCGTGTGAATCTTCGGGTTTCAGCCCAATGGCTGTCAAAACGTGCGAAGGTTCAAGCGATTTTGAGGAACATGCTGACCCCGTTGATATTGCAATACCTTTCATATCAAGGAACAGGAGCATCGATTCGCCTTCTATGAAACTGAACCTTATATTGACATTATTTGGGAGTCGTTTTGTTGGATGCCCGACGAGATACGCATTATCGATCGAATTCATCACTTTATTAATCAGCAAATCCCGAAGATGTCTCATGTGTTTTGCATCATCAACAATACGCTCATCTGCAAGAGCCACAGCTTTTGCAAACCCGACAATTCCTGATATGTTCTCGGTACCTGCCCGCATATGGCGTTCATGACCCCCACCGTGCGCAAGCGTCTGTAATGGTGTGCCTTTTCTTACGTACAAAGCACCCACACCTTTTGGCCCGTGAATCTTATGGGATGATATTGATAACAGGTCCACGCCGAGTTCATCCACATTGACTGCGATCTTACCAAGGGACTGCACAGCGTCTGTGTGGAGATATATACCTCTTTCCTTTGCAAACTTGCTGATATCCGAAATAGGTTGTATCGTACCGATCTCATTGTTGGCATGCATGACGGAGATCAGTATCGTATCATCACGGATGGACTTTTCAAGTTCTTCAGTATCAATGATGCCATCACTGTCCACTGCAACGTATGTGACCTCAAATCCTTCCTTTTCAAGATATGCACATGTACTGAGCACTGCCGGATGCTCGATGGTTGATGTGATGATGTGTTTGCCTTTCCTTGAATTGCGGTATGCTACACCCTTGATCGCTAAATTATCTGATTCAGTCCCGCCTGATGTGAATATGATCTCTTCGGGCTTTGCACCGATCGAGTTTGCAACCTGCTGGCGGGATTGCTCAAGTGCCTGAGCTGCTTCCTGCCCGAATGAATGCAAGCTGGATGCATTGCCAAACTTATCTGTAAAATAAGGTAACATGGCATCAACTACCAGCGAATCGACCGGAGTAGTGGCACTATGGTCCATATATATTCGTTTCATGTTATCGCCTGAGTTAAATTAATCTTTGATGGATAAGTGACTATCATGTCACATACGTGTCCATCCAAAAAAATATGGCACAGGGGCCAGATTATACGCACCAACCCCAAAATTTATTAATTTTTTAAAAAACTTAAAACCTTAAATATTTTTAATCCCTGATTTGATCCGGAGAGAATCCTTTTGCAACAAGCACACCTTTCATACGTGAAAGATGATTACCCTGCAATTCAACAGTATTACCTTTTACAGTACCGCCGCATGCAAATTTTGATTTTAGATATGTAGATAGTTCATGAAGGTCTATCTCATGGGCATCAAACCCATCAACAACCGTAACTTCTTTTCCATATCTTCTTCTGTTCACTTTAACAATAATTCGCTGTTGCTCTTTTGCCACTTCTTCACAGATGCACAATTCTGATGGCAATCCGCAGACGTGGCACATTTCTGAACTCATTTTTTGGTTTATCCTCCGATGTTATTATGTATCTTACAGGCTGTCCAAAAACCAAAAGCATGTGTACAAATCAAATGGTATCCATTCCATCAAGGAGATAATGTTAAATTAATAATTACCTAATTGAGATAAAATGTGGCAATGTGGCCGAATTGTATAATGCAAATTGGTTTTGATATAGCTTGCTTATTACGCATTTATAAACAAATTATAATAAGATATATAGTGTAATCAACGATGCTATTAAAATCTACTGGTAAAATCACAGCGTCAAGATTGGGGGGATTGTCATTCGTTTTCGCAATCATCAAAGACAACTCTTCCATATGTCCTATGAGTTTTATCCATGTGAAAAACGAAAAAATTCTCCCTGCGGTCGAATTAATTCGGACTACGTAATCCTATAGATCAAGATCATATACTATGAGAAAATCTTCACTATGCCCGGATTATCTGGGACTACAAAATTCTATAGATCATAACCACCAAAAAAAGAGTGAATGATTTTACAAAGTTGTAAGCCTAACTTGACGCAATCTATCGCAAATTCTTACCGAGTAAAAAGATACATATAGTGTAAGGTATTATTAATAATAGAACGGGGGCTACTGATTAACAGTAGTGGAGGAAAAAATGAAATCATTTGCAGTGGTTCGGGCTGATGACGCAGATAAGGTAAAAATAGCTTTACATGACTTGGAACAGTATGGCCATATGCGATTTTCATGCCAGCCAAAACGAATAGAACCGAATTATGCCGACCATATTCTTACCAGTGTTATGGGAGTTCCACTAAGAGACACGTGCAGTTCAGCAGCACTGGTCGAACTGGAAAATCATGCAGGTGCAGCAATAAGCAGGTTGAAAAAAATTCATCCGCCGGCACATATCATGATCGTTAGTCCAAGACATGAAGCATATAGCGAATTGATGGATAATTCCGAACTGTATCCGGATTTTGACAGGACATTTGAAAGTATAGAAAAGTCATACCTACATGACGCAGAAGAACTATAATCTGAATTTATTGAATGTAGTTCTATTTATTGTATCACGAAAATCCGTGTTCTATCACAATATTATTTTTGTTTTGTATAGATGGTTTCGATAAAATCTCGATGCACAGTCCATATTGTCAGACCCCGCACAGCAGTACCGCAGCAGGCGCGCATTCTAAATATTCCGAGAAAAATCTCGCTGTGCTCGCATTAACTCGGACGATATAATTCTATAAATCATATACTATGAAAAATATACCCCGGGTGAATAAACCTGAATATTTTCAATAACATTGGTGTGTAAAAACGCTGTGCTGTATTATTCTATATGTAGATTATAAGTTGAAATGCCAAGAAAACTTCATCTTTCGAGCCAGTGATTTAAAAATGCGCGCCTCCAGTGTATTGCTTTGGCGTCAAAAACCGCTAAACAAATACTTATTTTTAGCCAATGGCGCATGAAATTGTTTTTTTGACGCACATGGGTTATCAATCCGTATATCCAGCACTCTTTCTCAGTTTCATCATATACGTATAAAGACTTTCCACATCCTTTACTTCTTTTTTAACAAGCGATCTAATGCGTTTTCGTATTGCAAGGTCTGGCGTTATTCCAACGTTTTGTAAATATGTTGTGATCTTGCCTGCCAGAATATCTCCCCTGCGATCCCAATCTGTCAGTATGATTATTTGCGTTGTATCTTGTGCCAAATTTTCTGCAAAAACAAGTAGTGATTGATGGGTTGCAGTTTCGATACGACCCGGTATCCCGAGTTTTTTCAATGCAATGACATCCCGCTTGCCTTCGACTACTATGATCGATCCGGCTTGAGACCGTTCGATCATCTCATCTACCATCGATTCGAACAATTTAAGACGTTTGTGGTATTCTGAAATATTAACCAGGCGATTCCCCTATCCTATATTGCTTTTAAAAATAATTTAAATCGTTCAACTTTGACCGGAGTATAGTGATTACATCGTTGTAATCAATCCCTCTTACTATCACGGATTTTTTACCACTTTTAGCGCCGCTTGTTATCTCTATATCAGATGTACTGAGCCCGAACATATCTGAAAGGTTCTCGATCAGTTGTTCATTTGCTTTTCCTTTCTGTGCGTTCCGGGTAAGTTTCACTTCGATGCGTTTTCTCCAATCGTTATAACCGCTCGGGATACATATTGACCTTGAACCAGGGTTAACTTCAAGATTTATAATAACCCCGTTCTTTGATTCTTTCACAGCATCCTCTATGGCCATATCTGTAAATCAATGCAGGTTGTATAAATCAATAACGTAAATGGAATGCAGCATACACTGTTGTACTCATTGATAGATGCAGAATAGTAGTAGTAAATTGGTGTTTGTTTCGATGGTTTCGAGTAAATGTTGATGTATATCTTATATATTCAGACCCCGTGCATCAATCCCGCCGCATGCGGCGTATTGCTTCGGCGTCAAAAAACGCTAAACAAATACATAAATTGTAATGTTAATAATGCTGTAACCTGACGCACTAACTCCGGTGTATCATCCTATTGGTAATAACCGCTGTCCACACCAGTTTCCCTCGTGCCAGGCTTTGTTGCATTATCATATGTACCGTGTTGAGGTTGTCTATACAGTCACAGAAAGGCTCGTGCCACGTCTCGTGCAAGGACCTTACAACACGCAAGTTAATTATATACTGGCATTCGAATATAAACATGTCGCACGAGAAAATCCTCCCTACGGTCGGATTAACTCGGACTACATAATCTTATAGATTATATACAATAAAAAAAAATCATCAATACTAATCAGGGCACAATTCCATAATCTAGTGATTTTCCACTTTTTACGCCAAACATACCCCCTTAATCAGCTAAATACTGTTTTCCAATCAATTATGATTTTCTAA
>DQIP01000140.1 GCA_020793565.1 Candidatus Methanovorans sp.
GTAGACTCAGTATTAAAAACTGAAAAATGTAGTGCCACAAGCACAAATTCGAGGATTTTCGCCATCGGTGTCCGGTCTCAAGGATGGCTGAATAGTTACAAACACAAAAAGAAAGGATTCGACATAAATTCCTTACTTAAAGCACTCATAAGCTACAAGTTTACAGACAATTTTAGCATCGATCGAGCTCATGATTGGATAAATCGAGAAGAAGTTCTAGAATTATTCAATCTCAAACAATTCAATCAAAGAGTTCTTTACAGAACTCTCCAAACCCTGGGAAATAACAGAGAAGAGATAATGTCTGACATACAAGACATCATATTTCGAGTATATAATTTCCCACATATAAATGTCAACATGGATTGGACGAGTATAATCTTACATGGTGACAAATCTATGCTTGGAAAATATGGGTACAGTCGTGACCATAGACCCGATAAGAAACAAATCACTATTGGTGTCAGTGAACTTTCAGATCCAATCAACATACCAATTGGGTTCACAGTGGAACAAGGAAATGTGAATGATCAAACACATTTCAAGAAAACTTATCAACAAATAAGTAAGAGGCTCAGGAAAAACTCACTTGTTGTTTTTGATAAGGGTGCAAATAGTGTTGGAAATAAATCCCTTATTCGAGCGGATGGGATGCAATATCTAACTGCAAAGAAACTCAATAAGAGTGATGATAAGATCATTGACATTTTAGATCAACTTTAGACTGAAGTCATTGATGAGGAAAAGGGGATTTATGGATACAAGATCGTTAAACCGAATAGTGCCAACTATCTATATTTTTCAAAAACTTTGAAAAAACAGCAACTTGAATCAAAGGCAAGAAAGATACTTCGGATGATTCAGGAAGCAAAAGAGATACAGGAGTCGATTGATAATAAGAAAAAAATTCCGAAGAGATTCCTTAATAATAATGTGCTTGTTGATGTCAGTTTTTCAATTCAAACCAAGGCTTCACCGAAAAATAAGTTATCAAACTTTATCATGTAAGCCGCACTATGTAGTAGCATGGATGTTAACAAGCAGTATATATGGTGGCTAAAAGCTCTTTCTGGAGCAGATGAAGTTCAAGCAAGACGTTTTGCCGGTGCAATAGCACTTGAAATTGGTTGGGGTGGAATTACGAAAGTGGAGAAACTAACGGGAATGTCCCATTCAACCATTCGCAAAGGGATAGATGAACTAAAAACCTCTGAGAAACTTCAACCTCCAGAAAGACTTCGAGCACCTGGTGGGGGAGAAAAAAGGTAGAAGAGAAAGATCCTGGAATTATTAATGATCTTGAAAAAATCATGGAAGAAAATACTGCTGGTGACCCAATGAGTCTCCTGAAGTGAACTAACAAATCAACCTATAAAATAGCTGATGAATTAAGAAGGTTAAAATATACAATAGATCCAGATACAGTAGGCCGTATTTTGAAGGAAAACGATTACTCACTTCAGGCAAATAGGAAAATAAATTGTTCACAACGCAGCATAGCGTTTTACTTACGAATATTAATCAAATTGTTTCGACTTTACAATTTTCCGACAGTCCCATACAATCAAAAAAACCGAATTCTCCCTCCCTGATGATGTCAATGGGATCCTCTCCTGAAAAGAACCGTCTGGAGATTATGTACCTTATACAGCGGTATTCGTTCATTCTTTCTTCAGATGATGCAGGGTCTCCATATATTTTCCACATTCCGTATTTTGTATTCCGGAGGGAATTAAGTCCCATAAACCCTTTAACGTCCTTCAGTGGAATGCCCAGGAATACCCCTATCTCCGGAGGACATCCGACTGTGGCATACCTGCGCCTGAGCATGTCCAATACATAGTCGATGGAATCAAACTCATATCCGCATTCAGACAGGAATTTATTTACGGATTCGTTTCCCAGCAGTTCGTTCAACCGATTTTGATTGAAGAATAGTACAATTGCATTTTTATCAGTCCTTTTCAATTCATAATAATCGATTTCAGATCTGCTAAAGAGGTCTGTATTGTGGCAATCCCATTTGTCCAGCAACCCGCTGTTATCATTGGAGATGTTCATCAGCGTTGCTGGTTTCCTGCCTGCTATGGTGGCTGCAATGCATCTCACGATCCTGTAAACCAGATATTTCATTTCATCACTTTTTTAGTTATCCGGATCTATATACTATCTAACAAACTCAGAATCACGATAGATAAACCTGCATTTAAGCTGTCATGTTTGCTGAAATCTGTTTGAATGCTGCTCTAAAGTACAACTTTGCAGCATGTTTCATAGACTTCTCATCCCCACCAAGAGCTATATTCGAATATAATAGACTTCTCATCATCGTTTTTGAATGTTCACCATGCAATCCCCCATCAAAATCAATATATGAATAAGTAGCTATGTATTCAGGCATATCGCAAACTGCTGCTGCAACTGCAGCAAACGATGATATTCTGCTCCTGTACCCGTATGCAGATTCCATATTAAGACCTGCGGCGCTATCTGCCGGGTTCAAATTCGACACTACATGTTGTATCATTCCAATCCGATTTTTAAAACTCATATTTCCATATTCCATTTATAAAAATAATAAATGCTATTCACTTATCAAAAAACAAAACCAAGGTAATGTGTATAGCACTTCCTGTTATGTGGAACAAGTGAAGTTTTTCACTCGTCTTCATCAATTTCGTCACTTTCTGCTTGCTCTTTGCACTTGCAATGAGCGCATTTACCGTTGCATTCACAATCCATGATACTACACCTCCCATTTTACTTTATGAAATTATATTAACTATAAAAACCTGAAACACCATTCACACCTTTAAACGCCGTATTCCTAATGACACAACAGTCGCAATGGCAATCAACAAACCTCCGGTAGCCAGTAGAATCTTGATATAACTGCTATCCTTTACAATAAATGAAATCGGTACCCTGACACCAGCGCCAAGACCAAGCCCACCTGAATCAACACCGGACGAACAAGCCGTGATCAGGATGCTTCCGTCATACTTGCCAGCCTCCTCCTGATCCACCGATATCGTAACAGCCCTGCTCTCCTGCGCATCAAGATCAAACTCCAGCGAGTCTATTGTGAGATTTACTCCTTCTACCGTGAGTAAAATCCGTTCTGCCGTGTCACCGGTATTGATTACATACAGTTCTCGCATTCCGCCTTCTTTTGGACTCACTTCACCGAACTCGATTTTATCAGGTGATGCGCCGACACCGATCCCTGCCACCTGTGGGATCAGTAAAAAAAGAAGGAAAAGGGAGAAAATCCCCCTACGTCTTACTTTCTGCAACAAAGAAGATCGTTCCATCATACTTTCCTCCTGCCCAGTCAGGAACTTCAAGGTTTGCCACGACCTTGTACTCGTACCAGAAATCTGACGTATCTGCCGGAATCACGCCTGAGAAACCATCGATTTCCAGACCATTTAACCGAAGTGATTCGTTGTAGAATCCTTTGCTGTCATCCAGTATCATTACAGAGACTTTTGCAGAACCGGTTCCGGTATTCACAACTGTTATGTCCAGATTCCCAGATGTCATTCCTGCTCCCACCTTTCCGAAATCAACACCTGTTGTCGGGACGGTCATCGAAATTGCAGGAATAACCTCGGCGATGAGTGTTGTTGTCGTTGTTTCGGAGAATATTGGTTTGAATGTCATCTTTAAATTTCCCAGCATTAATGATTCACCATTCATGTTAACTGCGGTCCACTCCATACTCTGTGTTGTCTCATCGAAAATGGTGAGACGCTCACCATATAGAACAGATTCAAAGATGTTAAATTCAGGAATACCATCTTCGAGAAACGTTTTGCTCTCATAGCCATTGATTGTCAGATTGAAGTACCCGATCTCATCTCCTTCCTTGATTGCGAGTTGTTTCCTCTCACGATCCCACCATGCAGAACCAGTCTCAATCTCCTCTACGCTGCCCATCGTAAATTCAACAACAAAGTCTGCGCTCGTTGGACCGGTCAGGATAAACGTCCTTGTACCGCTGATGGGTATAGTATCGTTACCGATTTCCATCGTTCCCTCGTACGCCCATTCACCGGAAAGCGATTCGAAGAGTTCTTCGAAATAAATCATTTCACTACCGGTGTGTTCAACATTAAATACATCATTCGCTGGCAGATATAGAATTTTTTCCTTGATCTCCCCTTTCATCAATTTGAATGCTGACTTCTCATCAGGCGTTGCAACTTTTGTCTTGCACCTCTTTCTCAGCTCAAAGAAACCATCAGGGAAGATGTTCTCCTTCACGCTGACCACAACTATATTGCCGCTCGATTTCTCGATGAAACAATAACGATAATTTTCTTCGGTAAGATTCACGATGCTAGTTCCTTCTGGCAGGTTGACTGTTATATCTTCACCTGAATTCAGGATGTATTCGAACGTCTCGGTATGTCCATCTGACGGATGTGCACTGGCAATCTCCAGATTGCCACGTTCTGGAATTCCATCCCACGCTTCAAACGCGGTCAAACTCGCCTTAAACGCTGCTGCGACGCACATGCAGACATCCCCATGTGCTTCATCCAGGTTATCCAGCGTAATATCCAGAAGTTCTCCTTCATCGTAGACCTGAAGTATAAGATTATTACTCTCTTTTGCCGCGCTGATCTCTATCCATTCTGCAATATTCGGATGCGGGGTGAGCGCACTGCCATCGTAGGCATAAGTCAGGTTCCCAAGTAAACCAGGGATCTTACTCCCGGTGAAGTATCCTTCGCTTACCATCAGCGGAACTACAACAGGTCCGGTGGCGCTCTCAACAACCGGTCTTAAATTAAATTCGGGATGAAGCGTTTCGTTGTGATGGATAAATGTAACTTCTGTACCTGTAAGTCCGATCGCCGGATCACTCCAATACGCCAGTTTCAATCGTGCCTGGTTGGCAAGTGACAATGTGTTATTCACCCATCCGGCAAAGTTAGCCTCTTCATCGGTTCCGTGTGCAACAACAACAAGTGTCTTGCCCGCAATATCCGTGCTCAGGTCAGCCGTGCGATCTGACAATATCCCGGCCACAAGCCAGTGATCATCCATCGCATTGGCCAGGAGAATCACCGCATCGGTTTCAACAGGTACAAGTTCCTCTTCTTCATCCGGTTGCCCCATAGTTTGCATATGCCCATCAAATCCAGTTTCAATCGGGGCACGCGATATTGCGTACTGGCCATTCTTTAAAACTATCGTTCGTTCCATCTTCACACCATCAACCATAACATGTTCGCTTGTCAATGGAAGCGTTTCTTTCAGTCCAAGCACATACTCGATCTCCTGAATATGGCTGCTGTGCGATGAAATAAAGAGCGGTATTGCGATAATCTCCGTGACACCTGCATCATCGAGTCTCTCGACAGCATCATTGATCGTTTCATTCGGTACAAGTTCGAGGAATCCGAGTTCAACAGGATATGGCAGATCTACCTCAGCGACTGCATCCCGTACAGGGCTGCACCAGATCTCGCTCGAGCTTCCGTGTGCGATGACAAGTACTCCGTATTTCCCTTGATTCTCTTCTGCTACAGCAGGTGTGATAAATGAAATTGCCAGGATCAATAACACCATATGTCCTGCAAGAGCTTTCCGTCTCTTTTTTTGCTTTGTTTCTTTCATAATATTCCTCCTTTAAGGCATATTTCCATAGGCGGTTAGGTTCAGAAATACTATACCCAAATAAAATTAGGTTAAAAATGAATATCCTTGCAAATCCTCCGATCAGTATCATATATCTTAGACAACTTTTAGAGTTCATCTTTAACAACGCGCGCATTTCTCAAATCGTAATCTGACGGCCAAATTTGATATTTTTTGACGGTGTTTCGCTTATTGAGCAAAATCAACCCCCTGATGATTGTGTTTTCACTGCGGAGGGTTTTTTCACATCGTCTCAAAAGGAATTTGCTTTTGATGGATGGATATACCTGATTTATCAGATCCACCTTCGGTAAGAAATATATGAAGACGTGGATTAGAACCCATATCTTTGGAAAAGCGCACTTTCCGCAGGTATATTTGAAAACAAATCTTTTTTACAAACCGAAAATGATGTCGTATGATTGTGGTTTTCTAAATTTTGGGATAAATGAGTCGGAATGATATATGTAATTTTTCTGTAGAAGTTGGCAAATAGCATATTCAAAACATGTTTTTTATGTATGTTAACATAAATATAATTTAGTAGAAATGTGGAAAAGCGCTATCAGGAAAAATTGTTAAAAATTTGCAGATACCTGCGGAAAGTGAGGAAAAGGAATGCAACACAACAATAGTACCTTCATGCAATTGTTCATTCCTATGTTTTAATGTACTGTGTCGTTAATTGTCGCATTCATCAAAACCTTTAGCAATCAGGTTGTCCCACAAGCCAAAGCATGTGTATAAATTATACATATTAAATCAGAATTTCTATTAATCGACATGTTTAAATATAAAATATATGTATGTGAATATATATAATTAACCTACAGGAGATATAGTCATGATAATTCGTAGTTTCAAATATATAACAATTATTGTAATGTTGCTTGTCCTGAGCAATCCTGCCAGTGCCTTTACGACTCTACAATCAGGAGAATTTGTGGGTACAAACACTGTAATCGATGACGACCTCTACATTTTTGGTGATGATGTCATTATTCAGGGCGCGGTGCTGGGGGATATATTGACATGCGGCGGACTGGTCGAGATATCCGGCAACGTCACCGGTGATGTATTGGCATGTGCCGGTTCCGTGATCATAAACGGTAATGTGGAAGATGACATCAGGGTTTGTACCGGCACATTGATCGTGAATGGAAATGTGGGTGGTGACCTGCTGGTATTTGGCGGGAATGTAGTTCTAAATAAGGATGCAAACATTGATGGTGATGTGATATTTGGTTCCGGCCAGATGGAACTTATGGGTGATGTTGGCGGTAACATCATTGGTGAAGCCGGTGATGTAAAGATGGCCGGTGAAGTGGATGGTAATGTGAAACTGAAGGTGGACAAACTGACTGTTCTCCCTGGCACAAAGGTCAACGGCATCTTCACATATACAAGCCCGAAAGAAGCGACAATCCCGCCAGGTACAGTAGCCAAGGATATTAATTTTATTGAAAAAGTAGTACACGAAAGTGAACAACAGATAACAGGATCATTCTCCATTACATTGTGGTTTATCCGGTACCTGGCCCTATTGGCGATCGGACTATTGATCCTGATCCTGTTACCTAACCGGACTGAAGCTGTAGCTCGCACCATTCCTGACGGAACCTTAATGAATCTGGTAATGGGATTCATACTGGTAATTGCAGGTTTTATCGGCTCGATCATGTTATTTATTACAGTGATAGGCATCCCGCTGGGTATTCTACTATTGTTTATGACATTCGCCATCCTATATGGTGCTAAGTTGTTTTTCGGTTTCTGGCTGGGAAATGTCATATTTTCGCGATTGGGCAGGGAATCCAAACCATGGATGGATATGGTACTGGGCCTGTTTATCCTGTCAATATTAATTTCGCTTCCATGGATCGGTTTCTGGGTATACCTGCTGATAACGTTCATTGCTGTAGGAGCTTTCTTCAGTGAAAAGAAAAGGTTTTACACAGAACTGAAGGAGATGGATATGGTATAGAGTCTTGTTCAGGCAGTTTTGATGCCGGGTCAATACGCCGAAGCAATACGCCAGAGGTGCGCATTCCCAAACCACTGGCGTAAACAATGACATTTTTTCGTTGTATATAATCTATAAGATTATGTAGTCCGAGTTCGTATATACTCCTTTTTTGCAAGAGCATAAATATATCTTGCACCTACTCGAAAAGTAGGTCAA
>DQIP01000139.1 GCA_020793565.1 Candidatus Methanovorans sp.
CAAAAAATGGTTGCAAAGGACACCAGCTATGGCTCAGAAAATAGCAGATCATATTTGGACATTGAAAGAATTATTAACATTCAGAGTACCTGTTCAGTAACTTGGGGACACGACCGGTATAAGAACCATGTATAAATTGATGGTTAAGAGATTTTCCATCTGGATCTATGGCCTGGACCCGGCTGAAATAGGCGATCATCTTTCAAAATATTCCCTTTCCCTTATTGAAGATATCGGATCAGAGGAGGTTCAGGAACGTTATATGAAATTGGTGAACCTTGATCTAAAAGTATTTGGAATTGAGCGATTAGCTCTGGCTGAGGTAAAAAAGTTGTTTTAATATCTAATAATTGGCAGGGGGCACGGTTGTGGGGGTGGTGTTGATGCGGGGGTGTTTTGGTTTTGGTTTTGACTTTGATATGCTATGACACCAAAATATCTATTCAAACCCCTTTTTCTCTTTTTAAAAACAATCAATTTATTAAGTTTGGTTGGTATTTTTACTTAAATGGTGCTCTCATGAAATCTAATAATACAATTGATGAATCAGATATACAAATTTTAGACGAAATCAATAATTTGATTACAAAAAACAAAGGGATATATAAATCGGCTCTAGTAATAACGGCACTTGCCAAACAACAGAATTCATGGAAAAATGTATTTACTAAAATTACACTGTCAAATGAAGATGGTGATTTTTCAGAAAAATTAGAGTATGATAATTTCATTTTAAATAAAATTAGCATTACTGTGGATGATTTCCTTAAATTGCTTGATGATTTGGTAAAAGAAGGAGAGTTAAAAATAAAAAATTCACCTAATGTGAAAGCTACTGGAAATTTTAATACCGATTCTTATTGGCGATATCGTTCCAGTAATGATAAACAGATAAATAATGAATGGCCTACGAATCATTACATTTTTAATATGGATAATGTGGGAAGAGGCAATGCATCGGGCGATCCTCTTGTTAGCGCCCGATATGCCCACTTTCCAAATGCAGAAAGTGCAATAAAATATTATAATGAATTTGATTTAGGATATAACTCAGGCAGTATATTCTTGTTTTTACCAAATTACCAACTTAAAATAGATGAAGTCTTAATAGGTTCAGAGCATCTGGATTTAAAATTAAATATTAATGATATAAAGCAAGAAGAACTTATAGGCAAGATATACTGTGAAAAAGAAGGACTTATTAAAACTGAAGATTTTTATATTGATGAAAATCCTAAAAGAATTCATCTAAGCTTCATACCGGATTTCATGAGTATATATGTATTGAAGAATGATGACGAGATACTCGATTTTAGAAGAATTTATTTAAGCTGGCCAAGTTCACCATATAAAGATGTTATTATAGACTTAAAAGAAAACGATATACTCACAATGATAAAACAAGGTGAAAATCAGCATATCGAGTTCAAGCAGGAATTAGACAATAAACATAAAGAAGAATTTATAGAATCAGTAGTAGCTTTTGCCAACGGTAAAGGTGGAGCCATACTAATTGGTGTTGATGACAAGTCAAATGTAATAGGATTTAATCAAGATAAAATTGAAGAACACATTATAAATATTATTAGAAGCCAGTGTGATCCTTTTATTGAATCAGAATTACAATCGGTTAAGATCGATGATAAACCGATAATTGTCGTTAGAATAAATGAGGGAACAAATAAACCATATACGTTAAGGAATAGAGGAGTTTACGTAAGAAGTGGCTCGACAGATAGGATTGCAAGTCGAATTGAACTCGATGAATTTTATAAAAAATAGAATAATCATAAATTTAAAGGTATTTAGATAAATTACTTGAAAATCTGCGCCGGAATTATTATACATAGAAGTCAGATTATCCGATTGATTCGTAACTGAACTAAATACCAATGAGAAATACTAAGAAAGTTATCCGAAATTTTTAATAAAATTTGAGGCGAATTAATGCAAGACGATGAACATCAAATGTTTCTTAGGAACTGTGGTCATATCTTAATAATGGGATTAGGCATAGAGACTCATCTGGATTTTTTTATATCGAATTATTTTTGCTCGCCTCAAAGTTATAAAACTTTTCGATTTCAGGATTTAATATTGATAAATTTAAACTTTGGACGAAAAATTGAGATATTCAAGGAGATTTGTATAAGTGAAAAGATCAATAAAGAACGTATTGGAAAGGTGCTTAAAGCAATAAAGGAAGTACAAATAATTAGAAATAGAGTTGCACATGATCAGGCATTTGTATCTGATCCAAAGGAAGGAACAAAGCTTCAAAAACGTAAAAGTGTAACTTACAAAAAAGATGAATTGAAAATCACAGATGAACTTATAAAAAATCTTGATGAAAACCGATTATTTTCAATACAAGAAATTAGTCAAATCCATTTAGAACTAAACAACTTATCAAAACAATTAAATGGTGATGAATGGTAAATTAAGATATAATGATAAATTATATATTTTGAATTTTTATTGAAAAAATCTAGGGGCAATCATATGAAAGATGTTTTGAAATATTATATGTGGGGATATCAACAACATTTTCAATTGGGCATCCAACATCAAGCAGAAGAAGTCTTTCAAACATTGTCTGAAAATATAAAACCAACTGTTTTTTTATTAGGGATTTTACGTAAGTCTGTTGAAGATTATTATCCTATTTGTATAGAACCGGAAGAATGTGGAATTGAAGTGGATTCTTTTAAGAATGTAGATAAACTAGCGAGTGAAATTCACGACGCAGATCCCCGTAAAAATTGTTTGCATACCAATGTGCATCATCATCAAAGATTTCAAGAGGATTTGAAAATTGAATGTTTGCATAAAGCAGTGAAGCAATTAGTGGATAAAAATTTTGAGGGAAAAGGGAAAGTATCATTTGTATCCTATCCAGTAATGTACGATAATTACGAAACATTTATAATTTTACAATTCGATGAAAACGTTTACAATAAGTTTTATTCTTTAAATCGGTCAGAAGTAGAAATCCATGAGCTAAGAACAGTAAATGTTAGAAAATCACTTATTGATGCCTTAGTTTACGAGTATCTAAATGAGGTGAAGGATTTACTATATAGACCTAGACCTGGAGTTGGTTTCAATGGAATGAAAACCGACATAAAAGAACTTCTTAGAATTGCTGCTAAGAATTTTGTTGGTACAGCGATATCGGCTGCAACCGATTCTACAGGTACTTATGAACTTTTCGATATTTGTAATTATATCTCTTCTTTAAAATATGAGGGCGATTCAACCATTGGAAAATTAATTATTTGTAAAGAAGATCATCCAAATATCAATGTTCTCTTGAGATTAACTAATCCAATTAAGTTGCAAGATCATAGAAAAGTAAGAAAACTTTTAGAAATTGCTTCTGACAATTTGCATTTATATACTAATGGAGACAAAATAATTGGGTTTGCAGAACTAAAGGGACAATACAATTCTTCTGATGAAAATTTACTTATTGTTAATTTTACAGGTTCACATAAATGGGAATTAATCCATGATTCACACACAATGATGATTGTAGAATATACTAATCCACGCCTGCCAATATCGAAGATTGATAAAATTATTTTTTATTCTACTTTAAATCGAATTTTTGATGATATTTCAAGTGATAATTTGGATTCATTATGGAATGTGGTGATTTCAGCGACAGAACAAAAACATGGCACGTTAATAATAATTTCAAATAATGCAATAAATGAAGTGAAAAGATTGGAAAATCAATCTACAAATATAGAACCATTATTGCCAGATGGAAATATAATTAAATCGATCACATCAATTGATGGCGCAGTTATCTTAGATACTAATTGTATGTGCCATTCTATAGGTGTTATTCTTGATGGATTAGCATCAATTAATGGTACTTCTGGAAGAGGGGCACGTTATAATTCAGCAATAAGATATGTAGATGGACATGAAGGAGAATGTGCTGCAATTATAATTTCAGAAGATGGTATGGTAGACTTGTATCCACAACTGAAACCCCAAATTAAGAAAAGTGAGTTGGAAGAATATCTTGCACAGTTAAGATATGAAGTGGGATTAGATAAAGTAGATTATGATAAATTTAGACCAATAATGAATTGGTTTGGTGAACATGAATTCTATCTTTCTGGAGAGTTATGTGATGAAATCAATGAGCTCAAAAAAGAATTCAACTCTAAATTAAATATGGAAGGTGGTGCCTTTTATATTCAATATAGAGATTATGAACCTAATTCCGAAATGAATGATTCTTATTTTCTTGAAGAATGAAATTCTATATTTATTATTGAGAATTGAATGTATATTTTTCTTATTCATTTCTGCTTTCTGAACTCCATACTGTTCAGAATAACGAATGGACTACAGTTATTCTCATGCATCTTCTGGATGTCTCCGACAAATCGAAGCTAAATCCGGGATGGGCGACAAACTATAATCACACAAATTAACATCTCTCTTTTAAAAATTGTACCACACCCCAACCCAACACATATAAAGTACTTAAAGCATCCAAGCCCTAGAAGTATCAATCCAAAACAACTCCGATTGATACCATTATTCGTCACTAATTTCACCAGAAGTATAACTATATGAAAGGCTTTACCGGTAAAATATTAAAAATTGATCCCTCATCGTCAACATGCATCACCAAGGATCTTGATGAAAATATTGCACGAGATTATCTTGGAGGGCGGGGCTTTAGGTATCAGAATATTGTATGATGAACAACAGGCGGGAATTGAGCCATTCTCAGCGGAAAATATACTTATATTTCCAACCGGACCACTGACCGGAATAAAAACTCCCAACCTATAAACGATGTTTTGGTCAAAAAAACCAATAACTAAAAAGTCAACCCAAAAGTTAACCCGAAACAAAGCATTTTTAAAATATAACCATCATACTAATTACTGATGGATAAGTTAGAGATTAAGACAATTAAAGGTAATAAATACCTTTATATCAAATATAAGTTAAAAGTTAACAATAAAAGTACTTATAATTCATTATATGTTGGCAGATTGGAAAAATTAAGCCTGCAAGACTTTATTCTAAAACTTGACGAATTGCAGGATATCAGGTTAAACAAGTTCACGGATTTCTGGATTGGCAAGCAGCGTCAATTTCTGGATGATAATCAAACCGTCAATTTGGAAGCAATTCATTACAACTACCGGCTTTTTAGTGAGCATTTCCCGGATGAACTTGAGATATACAATAATTCAGTCTTTACCCACTATGTACAGGGCACGACTGCAATTGAAGGGAACACCATCACACAAAGACAAGTGGATGAACTTTTTGAACATGGGATTACGCCCCCATCAAAACCTCTCAGGGAAGTTTACGAGATAGTCAATTTCAAAAAACTGCGCTCTTTTTTTGACAACTACAAAGGAGATGTTTCTGAAAAATTGATAAGAGAGGTTCATGCAATTATTATGAATGACCTGCTCGAATCTGCCGGAGTCTATCGAAGAATACAGGTCCTTATTGAAAAAGCCGAACACCAACCGCCTCCGGCATTTGAAATTTCTGAAATGATGGAGGAACTTGTCAAATGGTATCGCAAAAATCGTGACAAAATGCATCCATTCGAACTTGCAATATTGCTTCACACGAAATTGGTCACGATACACCCGTTTGTCGATGGTAACGGCAGGGGTTCAAGAGCTCTCATGAACTTTGTACTTGAGAAGATTAGATATCCGACAATCTATTTCGGCATTGAGCATCGGAATGACTATCTTGATGCTGTTGCAGAGGGGAACGATGGCCAGTACCGCCCCATTGTAGATCTTCTGTATGATATTTATGCATGGGAACATGAACAAGTCATAACATCTGTACAAGATGGCCTTTCTGCGACTGATGTACAGGAACAACCGGAAATGAAGAGCTTAATTGACCGGTTTTTGAGGCTTCGGAATGTTTAAGTGGAGGATGTGTGCGGAATTGATTCAAAGATCATACGATTCCGGTTTGATTCAATTGCATTATGTAAAACGTGCATGAAATGTTTTAGGATTGAATTATGTTGCGAGGACGAAGCCATTGCGACTTTTAATATAAGGCCATGAATACAAAAACTATCTTTTTTATAATTTGTAGGATAATATTTAGTCGATGTTAAATATCGTAATTATGGCGTATTTTTCACAATTGGGGATTTATAAAATGGCAAAGAAAACTTGGAGAAGGTGAAACTGGTATGAATAATTCCTTAATTATCGATGAAGATTATTCTGTCTGGTTGAAAGAGCTTAAAAATAAAGTTCGATTGGTTCAGATAAAAGCGGCAGTTAAAGTAAATTCTGAGTTATTGCAGTTTTATTGGGATCTTGGCGCTGATATTGTGGAGAAGCAGACTACTGCAAAGTGGGGCGATGGTTTTATTTCCAGACTGAGTCACGATCTGGTGACAGAATTTCCTGATATGAAGGGTTTTTCCACAAGAAATCTAAAATATATTAAGCAGTGGTATTTGTTTTATTCACAAGAAATCGAAAAAAGTCAACAAGGTATTGGCCAATTTTCATCACCAGCTCTTGTAAAGTCAAAAGAAGCATTTGGGCAACAAGCTGTTGCCCAATTAATACAAATTCCATGGGGGCACAATATTGTCATCATTTCCAAGTGTAAAAACTTAGATGAAGCTATCTTCTATATTCAAAAAACTATTCAAAACAACTGGTCAAGATCCGTCCTGACTCATCATATCGAAGGTAATTTGTTCAAGCGTGAAGGTAAAGCTATAAACAATTTTAAGGCAACATTACCCGAACCTCAGTCTGACTTGGCAATAGAAACCTTGAAAGATCCCTATAATTTTGATTTTCTTGGATTAACAGAAAAGCATAATGAAAAAGAGCTGGAAGATGCTCTGATAAACCATGTAACCAATTTTCTATTGGAGTTGGGTGCCGGTTTTTCTTATTTGGGAAAACAATACAAGCTCGAAGTTTCCGGTGATGAGTTTTTTATTGATCTTCTGTTTTATCATGTCAAACTGCATTGTTATGTGGTGGTTGAACTAAAGGCGGTCAAATTTAAACCTGAATTTGCCGGTAAGCTTAATTTTTATGTGTCGGCTGTGGATGGAATTTTAAAATCAGAACATGATAGCAATACTATTGGTATTCTTATCTGCAAATCAAAAAATGATACAGTGGTAGAATATGCCATGAAAGATGTTCATAAACCGATTGGGGTAAGTGAATACTTAATCACAAAAAATCTGCCGGATGAGTTCAGATTGTCTCTGCCAAGTATTGAAGAGATTGAGGCAGAATTAAGTGGCAATAAGTAAAAAAACTAATCTTTATCGTAGTTGGTTTTTTCCGCATCCCTTTGCCAAAGATAGATCACGAGGATTCCAAAGAGAAAACCGCCTGCAAC
>DQIP01000138.1 GCA_020793565.1 Candidatus Methanovorans sp.
CTCACGTCTCAAAACCGCTTTAATCGTACTTAAGCCAAAACAATCTCTCCGTTATGGGATGAAATAAACTGATTGTTCCTTTTATAGGGACGGTCAAGCAATTAACGATCAATACTAAATAGGCCGGATCACATCTGTCAAATTTGTATTCTGTTGGCGAAAGGCCAACAGATTTTGACAATTTCAAATATAATTTTTCACGTTTTCGTACTATTTTGTAAACAAAATCCTTTGTTTCAAACTGTCAACACATTCGGGGATTCAAAAAAATCGTCTCACATATAAACCTTTAATATACATGAAAGCGTAATGCTAGAACTCAGAGTAATTACTAAAAAATAGGTTCGAGCGGAGTAAAAAGAACATTTCTTTAACATCATTTTAACGCAATCATTTAATGGATATTTTGAAGATTTGAATATGTCAAATCAGAACATTATAACTTAAATCATATAAAAACAACATTTATAGCATTTTCACGGAGAAAGATCACAAATGAGTGACAAACAAGCTTACGATGCAACGCGTATCCAGGTTCTTGAAGGTCTTGAGGCTGTACGCAAGCGTCCAAGCATGTATATTGGTAATGTCGATAACAGGGGACTTCACCATCTGGTGTATGAAGTAGTAGATAACAGCATCGATGAAGCACTTGCCGGATATTGTACCTCTATCGATGTAGTAATAAACGCTGACGGCAGCGTGATGGTAGAGGATGATGGCAGGGGTGTCCCGGTCGATACGCATCCGAAGTACAACAAATCCGCACTTGAGGTCGTCATGACGATCCTTCATGCAGGCGGTAAGTTCGACAAGGGCAGTTACAAAGTATCAGGTGGATTGCATGGTGTCGGTGTCTCTGTTGTCAATGCACTCTCCGAGTGGATGGTAGTAGAGGTCAAACGCGACGGTAAATTATATCATCAGAAATACCTGCGTGGAGTTCCTGAAGAAGATGTAATTGTAATCGGTAAAAGCGAAGGCACGGGAACAAAATGTATTTTCAGGCCCGATGCAAGAATATTCGAAACTACCGCGTTCAAGTACGAGACACTCGCTACAAGACTTCGCGAACTTGCATTCTTAAACCGTGGTATCAAGATCACCCTGGCGGATGAAAGAACATCGGATCGGGAACATGAGATATTCGAATACAATGGTGGAATTATATCATTTGTTGAATATCTCAACCAGAACCGAACAGCGCTTCATGACAAACCTATCTATTTCGAAAGGGAAAAAGAGGACACATCTGTTGAGATCGCAATGCAGTACACTGACAGTTATTCTGAATACGTTTACTCATTTGCCAACAACATAAACACACACGAGGGGGGAACGCATGTAGTCGGTTTTAAGACCGCGCTTACACGTGTTGCAAACGATTATATCAAGCGTAACAATCTCGAAAAGGGTGATGTCAAACTATCAGGCGATGATATCCGTGAAGGGCTTACAGGTATTATCAGTGTAAAATTAATGGAACCGCAATTCGAGGGACAGACAAAGACCAAACTCGGTAACAGTGATGTCAAAGGTATAGTAGAGTCGATGGTATCCGAGGGGCTTGCCGAGTTTTTGGAAGAGAATCCGAAAGTTGCAGTTGCAATACTCGAAAAAGCACTCAATGCAAAACGTGCGAGGGAAGCCGCCAAAAAAGCACGTGAACTCACACGCAGGAAAAGTGCGCTTGATGTCGGGACATTGCCCGGAAAACTGGCTGATTGTTCTGAAAAGGACCCATCGCTTTGCGAAGTATATCTTGTGGAAGGAGATTCTGCAGGCGGTTCTGCAAAGCAGGGACGTGACCGTAGTACACAGGCAATATTGCCATTTCGGGGCAAGATCATAAATGTAGAAAAGGCACGTCTTGCAAAAGTATTGAAAAACAACGAGATATTGTCTTTCATCACAGCTCTTGGCACCGGTATCGGTGATGAGATGGATGTGTCAAAGGCAAGATATCACAGGGTCATAATCATGACAGATGCCGACGTGGATGGCGCACATATCAGGACACTCATAATGACGTTCATTTTCAGGTACATGAGACCCCTGATCGACTGTGGATATATTTATATTGCACAGCCTCCGCTCTACCGTATTAAAAAAGGAAAGGCAGAGTATTATGTGTATTCGGACCAGGAACTCTCAGCTAAACTAAAAGAGATAGGCGATAAAGGCACAATGATCCAGCGCTACAAGGGTCTTGGAGAAATGAATCCCGAACAATTGTGGGAGACCACCATGAACCCGGAAACAAGGACACTTCTTCAGGTCACTATGGATGATATTATCGCTGCGGATGAAATGTTCACGATCCTTATGGGCGACCAGGTAGAACCAAGGCGTAAGTTCATTGAAAAGCATGCAAAAGAAGTGACTAATCTGGACGTGTGAGGTGAGAAAAGATGGTAGATGATATTAATAACGATACGGCTGACACTGGTGAGGATGAACAACAAACGTTCGACATCCAGGCCACGGATACCGGGGAAAGGATCGTACCTGTTTTAATTGAAGATGAAATGAAAAACTCATACATTGATTATGCAATGAGTGTGATTATCGGGCGTGCACTTCCGGATGCGCGTGACGGACTAAAACCTGTGCACCGCAGGGTCCTGTATTCCATGAAGGAATCAGGTATCACATTTGATAAAGCTTACAAAAAATCCGCACGTGTAGTGGGAGACGTAATGGGTAAATACCACCCACACGGTGATGCAGCTGTTTATGACACGATTGTCAGGATGGTGCAGGTTTTCTCATTGAGACATCCTTTAATTGACGGCCAGGGTAACTTTGGTTCGATCGATGGGGATTCCGCAGCAGCGATGCGGTATACCGAAGTCCGTATGGACCGGATATCCAACGAGATGCTTGCGGACCTGGACAAGGAGACGGTCCTGTTCCAACCAAATTATGATGAATCACTTAAGGAACCCACAGTGCTTCCTGCGAAACTTCCAAACCTATTGATCAATGGTTCGACAGGTATTGCGGTTGGAATGGCTACCAACATGGCTCCGCACAATTTAGGCGAAGTTGTTGACGCTACCATGATGTTGATCGATGATCCTGACGTGACGATCCCACAACTTATGACCGTTATAAAAGGACCTGATTTCCCGACCGGAGCAACAATACTTGGTACACAGGGTATCAAGAATGCGTTTGAGACAGGACGCGGAAAGATCCGGTTGCGTGCAGTTTCCACGATCGAGGAGATGAAACACGACAAGCACAGGATAATTGTTACGGAACTTCCGTATCAGGTCAACAAGGCAAGACTTATCGAGAGCATCGCGGCACTAGTTCGTGAAAAGAAGATCATTGGAGTTTCCGACATCCGCGATGAGTCTGATCGTGATGGGATCCGTGTTGTGATCGAACTTACACGTACTACAAATCCAAATGTTGTACTAAACCAGTTACATAAGCATACCGCGATGGAAACCACATTCGGGATCATCAATCTTGCACTGGTGGATAATGTGCCAAGGGAACTCAATCTTCGTGAGATCTTACAGATCTACTTGAAACACAGGATCGAGATCATCCAGAAACGCAGCCTGTTCGACCTGAAAAAGGCAGAAGACAGGGCACATATTCTCAATGGGTTGAAGATCGCACTTGACCATATTGATGAGGTTATTGCGGTTATTCGTGCCTCACGGACTGCTGATGAGGCAAAGGCAGGTCTTATTGAAAAATTCGGGCTGGATGAGGTACAGGCAAAAGCGATCCTCGATATGCGCCTGCAGCGTTTGACAGGACTTGAGCGCCAGAAGATCGATGACGAGTATGATGAACTTATTAAGGTTATCGCAGGGTTAAAAGCGATCATTGCAAGTGATTCCCGCAAGTATGATATCATCAGGGAAGAACTCACAGGGTTGCGGGACAAATTTGCGGATGCAAGAAGGTCAACGATAACGATATCCAATGAGGATGTTACCGATGAAGATCTTATTCCTGTGGAAGAGGTTGCGGTCACTGTTACAAATAGTGGCTATATCAAGCGGTTGCCTGTTGATACGTACAAGCAGCAGCACCGCGGTGGCAAAGGAGTTATCGGAATGGATACAAAAGAGGAAGATTTTGTCGAAGATATCTTTATTGCGTCCACTCATGATTATTTGCTTTGCTTCACGAACAAGGGCAGGGTACACTGGCGAAAGGTATATAATATTCCTGCTGCGAGCAGGCAGTCACGCGGAAAGGCGATCGTGAACTTCCTTGAACTTGGCGAGGATGAATCGGTAACTGCGATGATCCCGGTGAGCAAGTTTGAGGATGGCAAGTACCTGTTAATGGGTACAAAGTCAGGCACTGTCAAGAAGAGTGCGCTCTCAGATTTCAGTAATCCGAGAAAGGGCGGAATTATCGCAGTCACCTTGCTGGATGATGATGAACTTGTTAATGTTGCCATGACAGATGGGACAAGGGAAGTTGTGATGGTATCAAGACACGGCAAAGCCATCCGGTTTGCTGAATCCGATGTACGTCCTATGGGCAGGAGTGCCCGCGGGGTCAGGGGCATGAGGCTTGAAGAGAGTGATGCCGTTGTCAGTATGGACATAGTGAACGAGAATGCAACCCTTTTGACCATCACCGAGAACGGGTTCGGGAAACGTACCAGGTTTGGAGAGTATCGCACAATGCACAGGGGCGGGCGCGGTGTTATTACGATCGTCACAAGTCTTCGCAACGGTCCCGTGGTGAATGTAAAGGCGGTTGCAGAGGACGAAGAGGTAATACTCACCAGTTCTGACGGTATCATCATACGGATACCCGTGAAGGACATTCGCGTGCAGGGCAGGAACACACAGGGTGTTAAGATCATGAATGTAAAGTCAGGTGATGCCGTTGTTGGAGTTGCGAGGATCCAGGTGGAGAAAGAAGAATAAAGGTCGATATGTTGGAAGTAAACGCTTTTAACTATTGGCCTTTATTTAGTAGATTTAAGATGGGCCAGGCTATTGCAAGATTGATTGCTACAATTACAATTACAATTACAATCACAATTTAAAATCATACGTATAAATCTAGATAAACGATGACAGTAATAAAATGAGGATGATTACAATGGAACTTGAGAAATTACGACATGGTACTGAGTTGATCAAACGCGGCTTTGCAAAGATGCAAAAGGGCGGCGTTATAATGGATGTCACAAATCCCGAGCAGGCAAAGATCGCTGAGGATGCGGGTGCTGTTGCGGTCATGGCACTTCATGCCGTACCTTCGGATATCAGGAAAGAAGGCGGGGTTGCAAGAATGGCTGATCCGTCCATGGTGGCTGAGATAATTAAAACTGTGACGATCCCTGTTATGGCAAAGGCACGTATCGGTCATTTTGTTGAGGCTGAGATATTGCAGGCCCTTGGTGCTGATATGATCGACGAGTCAGAGGTGTTGACACCTGCTGACAATCATTTCCACATTGATAAGACTGAATTTACGGTGCCGTTCGTTTGCGGTGCAAGGAATCTGGGTGAGGCTCTTCGAAGGATCAATGAAGGTGCTGCCATGATACGCACAAAAGGCGAAGCAGGGACAGGTGATGTTAGTGAGGCTGTGCTCCATATGAAGCAGATCATGGGTGAGATACGGGAACTTGCAGGCAAGACCAAGGAAGAACTTATTATGGTCGCCCGCGATATTGAGGCACCTATTGAACTTGTGATTGATACGGCACAGAGACACCGCATTCCTGTGGTCAACTTCGCTGCGGGCGGAATTGCAACACCTGCGGATGCAGCACTTATGATGCGTCTTGGTGCGGATGGCGTATTCGTTGGATCAGGTATTTTCAAGGCAGAGAAACCAGAGGTTATGGCAAAGGCTATTGTCGAGGCAGTTAATAATTACGATAAGCCTGAAGTGCTTGCCGAAGTTTCAAGAGGTATCGGATCAGGTATGAAAGGGATCAGTGTGGATTCAATTCCACAGGACCAGATTCTCCAGACACGCGGCTGGTAATCCCGCCGCCGTTTTTTTATATTTATTATTTAGTATTCATTGTTGTTCTTTATTTTCGATGGTGTTTTAACATGCGTATAGGTGTTATTGCGATCCAGGGTGCTGTTTCCGAACATATTTATGCACTTGGGCGTGCACTTTCCGAGCGCGGCGAGGATGCGGGGATCGTTCCTATCAAACACAGCGGTGTAGTCCCTGCATGTGATGCTCTTGTCCTGCCAGGCGGCGAGAGTACGACACTTGGCAGCCTGCTGGTTCGCGAAGGAATTGCGGATGAGATCAAGGAGGCGCACGCACATGGTGTGCCTATTATGGGTACGTGTGCCGGACTGATACTTCTTGCAAAAGAGGGTGATCCCCAGGTTGGGAAGACGCGTCAGGGCTTGCTTTCATTGATGGACATCAGGGTTAACAGGAATGCATTCGGACGGCAGCGCGAGTCTTTCGAGGCAAGTCTGGATGTTTTGGTGCTGGATTCCCCATATAATGCAGTGTTCATTCGTGCGCCTGCGATTGTGGAATATGGGAATGGTGTAACGGTGCTCTCAAAGGTTGATGAGTTTGTAGTGGCAGCCGAGCAGGGCAATGTGCTTGCGCTGGCGTTCCATCCGGAACTTACAGATGATCTGCGGCTGCACCAGTATTTTTTGGATATGGTTTTTGGGCGATGATGCGGAATTATAAATGGCACAATTATGTGCTGCTTTGAGTAAATTAAAAAACAATGTGACAACACGCCGAAGGCGGCGCATTTCCATCATCATCAGTACAAATTCATTAATTACCTGTAACTATTCAGCCATCTTTAAGACCGGGCACCGATGGCGAAATGCCGCTTATTTGTACCTATGGTGGCATATTTGATTATTTTTAATACATAGTCTACGTCCATCGATTTAAAAGGTATTTGACAATTGTGTGTAATTATCGATTTGTGGATTATTCCACCTACCGATAACGTTTATGTATGGCTGAATAGTTACAATTGCCTTTTATTGAGTCAATGTTACGGGAGAACAGCCGAATAAGAAAGAGCGATTACTCGCTCTCCCTCTTCTAAGAACCGGACTTGCGACTTTTACCACATCCGGCTCAAGCCTTTCATAACCCTTTTTGTATCGGGCAGCAGTTAACAATTTAATGGCTTCATTGTTTTAAGACTACATTGTTCATGCAAATGAACAAATGTTCATTTGAACT